>CACYHD010000046.1 GCA_902774125.1 uncultured Lachnospiraceae bacterium
TCCTCATCGTGAACATAGGCTTCCATCTTCTGTCCCAACATTGCTTCCTTAATAAATGCGATATCAATCTCCGCAATATCCTCAATGCTTGGCAAAAATTCATCAGCCAGCATCAAATAATTGGCGTTGTTCATATGACCATTGTTGTCTATATAGTTTTTGAGAACTTCGAACTCTCCTTTAGGCTCACCCTCGCTTTTGAAACGAAGTTTGCGAGCAGCCTTAACGTTCTCAAAAGACTGACCTAATGTGTATCCACTGAAGTTCTCTTCAGTGATTCTCACCGGACCTCTCTCTTCCATATCAATAAGCGTCCATAGAGAATCTGCCTGAACGATGTAGTTTTCTTCAGTATCCATAATGCAATAATTTCTTCTGCCAAAAAAGCCTTTAAATCCTGTAGGTTCAGTTCCCACAATCAATTCCTCTTCGTACTTGATAGGGCGCTGTATCACCAGCTTATACCCCAAAAGCACCCATGCCTTTTTTTGTGACATCATATACTTGACGCCCTTGCCAATCACTTCCGACTGCTCTGAAGAACAGTTTTGGAAATAATTGAGAATCTGATGTGGCGGAATATATCCCTTGTTGTTCACTAAACTGTATCTTGCTTTATCTTTATACTTATACATAAATCCCCCTTATGTCTTGGTACACTTTTTCATCGTTTTTTCCTATATATAATGCATTTAATGTCTCCCTATTAGAATTTTCGGAGTTGCATTTTTGTTTTTTGGCATTATAATTAGGTCTTGTAGGTTTACGAGCGAGGTAAAAAATATGATCACAAAGCTAAAAATAACATTGGTTCTCATAGCCCTTGGTTTTGTTTTTGTCGTATTGGATGTTTCATGTCCGACTGGTTTGAGCTATCCTCACAAGTACAAAAATACTACCAAAGTAATCGGAGAATTTCAATACTATAACATAAAAACTAATTATAACGCCAGATGCACATACAAGTTGATTGACACATCACCCAAGACAGACAAGAAGCCGCTAGTTGGCCAGGAGCAAAACAATGTAAGTACTGCTAAGACTAAGGTTATCGACAAGGTTTTCTTTAAGGGGTCTAACGACAGAGGCTTTTATGCAGACATCTTTAGTGATGTTTTGGGATTTTTGTTTTTGGCTATCGCAAGCTGTCTTCTTATGAAGTGTAGCAAGCGTTTCGTCATGGGACTAATGATGTCTATTGCCGGCATTATCGTTCGAGCAATCATCATTGCGTTGCCGATTTTCATCAACTCACTTTCGCTAGTGTATGGCGCGTTTTCCCTCGGCATTATATATCTTATGATCAACGCCATTACAATTTTCATTATTATCAGTGGATTGTTTGCGATGATTCCGGGTGTTTGGTGCAGAGACGAGCGCAAGTGGTGCAAAATAATATGGTATGCTGCTTTTCCATCTCAGGTTATAAGCACTTTTGCTTTTTGGCTTGGGGCGGATTTCACACCGTTGACTAACGTGGCTTGGTTCGGAATTATTCTTGCAGTTGCACTTTACGGCTTGTTCTTTAAGGTGTTGCTTAGAGCCAAGGATTATCTCAACAAATCGTATGAAGAGCATTATATAAATGATTGATTTTTAGAGGTTAGTATGCAAAAAAACAACAAAACTATAATCAAATATATTGCCGCGCTGTTTTTGTGTTGTGCTTTTGTTTTGGTCGCTCCAGTTATTGCAAAGGCTGGAGAACTCACAATGCACACAATTAATGTTTTACACGGAGATGCTATCGTGCTAGAAAGCGGCGGCCATTATATGCTTGTGGATAGCGGTTATGCGGAGAACTCAGAAATGCTTATGAGTTATCTCGAGAAGCTCGATATTCCAGAAAAAAATATCGACTACGTTGTGGCGACTCATCCTGACGGAGACCATATTGGTTCAATGTACAAGGTTTATGAGGAGTACAATGTGGCCAACACAATTCTCAACGACGTGCCTAAGCCAATCAAAGCTTACTCACGTTTCATCAACGCTATCAAAGAGGAGGGCACACCTTTCCACAATCCAGTTGATGGCGAAACATGGACTCTAGGTTCTGCCAAGATCAAAGTTATCTACGACGGCAGACAGGGAACTACATACAACGAGTCAAGCATTGTTCTAAAGGTTACAATTGACAACAAGTCGATTCTACTTACCGCCGACCTTCCTTCTACGATGGAAGAAAAACTAATTCAGGCCAAGTGTGATCTCGCCGCCGACATTCTCAAGGTGGGACATCACGGAGCTGCGCTTTCTACTTCAACACAGTTCCTCAAAAAGGTCAAACCAACTCACGCGGTTATTAGTGCCGCGCCATATTCTGCAGATAATCTTTTGCCACGAGCTTCACTTCTCAAAAGGCTGGCAAAGGTTTTTGCCAAAACATACAGAACAACAGACGGCGATATCGTCATGCATATAAAGAACGGTGTTATCAGCACAGACCACGTAGAAAACAATCCTTATCTATGCATTACTAAGGGTAACGTTGTTCTCAATTCAACACTTTGGACTGCAGGAGCTGTTGCTGGTACTGCAATCAAACCTAATGTTTCATTGTTCGTCAACGGCCAGCTAATGGACCCTAGCAAATATTCGATTTCTTATTCTGACAACACTCACACCGGCATCGCTTCTGTGAAGGTTACTGGCAAGGAAAACGGAACTACAGGAAAGCTTACAGGAAGTCTTTCTACAACGTTTAAGATTTTGCCTCACAAGAGCAAATTCTACTCAGCAATTCGTTACAACACCAAAGTCGCTCTTCACTGGAACGCACAAAAAACTTGCTCCGGCTACGAAATCCAATATTCAACCGACAAGTCCTTTAAGACCAAAGTCAAAAAAGTTCTAGTCAAGTCCGGCACAACTAACAAGAAAACAATTTCGAAGATTAGCAAAAAGAAAACATATTACTTCAGAGTAAGATCTTATACAACTAATGTTGGCAACGGCGCTTGGAGCACCAAAGCCAAAATCAAAAAAGTTAAGGTCAAAAAAGTTAAGGTCAAAAAGACAAAAAAGAAAAACTAAATTATAAAACATAATTAAAAAGCAGCTCACGGTATTTTCCCGAAGCTGCTTTTTCTATATTTAGTTTTTGACTCGTCACCAAAAACTTTTCTGTTAATCTGCTTTTTTTGCGAACCTTTTTCTGTTAATCATTCAACTATTTTTCCAAAAGTTCACTTATTATTCTACTCACATAAACACCTTCCGCCGACGCTTGTGCCAGTGAATGAGTTGTTCCCGAACTGTCACCTATGAAGTACAATCCTTTTTCTTTGCTTTCCAGATTGCTGTCCAACTCAATCTTTGAGTTATAAAACTTGACCTCTGTCCCATAAAGAAGATTGTCATAATTGGCCGTTCCCGGCACCAACTTATCCAGCGCAAAAATCATTTCAATTATCGTATCTAATGTAGCTTTAGGCATGCATAAGGCCAAGTTGCCAGGGCTCGCTTTTAAGGTAGGCTTAACAAATCCTTCCTTTAATCGCTTCGCGTTAGTTCGGCGCTCTTCTAGCAGGTCGCCAAAACGCTGAACCATAACTCCTCCCGCAAGCATATTTGTCAGGCTGGCTATATGCTCACCGTAAGCATTAGAATCCTTGAACGGCTCAGTAAACTTGTGCGTCACAAGGAGAGCAAAGTTAGTGTTAGGGCTGTACATTAATGGGTCATCGTAACTGTGCCCATTTACAGTAACTATTCCGTTAGTGTTTTCTGCAACAACCTCACCGTGAGGATTCATGCAAAAAGTTCTGCACACGCTTCTAGTTTTAGGTGAACGATACATTATTTTGCTCTCGTAAACCGAGTCAGTTACCGGCTCCCATATTTCTGCCGGGCACTCAAATCTCACTCCAATATCTACGCGATTGTTTTCGCCTCTGATCCCAAACTTGCGACATATATCTGCAGTCCATTTTGAGCCACTTCTTCCGCCTGCAACAATGACATAATCAGCCTGATAACTGTTGCCGTTAGCGCACACTACTCCCCATCCTTTATCTAGTTTTTCGATGTCTTTAACTTCCTCGTAGCAATGTATGTCGATGTTGTCCTTTATATGGTTGATCAGGTTTTCCAATATTACATAGTTGCGCTCTGTTCCCAGGTGCCTAACCCTTGCGTCCAAAACATGAAGGTCAAACCTCAGGGCGTCGCGCTTTAGTTCGGATCCGGCTGTTGAATAAATCTTAGCTCCGCCGCCGCCAAACTCCTGATTGATATTGTCTACATACTCCATCAATTCCAACGCCACGTCTTCCCCCACATAACTGTAGAAGTCGCCGCCAAAACTGTTCGTAATCGTATACTTACCATCAGAAAACGCTCCTGCTCCGCCGATGCCCGTCGTTATTGAACAATGTTTGCAATTAATGCAATTCTTGATTTTGTCACCATCGATAGGACATTTGCGCTCGCCGAGTGATGGGCCTTTTTCCAGCAAGGCCACCTGAATGTTTTTGTTATTTTTTTGGAATTCGTAAGCAGCAAAAAGGCCACCAGCCCCGCCGCCTATGATTATTACATCGTACTTCATATCACTCTCCGTTCATTGTTTCTATTTTTATTTTACAACGATTCGGCGCAAATATAAAGAATTGCGGCTTATGTGCAATAAAAAAAGAATTGCAGCTTATGTGATATAAAAAAGAACTGCGGCATATGTTCTATAAAAAAGAATTGAGGCTTATGTGCAATAAAAAAAGAAATATCATACTGCATATGATATTTCTTCTTTTTAGTTTTTATTTTGATCAAAACTAGTCGACTTTTGTTTTACCCCAGAAGCTTATAACTACTGTTCCTCGACCAGTATGACAACCGATAGTTGTACCTACGTTAGTGACCTGCACCTTTCCTTTAAGGTTAGGGAATCTTTCTTCAACCAAACCTACTGTGTACTCAGCATCCTTGAGACATCCTGAGTGTGAGATGATGATTTTGTCATTGTAATCAGTTCCCTCTTCTGTCCACTCTTCCATTGCGTCAACAAGTGATTTAAGTGCCTTTTTGATTCCTTTAACTTTGTTGCGTGGCTCAAGAGTTCCTTCTTTACCTACATTTAGAACAGGGCAGATATTAAGCATTCCGCCTACAAGTCCTGCTGTTTTGGATACTCTACCACCTTTGATGAACTGCTTAAGGCTTGTTGTGCAGAACCATGTGTGACATCTAAGCTTATTGTCCTCTGCCCACTGTGCAGCCTCATCAATTGTTTTGCCCTGGGCTCTAAGATCAGAAATTGTTTCTGCGAACATTCCCAATCCGCCGCTAGCTGCCAAAGTATCTATAACAATTATTTTTCTATCTGGATATTGCTCTTCCAAATCCTGCTTAGCTATCATGGCAGACTGGTATGTACCTGAGATACCTGTATCCAAAGCCAAGTGAAGAATGTCCTTGCCTTCTTTGAGATATTTTTCAAAAATTTCAGTATACTCACCAACGCTTACCTGTGAAGATTTAACGTCTGCTCCCTTGTCCAATCTTTCATAGAATTCCTCATTGCTGATGCTCTTTCCTAGGTCATCCTTGTATGGAACATCATCAATATAAAAATTAAAAGGAACACATACAATATCATATTTATTAAATGTTTCCTCAGGTATATCTGCTGTAGAACAAGTACTTATAATATAATCTGACATAATAACTCCTTGTATAATAATTAATTATTTGTTTTGATATGGTTGTTAGCTTGTGATGTGATACAAAAGTTGCTTTTTTGTATCACTTTGTCCTAATCTATTTTACCCCATTATATATATAAGTCAATACGAAAAAGGTGCTTATTTTTCTTTTGTAATTGGCTCCGTTTTATGTAAACTATTTCCGAGTTTGGTTTACATAATTTTCCGCGTGGTTCATTTTTGCATACATTTGGGCAGATTGGCCGTTTCGTATGCATTTTGCATGAAGCTCAATTTTTCGTTTTGCATACATCTGGGCTAGTTGGCCATTTCGTAGGTAATTCATAAAAATGCCAATTTTAGAATTTGCATACATCTGGGCTAGTTGGCCATTTCGTATGCATTTTGAAGAAATGCCAATTTTAGAATTTGCATATATCTGGGAAGGTTGGCCGTTTCGTATGCATTTTGCAAAAAAGCCAATTTTAGAATTTGCATACATCTGGGCAGGTTGGCCATTTCGTATGCATTTTGCAAAAATGCCAATTTTAGAATTTGCATACATCTGGGCAGGTCGGCTGTTTCGTAGGTAATTTCCTAAAAAAAGAGTGAAACCCACCTTTTAACAAAGTAGTTTTCACTCTTTATATCCAAGTTATTAATGCTACTTAACTAGCTTTTCAGCTAAAGCTTTCATTTCTTCAATGTTCTGGTCGTTCATGCGTGACTTGATAGTGATTACATCTTCTAGAATCTCTACCTGCATGCCTTCAAGCAAAGCCTTGATTGTTCTTGCTGCTGAAGGTGCCCAAGATCCGTTTTCGATAATTGCGATTGTTCTGTTTTTGTACCCCTTGGCTTTAAGTCTTCTAAGCAAATCTTCCATTGGAGGGAAAACTCCAGCATCATATGATGCTGCTGCAAGAACAAGTCTGTCATATCTGAATGCGTCTTCAACGCTTTCATGAATGTCCTCTCTACTTAAATCTGCTATTGCAACCTTTTCTTCGCCGGCTGCCTCTAGGATTTCTTTGAACTTCTTAGCTGCCTCTGCAGTATGGCCGTGAATAGAAGCGTATGCTATAAACACACCTTTGTCCTCCGGTTCATACTTGCTCCATGTGTCGTATAGGTTGACATAATATTCTAGGTTTTCTGTAAGTACAGGGCCGTGCAAAGGGCAGATAGTCTGAATGTCTAGGTTGGCCGCCTTCTTCAATAGGTTTTGAACCTGGGCGCCATACTTGCCTACGATGTTAAAGTAATATCTTCTAGCCTCGCAAGCCCAGTCTTCATCAGCATCTCTAGTTCCGAACTTGCCAAAAGCATCTGCACTAAACAAAACTTTTTCAGCTGAGTCATATGACATAATAACCTCTGGCCAATGGATCATTGGTGCGGCAACAAAACTCAAGTTATGTAAACCAAGTTCTAGTGTGTCACCCTCTTTTACAACCTGTATTTCCTGATTGATTGGCTTGCTTGCAAACTGCTGCATCAATTCAACAGCTTTGGCAGAAGTCACTATAGTAATGTTTGGATACTTGTTAACCAAAACTTCAATACTTCCTGAATGATCTGGTTCCATGTGATGAACAACTAGATAGTCAGGTGTCTTGCCGTCTAGCGCTTCATCTAGATTCTTGAGCCACTGTTCTGTAACATCAGAATCAACTGTATCCATAATTGCAATCTTGTCGTCAAGGATCACGTATGAGTTGTAAGCCATTCCAGCTTCAAGCTCGTACTGACCTTCAAAAAGAGTTATGTCGTAATCGTTTACGCCGATATTAATAATTGTGTCTGTAACTTTTTCCATATTGCCCTCCGTTTAAAAACAAATGCCGTCTGCGGCGCATTGCCACCTGCGGTGGCGCTTGTTTTCCTGCTTACGCTTCAAAGTAGATGTCGTACCATACTAGGAATGCGTATATTACATATGTTTTGAGCCATAGGTTGCTGTTGCCGCCGATGTACTCGTCTAGTATTTTTTCTAGTTCTTCTGTGTGGAAGAATTTTTCTGCAGTAGCGCTAGTGAATTTTTCTCTGATTTTGCTAGCGTATGGTTCTTTGGATAGCCAGAATCTAACTGGAACAACGAAGCCTAGTTTTTTTCTGAAGGCGATTTCCTCTGGAAGAACCTTGGCTGCTGCTGTACGAAGAGCGATTTTGTTTTGCTCCTCATCTATCTTGTATTCGATAGGCATACGTGATGCGATATCGAACATTCTTATATCAGTCATTGGCATTCTAACTTCTAGATTGTTAGCTGTACTTATTTTGTCGACGTTGAGATAAATGTCTCCCTCTAGGAAGTTGATGATGTCGATCATACTCATTACTTCCTGCTCTGTGGCGTCCTTGTTGTCGTCATAGATAGCTTCTACCATGTTGAATGGTTGCATCTCTGGGTTGTAGTACTTGAGCAATCTCTGCTTCTCATCCTCGTGCATTATGTTAGTGCTGCCAATGTACTTTTTGTTGCGAACCTTGTCAAAATTAACAGGGTTGCGGTATGCGTTGTAACCGCAGAAGAACTCGTCAGCGCCTTCTCCAGAATAGCAAAGCTTAGTTCCCTCAGCGGCAGCTCTGCATCCTAGCGAAAAAGTAACTGCACTGGCATCACCAAGTGGCATCTCCATGTTTTCCATAACGAATGGAATTTCGTTGAAGTACTCATCTGCATAAACAGTTTTTTTGGAGAACTTTCTACCGAACTTCTCGGCAGTAACTGCTGCTAAGTCCGCCTCATTGTAGTGAACTCCATTGTATGTTGCC
Source organism: uncultured Lachnospiraceae bacterium (assembly GCA_902774125.1). GTDB lineage: Bacteria > Bacillota > Clostridia > Lachnospirales > Lachnospiraceae > Eubacterium_G. The sequence goes on from CACYHD010000046.1 coordinate 8,424, forward strand.
ACCTCGCCTAGACTATCATCGTCGTAGCCGATTGAAGCTGCTGACACTGCATCACTAATTGCCAAAACATATGATGAATCCACACCACTTGAAAGGAATGAGTAAGCTGTCTCGTCCGCTGTTTTGACCTCTGTCATAATCTGTTTCATAGTATCAGATATTTCGTTGGCCCAATCCTCAAGATTTTTGCCTGACTCTGGATGATATTCAGGTTTGAAATATCTGCTAATTGTAACCTCTCCGTTTTGGAAAGTAAGTGTATGTCCAGGAAGAAGTTTTTTGATTCCCTTGAACATTGTGTGGTCGCCAGGAATGTATGTGAAGTTAAGATATATCTGAAGCATATCCTTGTCGAATTCCTTGACGCATCCTTCCTGTCCCAAAATATCTCTAATATAAGTTCCGTACAAAAGCTTGCCGTCTGCAGTAACATAATAGTAGAAAGGCTTTGTTCCGAAATGGTCTCTCACACACACTGTGCGGTCGCCATCCTCAATGGCAAAAGCAAACATTCCAACCAAATGATTGGCAACATCAACTCCCCATTTTTCGTAAGCCTTAACCAAAATTGCGTTTTCTCTTTCTTCTCTGCTAAGGTCCTGGCTAACGCCTAGCTCCTCGCACAAGCTTTTCCAGTTTCTGATATGTCCTCTATAGGTTTTTAGTTCCGCCATGATTACCTCCTGTAGATAAACTATTTAACTACATTATTATATCACAGTAGCGTTTTTTTCTAAATCAAAACATCATTTTGTTATATACTAAAAGAAGAGCTATCAATTAGCTCTCCTTTCTATCTTAATAGTTTTTAAGAATGTCCTGAATACTATTTTTTATTAATAGCATCTACTATTCTATCCGTTTGCTCTCTATTATTTGTGTCATCTAATCTCTGTGAGATCATACTCAGTATAGCTTTATTGGCCTCTTCTGCCTTTGACTTCTCAAAGATTAGGAAATCGATAATTTTGATTTCACCGGAATTAGTTCTAACCACCAAATCAATTTCAAAGGCATCTATTACCCAGTTAGCACCTATTAATAAAACAATTAAAGCCCACAACACACTACTTTCAAACAATGCAAAACCTAAAAATACTGCAAGTACTCCCAAAAGCATTTTGCCCAATTTTAATTTAAAACTTGTTGAAGTAGACGCAATGTTGTGAATTGCCATACTGTCTTTTTTGGTTCCTAATGGTATCAATCCTAAAATAGTATTTGGTACTTTAAAGTTAATAAAATTCTTTTCGCTATTGATTTCACCTTTTAAATAAAAAGTAAATAACGATGTCGTATAACGTATGCTCTCCATGTTCCCTCCCTAGTAAATAAGTTTTTTATATAAGTATACTTGTCAAAGTATACTTATATTTGATATACGTAGTATATCAAGGGAACAAGACCATTTTATTCTGTGTATATAGCTCTCTCTCCACCAATATATTTGGCTCTAGATCTAGCTGCAATTACATTAGCTTCTCCGATAGTTTTGTTCTTAAGTTTAATAGGAACTGCCACCCTTTTAATGTGCATTCCAACTAGCGTTCCTCCGATGTCGATTCCCGCATCCGCCTGGATAGTCTCGATGGCCACAGGCTCTTTAAATGTCTCCCACGCAGTAGTCGCAAATGATCCACCAGCTTTAGGCTGGGGCTTTACATTTACCACATCACCAAAAACATTAGGTCTGTAATTTCCAGTTGGCTTTTCTAGCAATTCTTTTTCTACAATTAGCGCGCGGTTCAAGTGCTCGCAACACTGAGCCGCAATATAAATACCTCGCTTGCTTGTCTCCTCATAAAGAGCGCCAAAAAGCTCCTTAGCTGTGTCAAAACTTGAATGAGTTCCGATAGTCTGGCCAACTACAACACTTGTTGTACAACCAATTGCCAACACATCTCCCTCTTTCAACTCAGCTTTTTCAATAACTTCTAATACTATTTTTTTTGCTTCTTCATAAATATTGCTCATTGTTATCTTCCCATTCTCCTGCTGTAAATTGATAAGAACCTCGTTTTGTCCAAAACACTAACTAGCACAAGCGCTATGACTATACTAACCCCACCTTGAATAATGTTTCCGGTAATACCAGCCAACGCTGCACCTGCTCCCATGATTGCGATTTCGTACAGCAGGTAGCCTACAACCATTATGATTTCGCTGCAAAACGCGCCAAGCGCCACGCCAGCCATCTTCACCTTACCAGTGGACTTAGACGTTACAAAAATAGCAGCCACAACTCCCATAATAAACTTGATTACGATAGTTGCCGGTGCATATGTCGGATAAAACATCAAGTCTACCAAACCTGCGCCAACCGCTCCGGCAATGCCGCCGTAAACACTACCCAGCGTAAAAGCTGCTAGTATTATAAAAACATCGCCTATGTTAACGTATCCGCCCGTGGCCGGAATGCTGATTTGGACAACTACAGTTCCAACAAAAACCATGGCTGCAAAAACTGCTGTTAAAACATATTTAGTTATTTGGTTTCTACTAATTTTTGCCATTTATTCCCCCTTTTCTAGTAACATCTTCTATAGCGTAGCCCCCCTAATTTGCATTACGCCAGATGTTAACTTGGCATATTAGTAGTTTAGCACCGTTTGGTATTATTCATATACTCAATTTTTGTATTTTTTATAATACCAGGCGCTTTTTCTAAAAACCAACAATAATTCCCTGCCTCTCTGCGTAGTAGCTGCAAAGACCTCTTGTTGGAATAATTGTTACATTAATATTATCCCAGGCTGTATTAATAGCCTGCTTGATACTTTCGGCAAGCTCTAAGTTTTCGCAATGAGAAATAACTACGTTCTTGCAGTTCTCTCCTCTAGTCTTAATATCGCTGACGATAGTATCAACAATCTTTTTGCTTCCTCTGACAATTTTTTTGATATCGATTGTTCCCTGTGGGCTGCCGATTCCGATACCTGTTAACTTGAACTTGCCTGCAACCAATCCTGCGATTTTTGGAATTCTACCGTTGCGAACAAGGTTATTATATGAGGACAATGCAAAAATAATATGTGTTGTTTTCATATATTTTTTAATCTTATCACTAATTTCTTCGAAGCTTAGGCCGCTTTCAATCAAAGCAACAAGCTTGCGAATAACAAGAACCATCTCTGGTCCAGTTGATAGTGAATCTAATATTTCTATTTTTTTGTCTGGCGCATCATCTAATGCCATTTCTTTGGCCGCCAAAGCGCTGTTGTAACTTCCCGACAAGTTTGAGGAAATTGTCAATACAAATATCTGATCTGCATCAGCGTATGTCTCAACCCACTGCCCTGGAGACGGACAAGCTGTCTGGCTAGACTCCTTGCAGTTATCAATTGCATCAATCAATTGCTTAGTATCAATATCCGCATTATCAACATAGTCGGTTCCGTCAATTGACATTACAAATGGAACCGTCTCAAACTTTATATCACAACTATTTTCTAATTCGAACAAATCGCAACTAGAATCCGCTACTATTTTCCAACTCATCTTATTCCTCCCTTCTCAAAAATAAATAATCTAATAATCTCAACAATTATTAGATTATTTAATGTTAGTATTTTTTAAATATCTTCGTCTATTATACTCACGCCAATACCAGCTGTGTCGATACCTACGTGACACGCGATAGAACATGATAGAGGATTGTAGAATACTCTGTATCCCGGAAATGCTTCTTGAACCTTTTTGAACCACTCATCAGTGTCTTCTTGGTTACGCATTGTTCCTGCTACACCGATATTGATTTTTTCGATTGGGTACTCACCGAATCGTTCCTCAATATCCTTCTTCATAGCATTAATCATCTTAGTCTGTGCTGCCTTCATTCCTCTAACCTTGGCAAAAGCGTCAAGCTTTTCACCCTGAATAGTTAGAACCGGCTTAATATTCATAGCAGTTGCCAGCATCGCACCTGCTGCTGTAACACGTCCACTCTTCTTGAGATACTTGAGTGACTCTACAGCTATATAAATACTTGAGTTAAAAGCATCCTTCTCTAGAGCTTCCTTAATGAACGCTCCGTCCTTACCGGCCTCCTCATATTTTTTGGCCTGGTATACTGACTCGTGCAAAGTAACACTAATGCGGTGATTGTCTACAACCTTAACCTTGCCGTCGTACTCCTCAGCAAACTGAGTTGAAGTGTGGCAAGATCCTGACAATCCACTAGACATTGGGATATAAACAATCTCATCATATCCCTGTTCAAAAATATCGTCCCAAAAATCAAGCAAATCACCAGGTGATGGTTGTGAAGTCATAACATCCTTATCAGCAATCATCGCCTCATATAATTCTTCGTGAGTAATATTGCTCTCTTCTAGGTAATCCTCTCCATCTATTATTACTGGCATAGGCAAAACAAAAATGCCGTTAGCCTTACCTTCTTCTATAGTGATTCCACTGTTTGTGTCTGTCATTATAGCAGTTTTCATTATTCTTCCTCCCTCTTATCGCCCCAGAAAAATAGAGCGATTGTTCCCGGACCTGTATGACAACCAATTGTAGGTCCTATAGGATATATTTCAACTTTTCCATCTAGATTAGGAAAAGCTTCTTCTATCATTGAAGCCAAAGTCTCAGCACCTTCCTGCATATCAGAGTGGCTGATGAAACACTTGCCAGAATAGTTAGTGCCGTCCTGGGCGTGGTCCTTCATCATCTGCAATGTTCTTGCCATTACCTTTTTCTTGCCACGAATCTTCTCGCGTGGAATAAGATGACCTTCCCAGTCCACATTAAGTAGCGGACAGATACCTAGCATATTTCCAACTAAGCCTGCACCTTTTGACACTCTTCCGCCCTTAATAAAAAATGTAAGATCAGTTGAGTAGAACCAATGATGCACTTCTAACTTATGTTCTTCAATCCAATCGAAAAGATCGTCGATTGACATACCTTCTTTTTTAAGGCTCGCTGCCTTGGCCACTAACAAACCGTGACCTGCTGACGCAGCAAGAGAATCTATTATGTATATTTTTCTATCAGGATATTCTTCCTGCAATTCCTCTTGAGCCAATCTAGCTGAGTTAATAGAACCTGAAAGTCCGCTAGAAAAAACGATGTGCAAAACATCCTTGCCCTCTTTGAGAAATTTTTCAAAAAACTCTTTGTACTCTACCATTGAAACCTGAGAAGTTTTGGCATCTTCGCCTGCTAACATTCTCGTATAAATCTCTTCAGTAGAAATTTCCTGTCCCATATCATCGTTATAAAATCCATCTCCCAGTTTCAAATGAAAGTTAACAAATGGCACATCCATCTCTTTCATTTTTGCAGGAGTCAAATCAACTGTTGAGCATGAACTCAAAACGTAGTTACTCATACAACATTCTCCTTAAAATTTCGTTGTCTGTACTGAATATGTACATTATTTATTAAGCAATTATAAGTAACATCTTGACAGTTTTTTTTGCGATGCTACAATATGAAACAAGTATATCACATTATGAAATATTAGCAAGATGTTTTGTGGTTGACATAATATCTTGTTTTTTGCCGCCAACTGCGTAATTAAAGAGATTATGCGGTGTTGTGTGGTTGACATAATATCAGGAGGGTTTTATGGACAAGCGTAAAGAAGCCAATATAAGAGTAAAAGCTGCTATCACTGATACTCTTTTTGACCTAATGAGCGAAAAAAGTCTACATGACATTTCTATAACAGAGTTGATAAGCAAAGCTGGCGTTGCCAGAGTTTCTTTTTACCGCAATTATGCCGACAAAGAAGATGTGCTGATGTCTCTAGTTAAGGACGTTTTGGATGAGTTCAAAAACACTGCTGACTACGACCTATCCAATCCTTACACCCTTCACCACATCAAAAGAACATTCGAGTATTTTTTGAAATACAAAAAATATATGATAAACCTCTACCATTCAGGTTTTGGGTCAATGGTTCTCGAGCAGCTTAATAACTTCCATGAGTCAATTTTGCCCGAACCCAAAACAGACACAGAAAAATATCATCTGTACATGTATATGGGGGCTTTGTACAATACCGTTATATTCTGGCTGCAAGAAGACCAGCCGGTTTCAGTTAGCAAGATGGCCCAGATTGTTTTGGACCAAACAAAATAGAAGGTACATTTAAATGTACC
>CACYHD010000047.1 GCA_902774125.1 uncultured Lachnospiraceae bacterium
AGCATTTTGTGGATGGCCGGCTTACGCATATCCGCGTCGATTAGCATAACCTTTTTGCCTTCCTTAGCTAGTGATAGCGCGATGTTAAGGGCAACCGTCGACTTACCTTCGTTCTCGCACACACTTGTAATCATGAACACATTTTTTTGGTTGCGCTCAATCTCGTACTCGAGCTTCATTCTTATATTGTTGAATGACTCCAAAAACGTTCTCGATATAATCGGGCTGGTAATAAGAAGACTCTTAACGCTCTGTACTACCTTGGCCTTGATTGTTTTGTTTTTTTGCTCATGGAATACAGTTCCAAGCACTGTTATCTCTAAGTTGTCCTCGGCTGCATCCACTGTCTTGATTGTTTTTCTGAACATGCTGAGCATCACAAGAATAAGCAACATAGCAAGCGCGCTCAATCCTCCGACCTGCAGCGATCTGGTTCTCGGCGTGAATGAGTTATTGGGCGTTCTAGCCACAACCGGTGCCTTGAGCTCGTCGAGTACCGCATTGGAGTTGATGTACTCAGATAGCTCATAGTAATTGTCGATAATAGAGTCGATTGTAAGGTAAGACTCGATTGCATCTCTTGATGTAACCGTAATCTTCACAAGGTTAGTCTCCTCAATCAAGCTGACCTCTCTAGTTGAAGTCAGATAACTTTTTTTGAGATCCTGCTGGATGCGATTAACCATAATGTCCGCGTTTACCAGGTTTTGCAAAACGCCGGAGATGTTGCTTGCGAACTGCTTGTTCGTGTACACATAGCCCGTGTTTTCTCTAGGGCTTATTACATAAATCGCAGTGCTTGTAAATTCCGGTATGTACTGCTGTTTCATCACAGTAAAAGTAATCATAGTTCCGATGCCGGCTGCTATGACCACAATCCATAATCTATGCAAAACGTCGCGTAGTATGGAGTACAAACTCATATTGTTAACATTGAATGCCTGTCTTGCCATGTTAGTCCTCCACGATTACTGTGAGATTTGTTATGCTCTCATTAGTTCTGTTCTCGTTCATTGTATATATAACGTTGTAGCAGCCTGCCTTGTCCATGTTGACGTTGGAGCTGCTTACCTTGACGCCTCTAGTCGAAAACTTTTTGCCGGCAGGTGACTCCACATATGCCACCTGGTTCATTTCTCTGAACTTGTCCCCTTTGTGTAGGTACACGAGATTGTTCTTGAGAACAATCTTAGGCGCCTTAGTGTTTTCTTCCTTGATAATAACGTGGGCCTTCATCTTGACTGTGTCGCCGCGGCTGTTAGTCGCCTGTGCCAAAACAGTGCTATCTCCAGATGACAGAGTAGAAAATGACGCTGATAGAATCTTGACCTTGTTGCTTATATCGCCGTCAAAAACATCAGTTGCCCCGATAATGTCTATTGCCTTCTCATCTTCGCCTGTACCGAGGCACAATGGTTTTTTGAGATAAAACTTAGGTTTGTGATAGTCCACATACTGAATCTGTCTTGTGGCCTTAGTAATATTTTTTTCTGAATCCTCCACAGCATATGTGATGTTGCATATATGCTTGTCCTTGTTTACGAACTTGGAGATAGATTCGATAATAACCTGTCCTGTCAAGTCTCCATCCTTCTTGTCGATGGCTTTGACTCCCTTAAGGTAATCGCTGTTCTCTGCCTTGACCGGTACCTTAAGTAGCTTTTCTTCCATGTGAAAAACAGCCCCATTACTGTCGATGGAGTTCTTGTACTGAACCCAGTTAACCAAAAATATTATGGCTGTTATTATAAATATTGTAATCGCTACAGGTTTAATATACTTCATAAGGCCTCTCTTCTTGTCTATATTAACCGATTTCTGTTCTCACACAATCTAGCGCCTCAGCCACTACATTGTGCATGTCGAAGTACTTGTACATTCCAAGTCTTCCGCCAAAAATAACTTTCTCTTCCTTGTCAGCAAGCTCCTTATACTTGGCATACAATGCGTTGTTTTTGTCGTCGTTCATTGGGTAGTATGGCTCGTCGCCCTTAGTCCAAGTTGCTGGATATTCCTTAGTTATAACCGTCTTAGGAATAGATTCCTCGTTGGCACCCTGGCACAAAAATTCAAAGTGCTTGTGCTCGATAATTCTTGTGTATGGAATCTCGTATTCTGTGTAGTTTACTACGGCGTTACCCTGGTAGTTTTCTACGTCAAGCTCCTCTGTCTCAAAACGCAAGCTGCGGTATTCGAGCTCGCCGTAACAGTAGTCGTAGTACTCGTCAATCATTCCAGTGAAAACAATCTTCTCTGCAATGTTCTCGTACTCGCTGCGCTTGTCGAAGAAGTCTTCTCCTAGTCTAACCTCGATGCCATCTAGCATCTTTTCAACAATCTGTGTATAGCCGCCTTCAGGTATTCCCTGATACTTGTCGTTAAAGTAATTGTCATCGTACACGAATCTTACCGGAAGTCTCTTGATAATAAAGCTAGGAAGATCCTTGCACTCCTTGCCCCACTGCTTGCCTGTGTATCCCTTGATAAGCTTTTCGTAAATGTCCTGACCTACCATTGAGATAGCCTGCTCCTCTAAGTTCTTAGGTTCTGTGATTCCTGCTTCCTTAACCTGCTCCTCAATCTTGGCCTTGGCCTCCGCAGGTGTCTTCACATTCCACATTTTGCTAAATGTATTCATGTTGAATGGTAGGTTGTATAGCTCGTCTTTGTATCTGGCCACTGGTGCATTAGTGTAGCGGTTGAACTCTGCGAACTGGTTGACATAATCCCAAACTTCCTTGTTTGATGTATGGAATATATGAGCGCCATACTTATGAACATTAATGCCATCAACGTTTTCTGTATAAACGTTTCCTGCCAAGTGATCTCTCTTATCAATCACCAAAACTTTTTTGCCCGCCTTGTTGGCCTCGTATGCAAAAATACTTCCGAACAAGCCTGCTCCTACTATCAAATAATCGTACATATAATCTCCTATCTTTCTTCCAAACTTTTTTTATAAAAATCTTCAAGCCATCTGGCATTTTCTTTAATGTCAAATCCGGCTTTCCTAATCAACTCTGTTGTGGATCCTCTCTCGAAGCTGCTCACATATTCTAGAACTACCTCTGCCCAATGCTCAGGGCTGTCGTCTAGGCTAACGACCTTGACGTTTCCTGTTATGTCGCATTCCGGCGGAACCTTATCCGAGATAACACATGGCAATCCTGCCGACTGCGCCTCCACCATAGTCACTGGTAATCCCTCGAACAACGATGGGAGCAAAAACATATCAAACGCCTGCAATATGTCTGCCACATCCTCTCTCACTCCAAGGAACTGAACGCAATTCTCTAGACCGAGGTCCTTTACTTTTTGTTTGATGTGGTTTTTCAACGAATCATCCAGCTCGCCGCCGCCAACTAGCAACAGCAACGCCTTGTCATTCGCGTCGTGTATCGCCTTAAAAATATCTATCAAAAACTCGTGGTTTTTTTGTGCAAAAAATCTTCCGACGTGGCCCAAAACAATCTTGTCCTCGACGCCAAGCTGTTTTTTCATATTAGCAGCCTTGGCCTCATCGTAGGCATACGCCTCAGCGTCGATGGCATTCTTCATATATGTGATGCCAGTTTCCTTCTTGCCATAAAGCCACTGGCCTGCCTCCTTGCCGCAGGCAAACATATGAGTGACTACGCCTTTAAGTCTGGCTCTAAAATAATACCTCACAAGCATCTTTATATCGAAGCCTATCGGTCTGTTGTGGGCGTGACTTATTCTAACTTTCACGCCATGTTTTCGGGCCGCCTTGAGCGGGAGGTAACTTCTCTCCTCAAGGTTAGAGTGAATAATCTGATATTCCGGATGGTTAGTAAGGAACTCATCCATTTCTTTTTTGTATGCTCTAAAGTGCCCCGGAAGCTGTGGTGACATATGAAAAACTTTGCCACCCAGACTTGCTATCTCGTCTTCGTAGGCCGCCTTATAATCTCTGTTAGTCAAAAAATCAAAGGATATTTCGTCTCTATTAATATTTCGCATATAGTTCATAATCATAGCTTCTGCGCCGCCACGATCCATGACTGTATCAAGCACCAAAACCTTTAGCATTTCTTATCCTTTTCTGTTGTTAGCTGTTTTTGATTACAGTTCCCTCCGGAACGTCCTCGCTTACAATCACACCTGCACCTATTACGCAATTGTCACCAATTGTAACTCCCTTGAGCACCACAACGTTAGTGCCTAACCAGCAATGGTTGCCGATAGTTGTCGGCGCTGTAGCATAGCCCTGGGACTTGATTGATTGCTCTTCATCCCCGAACCTATGATTGTGGTCGTACACATGACAATTGGAGCCAAAAATAGTTCCATCGCCAATGCTGACGCTTTCTAGGGCGTTGATAGAGCATCCGTTGTTAAAAAAACAATTGCTCCCTATAGAAACCTTGCCGCCCTCGATTGCAATATGAAATCCACTTCTCCAAGTAGTCTTGCGGCCAATCTTGAGTCGACTGCCGTAAACTAGCTTGTACATTATTTTTTTGATTGCAGCTTTTATGTGATATTTAAGCTTGATTAGTTTCATATGTGCTCCTACCTTACTAAAGGTTTCGTCGTAATTGTTTGCAGTTGAATATTCTGCATAAGTTAGTTTATTCTTCGTCAATGTACTTTCTGTACAATTCTCTATATTTTTTGCAAAAACCTACATCAGTGTAGTTGTTGATAACTAGTTCGTAAGCTCTTTCTACCATTTCTTTGTTAGGTTCTTTTCTAACCTTGTTAATCTTCTTGACGAACTCATCGGTATCTCTGCAAATGTAACCGGTGATATCATTAACAACCATCTCTGCGTTTCCTATAACGTCACTTACTACGCAAGGCTTTTTGATATACATAGCCTCAATAAGAGACATAGGCAAGCCTTCCCATCTCGATGTCAAAACAAAAACATCAGATTTGTTAAGTATTCTAAGCGACTCTTCTCTACTCACCCAGCCAACCTTTGTGATGTTAGGGCTTGTCAACTCATCTCTCAACTCGCCATCGCCTACCCAGACAAACTTCACATCCGGTAGTCTAGTAGCAAGTTCATTGAATAGGGCAGGATTTTTTTGGTACCCCATACGTCCCAGTGTACATACTGTAAACTCTTCGTGATCCGTTGTCTCTCCTGCAAGTATTTGGTCAATTTCCTTCGTGTTGATTCCGTTGTTAATGTATGTAGTGTTTTTGGTCACCGTCTGACTGACAAGCCACTCACCCTTGCCGCAGGCAACTGTTAGACAGTCCTTCTTGCCAAAAAGTCGTTCGATGTTTTTGTATGAACGTCTCTTGAAAGAGTTGATATCTTCCATCAAAAAACTGTAGCCATGTGGTGTATAAAAAAGTTTATAATGAGTTGTGCGAAATCTAAGTCGACCGAGTGCACCAGCCTTGGACGAATGCAAATGCACTATGTCAGGCTGCAATTCCTTGATAAGCTTTTTTAGCTCCTTAGCCGCCTTTTGGTCCTTGCAAAACCTAATCTCTCTCGTAAAGTTTTGGATTCTAACCAACTTAACACGAGGATCGAAGTGCTTGCTTAGTTCCGTAGGGGTTTCGTTGCGCAAGCCGTATGCCAGCGTAATATCAAACTCATCACACAAGCCGTTGGCAAGCGTAACAAGATGAGTGAAAACACCTCCACCCATTGCTTCTACTACGTATAATATTTTCTTCTTCTCTTTTTGCATTTCTGCTCCATTCCCTTGCCAGAAATGACCATCGGCAAATAGCTAGATTTTATACTCCCCCCTAACTTATCAGATTGATTGTTATACCTTTATTATGCTCTACCTTTGTTTTTGTACATCTCATCAAAGTAATTCTGGTAGTCACCGCTTAGGATGTTCTCCCACCACTCTTTGTTGTCTAGATACCAGTCAATTGTCTGAACAATGCCATCTTCGAACTTAGTTTCTGGCAACCAACCTAGTTCGTCGTGAATCTTAGTAGGATCGATAGCATATCTCATATCGTGACCTGGTCTATCTGTAACATAAGTTATTAAAGATTCTGGCTTACCGAGCTTCTCTAGAATAATCTTAACAACTTCTAGGTTAGACTTCTCGTTGTGTCCGCCAATGTTGTAAACCTCACCGACTCTTCCCTTGCGCATTACAAGGTCGATTGCGATACAGTGATCCTTAACATATAACCAGTCACGAACGTTTTCACCCTTGCCATATACTGGAAGTGATTCATCAGCTAACGCTCTAGAAATCATCAATGGTATTAACTTCTCTGGGAAGTGATATGGTCCATAGTTATTACTACATCTTGAAATAGACACCGGAAGACCGAATGTTCTGTAATAAGCCAAAACTAATAAGTCAGCTCCCGCCTTAGATGATGAATATGGACTTGATGTATGAATAGGTGTTTCTTCTGTGAAGAAAAGATCAGGCTGGTCTAGTGGAAGGTCTCCATAAACCTCATCTGTAGAAACCTGATGATATCTCTTGATGCCGTACTTTCTACATGCATCCATCAACACCTGTGTTCCTAGTATGTTAGTTTTGAGGAAAATTCCCGGATCTTCGATTGAACGATCCACGTGACTCTCAGCTGCAAAGTTTACAACGATGTCTGGCTTCTCCTCCTCAAACAACTTCTCTACACATTCCTTGTCAGCAATGTCTCCCTTAACAAATCTAAAGTTAGGATTCTTCATTGCCTCTTCCAATGTTGCAAGATTGCCTGCATATGTAAGCTTATCCAAACAAATAATTCTATCCTCTGGATGCTTTTCCAATTCATAATATACGAAATTACTTCCAATAAATCCTGCTCCGCCTGTTACTATAATGTTCATAATTGTTCTCCTGTGCTTTAGCCTTTGTATTCCAAATCAATGAACTTGCCCTCAACGTAATCTTTGAGGTACTGGCCATATTGATTGTTTTTCATTCCATCTGCAATTGCAAGAATTTCTTCCTTGCTAATCCAGCCATATCTATGTCCAATTTCTTCTAGACATGCCACTTTTCTGTGCTGATGGTCTTCTATTGTTTTGATAAAGTTAGTTGCCTCAACAAGACTGTCGTGTGTTCCTGTATCAAGCCATGTGAAACCTCTTCCGAGAATTTCTACCTCTAACTCTCCATCCTCTAAATATATTCTGTTAAGGTCAGTGATTTCTAACTCGCCTCTTGGTGATGGCTTGAGGTTCTTAGCATATTCAACAACCTTGTTATCATAAAAATATAATCCGGTTACGCAATAATTAGATTTAGGGTTCTCCGGTTTTTCCTCAATGGAAATAGCCTTGTGCTCCTCATCGAACTCAACAATACCGAATCTCTGTGGATCTTCCACAAAATAACTGAACACCTTAGCGCCCTTCTCCAACTTGGCTGCCTTGAGCAATCTTTTTCTAAGGCCGTGGCCATGGAAAATGTTGTCGCCTAGTACCATCGCCACAGAATCATCTCCGATGAAATCAGCTCCGATAATAAATGCCTGAGCTAGTCCATCCGGACTTTCCTGTACTGCGTATTCCAGATTGATGCCGAACTGGCTTCCATCCTTGAGAAGTTCCTTGAATCTAGGAGTGTCCTCCGGTGTAGAGATGATCAAAATGTCTCTTATACCTGCAAGCATCAATACAGATAGCGGATAATAAATCATCGGCTTGTCGTATATTGGCAATAGCTGCTTGGATGTTACCTTTGTTAGCGGATAAAGTCTTGTTCCAGAACCTCCCGCAAGAATAATACCTTTCATACTAATTCTCCTATGTTTTTGCCTAGTTTACTTGGATCCCTGTCTGCCAAAAACAACTGCAAATGTCTTCAGTGCAATTCTGGCATCTAATCCAAGTGACCAGTTTCTTATATATTCATTGTCTAACTTAACAATTTCTTCGAAGTCTGTTATGTCGCTTCGACCACTTACCTGCCACAAACCTGTAAGGCCAGGCTTAACTGCAAGTCTACTCTTGTGGTGAAGCTCGTACTTCTCGTACTCGTCGACTGTCGGTGGTCTTGTTCCGATAACACTCATATCTCCCTTAAAGATACTTATCGCATTAGGGAACTCATCGATGGACCAAACTCTAAGCCAATGACCGAGACCTTTTCTCTTGCCGTCCGGGCCACTTCCAAGAATTCTTGGATCGGCGTCCATCTTGAACATGTTACCTTGCATTTCGTTTTGGGCCATCAACTCTTTTTTGCGCTCCTCCGCATCAGAGTACATCGTCCTAAACTTGTACATATAAAACTTTCTTCCTTGCTTACCCACACGCTCCTGCTTGAAGAATATAGGACCCGAAGGATCTGTTATCTTGATTAGCGGTCCGACAACGATTAGCAAAAGGCCCGTTGCGATAAGACCTAATATGGACAAAACCAAGTCCACAGTACGTTTAATAATTCTGTCCACTGTAGAATATGTGTGAATGCTTGTAGAAATAGTTCTGGCATTATTGTAATGATCGAACTGTGCATACTTCATATCCTGGATAAAAATATTAGTTACCATATGGACTGTAATACCCATATCTACAATCTTCTCAGCGTATTCTCTAAGCTCATACACAGCGCCCTTGCCAAGGTTGATTACAACGCCATCTACTACGTGTGATACGCAGTACTGGAATATGTCCTTGTCCACGCCGATTATCTTGTAGCCTTTGTACTCGTCGCCCTTCTTACCAATATGTTTTTCAGGCTCCTCAGTGAAGCCGATTCCCTCAATGATAAAACTGTTATCTGGACCGTCTGTCATTTCTTTAATTGTTTCGTCTAGATGTTTTTGGTCAGTTACAATAATGAGCCTCTCCTTGCCCACATTGCTTTTTTTGGATAATAGTATTTTTCTCCACAGGCAGTTAATCTCCCATGACAAAACTGTATTCATCGAAACCGCTGCAATCATTACAAATCTAGAGAAGCTTCCAACTAGGTTGATCGAATAGAGCAATGCTCCTGTGATCACTAATAGCTTGATATTGTGCCATACCATTTTGCGCAATTCGTTGTATCCGCTTCTCGTCAAAACTCCTGAAAATGTGTCAGATACGAGGATTAAAATAATATGGACTCCCAAAAATACCATAAGAACTGTTCTAAATGTTTTTTGGATTTCCCACTGAGTCAACATGTCCACAAACCTGTTGCCTCCGATGTAACCTCTAATTATGGACGCTACCAACAAAGATACGACACAGCAAAGCGTGTCGAGTATCATAAAGTCTAGATGTTTCATCCATTTGTATCTCTTTTTTAGTATCATTTAAACCTCCCACACATACACTATCTATTTTAGCATAAAAAGTGTTTTTTTTATAGTAAAAAGGGGTGTTTGAAAGGCACAATTATGATACTAACAAAAAAAGAAAGACAAGGTTTGTTGTTCCCTGTCTTTCTGCATATTTATTGTTGTTCGTTTTCGTTGACATTAATGTGGCCGTTGTCCTCATATTCGTCGCCTTCAGTGGCTGTTTCATTCTGGTTGAGCTTGTCCTTGGAGAAAATGTTTGTGCTGAATTTTATGTTGTTCCAGCAGCTCATACATTCCACATCGGCGTTGCTTAGCCACTTGCTGTAGTACTTGTCAGCTGACTTGTCCTCTGTTGTGTTCATAATGTCCTCAACAGTTTCGGCAATGTACTCTCTCTCAAAAAGTTTCATCAATCTAGCCTTTTTGATATCGATCTTGGCCTTGAGGTTCTCGTCGCTGCCTGTGTAGTATGTGTCAGCCTTCTTTTTAATTTCCTCCCTGGCCTGAGCGTCAATCTCGATATTATATTCCTTTTTGAGCTGGGCAAAACACGTAATCTTGCATATCTTATCTAATGCCGCCCCCTTGGCCACATCCTCTAGCGTCGATTTGCCGTGCTTTTTCTTCCAGTTTATCTCTTTGTTTTGGGCCATGTAATATACTTCATATGTGGCCTGTGTTGTGTAGAGATAGTACTGAGCCTCGTCCAAATATATGTTTTTGTCCTCGATTGTAGCTGCTATAGTCTTCTCAGGGCTCTGGTTGGCCTGTTGCTCCTTATCACCGGAACCAGCGCACGCCACAAGAGCCATAGCGATGCTCACCAAGGTTATTACTCCTATTATTCGTTTCATTTTTCCCTCTTAACCTGACTGTCCACTAGCCTCTAAGCGTGGATAAGTCTTCTAGAATTCGGTTAGTAATCTCGATTACGGTGCCTTTGATTCGCGGTCTGTATTCAAACCTTGGTCGCTCTCCGTTGACCAATCGCAGTGCACCCTTATATTCTCTCACAAGTATCGGTATTCTTTCAACATCTATTTGTGCTTCAGGCCACATAAACAACTCAAGTTTTTTGTTGTCACCCTTGATTTCGGTAATAAAGTTGTCGTGAGCCTTGGCCTTGATCAGCACGACCTGCATAAGGTTTTCCACCTGAGTCGGGATGTCGCCAAAACGATCCTTCAACTCGTCCCTCATGTCGTCGTAATCTTCCAACGTCTCGATAGCCGATATTCTCTTGTAAATATCCATCTTGGACATTTCGTCGCTAATATATGTCTTTGGAATAAAGGCATCCACCTGGATGTCGATCTTAGTCTCAAAGTCAATCTTAGGCTTGTTGCCCTTCTTAACTGAGATTGATTCCTCTAGCATCTTGCAGTATAAGTCATATCCAACTTCGCCCAGATGTCCGCTTTGGCTGGCTCCCAAAATATTGCCGGCACCTCGAATTTCAAGGTCACGCATAGCAATCTTCACGCCAGACCCCAAATCCGTAAAGCCCTTGATAGCCTGCAATCTTTTCTCGGCCACCTCAGTGAGAATCTTGTCTCGCTCGTACATCATAAAGGCATATGCCATTCTGTTGGATCTTCCTACACGACCGCGCAGCTGATAAAGCTGTGAAAGTCCCATTTTGTCTGCGTTGTGGATAATAATCGTGTTGGCGTTAGGAATGTCCAAACCTGTCTCAATAATAGTCGTTGTGACAAGCACGTCTATCTCGCCGTTGACGAAGTCGTACATTAGATCTTCCAGCTGGCGCTCCGTCATCTTGCCGTGGGCATACGCCACTCTCGCATACGGTATTTTTCTCGCAATGCGCTCTGCCATTGAGGCAATTCGCTCCACATTGTTAAAAACATAAAATACCTGTCCGCCACGTCCTAGTTCTCTGCTAATAGCATCTCGCACAGTCTCCATATCAAACTCCATTACAAAAGTCTGAATAGGCATTCTATCCTGTGGCGCCTCCGCCATAACAGACATATCTCTAACTCCAATCAAACTCATATGTAGTGTTCTTGGAATAGGTGTGGCAGTCAGTGTTATCACATCCACGTTTGTTTTGAGCTCTTTGATTTTTTCCTTGTGCTTAACGCCAAAACGCTGCTCCTCGTCGATGATAAGCAGTCCAAGGTCCTTGAAACCCACGTCCTTAGATAGCAGCCTGTGAGTTCCTATAACGATATCGACCAGACCTGCCTTAAGGTCCTTGATAGTCTTGTTGATCTCCTTGGTTGATCTGAATCTTGATAGCATCTCAACTCTAACCGGAAAATCCCCAAACCTGTTGGCAAATGTCTTGTAGTGCTGACCGCACAAAACAGTTGTTGGCACTAGATACGCCACCTGCTTGCCGTCTTGCACTGCCTTAAATGCCGCTCTAAGAGCAACCTCAGTTTTGCCAAAACCAACGTCGCCGGTCGTCTGTCTCCTCGTACTCGAACAAATCCTCAAACTCTCGCTGCCAGTCATTGTCGCTAGAAAATCTGAAGCCACTTCCCGTGTCTCGCTCGTAGTATAGCTCCACTAGCTCGTCCGCAATCTCGTCAACAGCCTTCTGAACTCTGCTCTTTGTTTTGCCCCACTCAGGACTTCCCAAAGTGTTGAGTTTAGGCTTTTTGGCGTCAGCGTCTGCATATTTTTGTATTCTATCTAACTGAGTAGCAAGCACATACAGATTGCTTCCACCCTTGTATTCTATCTTGATGTAGTCCTTCTCAATCTGGTCCGTTGTAATCTTCTCGATGCCACGGTATATTCCCAGACCGTGGTTTTCGTGAATGACATAATCTCCCACATTGAGGTCAGCAAAACCAGACAAAGCATCGCCCTTGTACTTAGTTTTGCGGCGCTTTGTTTTTCTGCGTTCCTTGTAAATATCGTTCTCGGAAATCACAACGAACTTGTTCTCAGGATAGACGAATCCTCGTCTAAGATTGCCCTGAACAACCATGATTTCGCCAGGATTGCACACTCGCTCGTCGCTTCCTTTAATGTGTGTGTCTAGGAAGTAAGCCGTCAATCCCTCATCGTAAAAGTTGTCCACGAGATGCTTGGCTCTCGTAGTTGATGATGTAACGATTATTGTTTTGTATTTTTGCTTGGCATAGTTGGCAAGATCTGCCACAAGCATATCGAATCTACCGGAATATGTTCCGATGCTTCGCTGGTTAGTCTCCACGTAGCTGTCTACATCCAAGCCACTGGACTTGTGTGCAATTGTGGAGAACATTACTCTATTAAAGCTGTTGAGCTTTTCTATTATCAGATTTTTGTCATGTATAATATTGAGCTGGCCCGGCAACACTCTTCCCGCCTGAAGCTTGCCCGACATACTCTCCAAAAACTCGTTGCTGACAACACCTAGCATATCTATCACTCGGTTAGGCTCGTCAACATACACAACAGGATCCTGGAAATAATCCAGTAAACTACACAGCTTATCATAAAAATAATCCACATAAGAATCCAGAGAAACATTGTTGGCATCTAGCTCTAGCTGGGTCAAAAACTCTCTAGTTATATAGTCTAGTGTTCTGTATTCCTCATCTTCTAGAGTATCTTCTGCTGCTGCAAGTTCCTCCTTGATAAGTTCTATTCCTTTGTTCAGTTCTTCCTCAGTCACACTAAACTCGCTGGCCGGATACATCTTGATTCCGTCCACGTTCCCAGTGCTTCGCTGAGTGTCTATATTAAATGTTTTGATCTCGTCGACTTCTCTGTCCCAGAAGTCTATTCTGTAAGGTTCCTCGTCAGTGAGAGTATATATATCAAGAATGCTTCCTCTAACTGCTGCTTGCCCGGGACTTTCCACCTGCTCAACGATTTCGTATCCCATATCAACCAGCCTGCCGACTAGCTCCTTGATTTCGACCTCGTCGCCGACTTTTATTTCCAAGTAGTGCTTCTTGATTCGCTCTAGCGGTTCTATCTTGTCCAAAAACGCATCAGCGCACAAAACAACCGTGAACTCCTCGCCACTCATGACCTTCTTAATGAAGTCTAGTCGCTGCTTGAGTATAAGCGTTCCGTGAACATTGGCGCTATAAAAAATCAAATCCTTGGACGGATACAATATCGCATTAATTCCGAATCCTTTTAGATCCTCGCAAATAGTCTGAGCTTTTACTGCATCATAAGTAACGATGACTTTTTGCTTGTAGCCATCGCTAGTTCCTGCAATAAAATGTGAGACGCCCGATTCATTACAGCCAGTTACAAGGCATGACTTTTTGTTTTGAATCGCATCACATATCTGCTTATATTCATTCAGTTTTTCTAGTGGATTTAAAAAGTATTTTTTCATTTTTGGAACCTACTTGCTTAGTTGTGCAATGTTTCAGGCTGTTACTCTTGCTTAGTTGTGCAATGTTTTTAGCTATTGTACTTGTTCATAGCTGCGTCTACTCCCTGGTCGGCTATATATTGAATAGCCTCCGCAGATTTTTGAACAGACTCATCTACTGTCACTCTCTCAGCTTTGGAAAACTTGCCTAGAACATGGTTGACCAGGTCGCTTCCGCCGCCGTTGATTCCCACGCCTACTCTCACTCTTGTGAACGCGTCAGTTCCCAGATGAGAGATAATGCTTTTGAGGCCGTTATGACCGCCGGCGCTTCCTTTTTTTCTAATTCTGATGCGGCCTACATCCAAGTTAATATCATCAGATATAACAATCAGATCATCAGTTGGATCTAGCTTGTAAAAATCCATAACCGCTCTTACTGACTGGCCGCTGTTGTTCATATATGTTTGTGGCTTGACCAAAACAACTTTGTCACCCGCCACGTTGCCGATACCGCAAAGTGCCTGGTGTCGTTTTGTTTTGACATCTACTCCTAATGATGATGCCAACTCGTCTATAACGTCAAACCCCACATTGTGTCTTGTCTTATCGTATTTTTTGTCAGGATTGCCCAACCCTACTATAACTAACATATAATTCTCCTAAACATAGCAAATTGGCGATAAGGAAGATGACCTCCCTATCGCCATTGACATTTGTGTTTGTAATCCACAGATATTATAGCGCTGATGTCTCGTCTGGCTCTTCTAGTAATACTCTCTCGTATGCCGCCAACACCTGCTCCTGAATACTGCTTCTAGTCTCAGAATTGATTGGATGAGCTATATCTCTAAACTCACCGTCAGCAGTCTTACGACTTGGCATTGCAATAAACAATCCCTTTTCACCTTCAACTACCTTGATGTCATGTACTACGAATACATCATCAATTGTGATTGAAGCAACTGCTTTCATCTTACCATCACGTGTCATTTTGCGTACTCTAATGTCTGTAATATTCATTTTGAGTCCCCCTGTTGCATAAATATAGTGTAAAAACCTACCGCCAAAGCGATAAATTAAATACCGTACCTAAAGTTCTTTTCATTGACAATTGTAACCTTTTCTTCACCGCCCAATTTATCACCTGGATTAATTGTGCTATGACTTTCTACTATACAATTCTCAATTACCGCTCCATCGCCGATGTAAACATCGTTTAGAATGATAGAGTTTTTAATCTTAACATTGTTGCCAATGTACGCTTGCTTGAATACTACTGAATTCTCAACATAGCCGTTGATAATGCATCCACTAGAAATCAAACTGTTGCGTATCTCTGATCCCGGATTGTACTTAGCTGGTGGCAAATCTTCCACCTTGGAGTACACATCAGGATACTGCTTGAAGAAGAAGTCAAAAACTTCTGGCTTCAAAAAGTCCATGTTAGCCGCATAATAGTTGTCCACGCTTGCTACGTTTCTCCAATATGAATCAAGCTTAAAAACATTGAACTTTCTATTGTTTTTGTTTCTTATGATAATATCCGAAACAATATCATACTGATCCTCAGCGACACAGTTTTCAATCAACTGAATAAGAAGTCTTCTTCTTATTACATATATACCTGTTGAAACTAATCTGCTCTCGCTGTTAACCGGCTTCTCCTGGAAGTCAGTAATTCTACCAAAGTCATCGGCTGTAACTACACCGTACGCTGAAACGTCAGTTCCTTCTGGCATTTCTTTACATACAATAGTCATATCAGCACCTGACTCTACGTGTTCCTCTAGAACCTTGTTGTAATCTAGCTTGTAGATTCCATCACCACTTGTAATAATAACGTATGGCTCGTGGCTCTTCTTGAGGAATGAAATATTTTGTGCGATAGCATCGGCTGTACCTCTGTACCAAAATCCGTTGTCACTTGTAATAGAAGGAGTGAAAACATATAATCCACCCTGCTTACGACCGAAGTCCCACCATTTAGATGAACTTAGGTGTTCGTTGAGTGACCACGCATTGTACTGAGTAAGCACTGCTACTTTTTGAATATGTGAATTAGTCATATTGCTAAGTGTAAAGTCGATAGCTCTATAACTTCCTGCCATTGGCATTGCTCCAATAGCACGTTTTTGGGAAAGAAGATCCATACGGCTGTTGTTACCACCAGCCAAAACAATTCCTAATGCTCTCATTATAGATCACCTGCCTTAACAATAGAACTTCCTGATGCCAACTTGCCATCCGGATAATCTGAAGGTTCAGTCTTGCCAGAAATAGCTACGTTCTTTCCAATCGTAACTCCATCTGGAATGTAAGACTCCTCTCCAATAACAGTAAGGTCACAGTTGTAAATCTTAGAACTTAGCTCGCTGTCAGCGTATTCGCCTACACCGATAGTAGCATCGCTTCCAATCTCTACATCTTCTGCAATTATACTGTTGTAAATCTTAGCGCCTTTACCAATCTTGCAGCCCTTCATAATAATAGAATCATGAACCTCTGCTCCCTCGTCGATAAAAACATTAGGACTTACTACAGAATTAGCAACGAGGCCTCTGACATCGCAGCCCTCACTTACTATACTGCGCTCTATCTTGGCTGTACTCTCAATAAACTGAGGTGGTAGAGCATCATTTCTTGTGTAAATCTTCCAATACTCTTCATATAGATTGAACTCTGGAACGATGTCGATAAGCTCCATGTTAGCTTCCCAATATGACTTGAGAGTTCCTACATCCTTCCAGTAGCCTGTGTACTCATAAGCATAAATGTTTCCGCCGTTTTCATGGCAATATGGAATAACGTGCTTACCAAAGTCACAGTTAGGCTGATCCTTAAGCTTAATCAAAGCTTCCTTAAGAACCTTCCAGTTAAATATGTAAATACCCATTGAAGCTAAGTTACTCTTAGGCTTCTCCGGCTTTTCTTGGAATTCACTTATCTTGTGGTTGTCATCTGCTACAACAACACCGAATCTACTAGCTTCTTCCCATGGAACAGGCATAACCGCCAATGTAACGTCAGCGCCATGTTCTTTATGGTAGTTAAGCATAATTTCGTAATCCATCTTATATATATGGTCACCAGAAAGAATCAAAACATAATCCGGATTGTAAGAATCCATATATTCTAAGTTCTGGAATATAGCATTAGCCGTACCTGTATACCACTCTGTATTTTCGCTCTTCTCATATGGTGGAAGAACTGTAACACCGCCTATATTACGATCCAAATCCCAAGGAATACCTATTCCTATATGAGAATTGAGTCTCAATGGCTGATATTGTGTCAAAACACCAACTGTATCAATACCTGAGTTAATACAGTTGCTCAAAGGAAAGTCTATAATCTTATACTTTCCGCCAAACGCTACTGCCGGCTTAGCTACCTTCGCTGTAAGAACGCCAAGTCTGCTACCTTGTCCCCCTGCCAGCAACATAGCAATCATCTCTTTTTTTACCATGAAGTTCACCTCTCGTTGTAAATATTAACTTTTGTATATCATAGTTCTCAAAAAACTTGAGCGCAGGTTGTTTCACTTCCTGCTCCGATACTATCAGTTACTTAAAATTTTATCATAAATTTGGTGCAAAAAATAGTATTTTTGTTAAAAAATGCAACCAGAATGTGCTATACTCTTTATAAGAAACCTAATTAGTTTTTTTTCAAAACTCAGACACAATATATTGTGTAGTTTAGGTTAATAATATTTTTTTGCGTTGCCTATCAAAGGCGACAGAATGGAGTTTAATATGTTGAATCTGGATTTTAATTCAAAAGGGAAAATCCATTTTACTGGCATCGGCGGTATCAGCATGAGCGGACTTGCAGAAATTATGCTAGAAAAAGGATTCACTGTAACAGGTTCTGACAGCACAAAGTCAGATATAACTAACCACTTAGAGGAGCTAGGCGCTAGAGTCAACATCGGACAGCGCAGCGAGAACGTAGACGACGATGTAGACATTCTTGTTTATACTGCTGCAGTAAAGAGCGATAACCCTGAACTAGTTGCTGCTAGAGAAAAAGGAATTCCTCTTGCTACTAGATCACAATTTTTAGGAGAAATAATGAAGCGATTTGACGTTGCTATTGGCGTTGCCGGCACACACGGCAAAACAACTACAACATCAATGCTATCTCAAATCATGCTTACAGCTGAGACTGATCCAACTATTCTTGTTGGTGGCATTATGCCAGCAATCAAAGGTAACACAAGAATCGGCCACTCAGACATAATGATTACAGAGGCATGCGAGTACACTAACAGCTTTTTGGATTTCTCTCCATCAATAGGAATCATTCTTAATATCGCTGAGGATCACTTAGATTTCTTCAAGGATATTAATGATATAAGGAACAGTTTCAGAAAATACGCCGAACTTATTCCAGCACACGGCGCACTTGTAATCAACAGCGAGATTGACAACTTGCACGAGATTACAGACGGCCTCAAGTGTAAAGTTATCACATTCGGTCTTGATCCTGAGAAAAGCTATTACAGTGCAGCCAACATCGAATACCACAACGATGTTACTTTAGGATACGACTTGATTGTTGCCGGCGAAAACAAAGGTAGAATCGACTTGAACGGTTCAGGACGCCACAACGTTCTCAACTCACTAGCTGCAATTGCTGCTGCTAACTTTATGAGAATCCACAAAGGCTACATATTAGAAGGACTTAAGAACTACTGTGGTACAGAGAGACGTTTCCAATACAAGGGAATGATTGGAGAGGCTAGAGTAATCGATGATTACGCTCACCATCCTGACGAAATCAACGCTACTATTTCTACTATTAGAAACTTTGACTTCAATAAAATGTGGGTTGTATTCCAGCCACATACATATACAAGAACCGCTGCTCTTCTTGAAGAGTTCGCAGATTCTCTATCAAAAGCAGATGCAGTTGTGTTAGCAGAGATATATGCGGCACGCGAAAAAAATACTCTCGGTATTTCATCCAAAGACTTGATGGAAGAACTCAAAAAACGCGGTACCGAAGTTTATTATTTCCCAACTTTTGACGAAATCGAAAAATTTTTACTAGAAAAATTACAACCACAAGATTTGTTAATAACTATGGGTGCCGGAGATGTAGTAAATATCGGCAATCATCTCCTTGGAAAATAACTAATTAACATCCACAAAATTTTGTTAATAACTTTTAACAAAATTTTGTGGTTTTTTAGTTTACATAATCTCGTTTTCGTAAACCTTTTCTTTCCCTTATTTTTTCTAGACTTTTTTCAAATCTTAAAATTATGTAATTTTGTTATTAACATTATTAACATTATTAACAATGCCCCAAACCCCATAAAATAAGGCTTTCAAGCAATTTGTGACGTTGCTTTAATCTCAATTTATGATATTATTATTGAGGTCATTAGATGACCAACACTACTAAAAGGAACTGGAGATTTATTGTAAATGTGTAAAATAGTTTTAGACAGAGGTTCATCACTTAATTTTACTTCTGTTTCTAATTTATTCATAGACAATTACATGATTGATGCCAACGGCGAGTTTGTTAAGATTTATCTTTACTTGCTCCGCACGGTCAACTCTGCTTCATCAGAGCTGGAATCACTTTCAACAGAAGCTATTGCTGATCGTTTTTCCCTAATGGAGTCAGACGTTTATCGCGCACTTGATTACTGGGAGCAAAAAGGATTACTCAATCTTACATATAACAATGAGGGCAAATTGTCCGGCATTGTTTTGGGCCACGCCACAAACACAGCTATCACAACAGGCAAGATTCTACATCAGGACGCTTACATTGATAATCAGGTTTATGCCAAGGCTTCTGGTGAGTCATTCCCTGCTGTACAGACAACTAGCGTTGCAACAACTATTACAGTTCCAAAAAAGTCTAGCTACACTCCTACTCAGATGCTCAAGTTCAAGGAGAATGAGGCTGTAGGTGACTTGATTATTATGGCTGAGGCTGTTTTGGGCAGAACACTTAACCCAACAGATTTGAACTGCATTATATATATGTACAACGATTTGCAGCTTCACACTGATTACATCGAGTTCCTCATTACTAAGTCAATCGACGAAGGTATCAAGTCACTTCCTACTATAGAAAAGGAAGCTGTTAGCCTTTACAAGAGAGGTATCACTTCTAAGAACGACTACAAGCTAGATGAATTAATTCGCGGCAAGATTTTTGCTGCTATATACAATGTTTTTGGCTTCAAGACAGAAACTCCTGCTAAGCACGATGTCGATCTTGTTAGAAAGTGGGTTGGGGAGTTCTCATACAACGAGGATATGATTATTGAAGCTTGCCACAGAACAATGGCACAGATTCACAAGGGTAACTTCCAGTACACGGACCGCATTCTTACTAATTGGTTTAACAGCGATGCCAAGACACTTGACGATGTGAAGGTGCTAGACCTAGAGCATTCTAAGAGACAGGAAGAGCGTTTCAAAACTGTTGTTTCTTCCAAGAAGACAGTTGCCAAAAAGCCAAAAATTCAAAATCACAAATACGATTTTGACGCAATCAAAAAAAGAAACAACAAAGGTATTTAACATCAATAACTATTAACTGTTCAACGCCTCATAGGCCCCAAAGGAGATCACATGGGATTAACTACTGAACAAAAACAATATATAGAAAACTTATATGATAGAAGAAAAATCAACAATGAGTTGCTTCGCAAGCAGCGCGTTGATGAGGTTTACAACAAAGCCCCAGAAATTAAGGCTTTGATTGATGAGAGAATCAAGTTATCCAACCAGGCACTCAGAGCTTCTATGGCTGGCGATGACGAGCTTATCAACAGTCTTCCAGAGAAGTTCAAGGAAATTGAGGACAAAAAATCTGCTCTTCTTCTTTCATATGGATATACAAGCGATTACCTAGATCCTATTTTTACATGCGATGCATGCAAGGACACCGGCTACATTAACGGCAAGCCTTGCTCATGTATGAAATCAGAAATAACAAAGCTTCTATATTATAGAACTGATCTGGGCGATATTCTTGAGAGAGAAAACTTCAACACTTTCAACATGGATTATTATTCCAAAGAAATCGTGGACACAGATGTTGTTGACCCTCACACCGGTCAGCCACTTACATCTTATGACAATATGGCTAACGTTGTGCAAGTATGTAAGGACTTCGTTAAAAACTTCGACAGCACAAACCGCAATTTGTTGTTCTACGGCCCAGCCGGAACAGGCAAGACATTTCTGACTAACTGCATTGCCAAAGAGCTATTAGAAACAACTCATTCTGTAGTTTATCTAAGCGCTACACAATTATTCGAGCTAATGGCTGATTATTCTTTTGACAAGCAGAAGTCTTCTCTATATAATATAATCTCGGCGAGTGATATTAGTTCTTGCGATTTGCTTATTATTGACGACCTAGGAACAGAGATGAGTAACTCATTCACCGAAAGCACATTGTTCACTGTGCTCAATGAGAGAATCATTCACCACAAACCTATTATTATCTCTACAAACTTTTCTTTTGAACAGTTGCAGGAGAGATATGACGACAGAATTTTTTCCAGAATTATCGGAAATTTTGCCGACTTAAAGATTTTTGGTGTTGATATAAGAATAAACAAAACTATCTAATTATTTTTGGGAGGAAAAAACAAATGGCAAACAAAAAATATGTTGAATCTATTCCTGTAGGACCTCTTGCGATTGTTGCTCTTTCAGGCAGCAAAACACTAGGCGAAACTGTGGATGCTTACATTTCTAACTGGAGAAGTGAGCGAGTAGATGCTAAGGAATCACCAATCACTTTTAAAGGATATAAGAAAGATTCTTATCTTCTTGATTACAGCAATCCTCGTTTTGGTACAGGAGAATCCAAGTGTACTTTAGTTGACACTGTACGTGGTGCTGACCTCTACATTATTAACGACGTTACTAATTACAGTATCGAATATACTGTATGCGGTCACAAAAACCATAAGTCACCTGACGATCACTTTGCTGATATCAAGCGTGTTATCGCAGCTGCAGGTGGTAAGGCAAGAAGAATTACTGTAATCATGCCATTCCTATATGAGAGTAGACAGCACAGACGTCTTGCTCGTGAATCAATGGACTGCGCAGTTATGCTTCAGGAACTTGTACAGATGGGTGTAGACAACATTCTTACATTTGACGCACACGACCCTAGAGTAAACAATGCAATTCCTCTAAGCGGTTTTGAGTCAATCATGCCAACATATCAGTTCATGAAATATCTTCTCAAAAATGTTGATGATATTAAGATTGATGCCGATAACCTAATGGTTATCTCACCTGACGAAGGTGCTATGGGCAGAGTTGTATACTATGCCAACGTTCTTGGTATCAACATGGGAATGTTCTACAAGCGCCGCGATTACACTCAGGTTATCGATGGACGTAATCCAATCGTAGCTCACGAGTACCTAGGCGAGTCTGTAGAAGGCAAGGACGTTCTTATCGTTGACGATATGATTTCT
Organism: uncultured Lachnospiraceae bacterium; assembly: GCA_902774125.1. GTDB lineage: Bacteria > Bacillota > Clostridia > Lachnospirales > Lachnospiraceae > Eubacterium_G. The sequence goes on from CACYHD010000047.1 coordinate 21,981, forward strand.
TCTGGTGATAGTATGCTAGACGTTGCTCGTCAGCTTAAGAAACGTAAAGCTAACAGAGTATTCGTTGCTGCTACATTCGGTTTGTTCACAAACGGTCTAGAGCAGTTCGATAAGGCTTTCGAGGAAGGCCTAATCTACAGAGTAATGACAACTAACTGTATTTATCAGACACCAGAACTTCTTGAAAGAGAATGGTACATCGATGTAGATATCGCTAAGTACACAGCTCTATTCATCGATACACTTAACCATGACGCAACAGTTAGCGATTTACTTAACCCAGCTCACAAGATTGAAAAACTTGTTGAGTGCTACAAAAACAGATAATAGATAGTTATAATACGAATTATTCAACATAAAAGTGGTTAGACATTAAAGTCTAACCACTTTATTTTTTTATATGTTGCCAAAAAAGTTTGTCAACCTATAGCATCCTTTCGGCTTATAGCCTCAATCATCTTGCAGCCAGTTTCCGGCCTACAATCTAATCAATTTATAGTCAATTCCAATCTTATCGGCCATAACTTTTTCTCTCGTATGACATGAGAACAAAATAACCTGATCCATTTCCTGGCCCATATATCTCATTGTGTTGCCCATACGCTTGTTGTCGTACATCGCGAATGCATCATCTAGCAAGATTGGCATAGAATTGCCCTCAAAGAGCAAATCTGCCGCAGCCAGACGCAATGACATATAAATCTGCTCAACAGTACCCTTACTAAGTCTGCTCGCGTTAATAAGCGAATGCTTAGCATTAACGGATATATTAAGTTTCTCATCGATTGTAAGATTGTCGTACTTGCCATTAGTAATTCTAGCCATGTAGTAAGACGCTCTCTCGTTGAGCCTCTTGCCAAAACTATTTCTAATCTCAGTGGCAATATCACTTATCTCACGCTTAGCTATATCGATAGCCTCGATTTCTTCCTTGGCTCTTCTTATATCATCTTGAACTTCTCGCAAATGCTCAATCTGATTGTTAGTATCAATATCTTTTTCCTGTTTTTGCTCAAGAAGCCACTGGGCCTTATTAATCTGGTCCTTCAAGTCGCGCTCTCTGTCACCGACTTCCTTAAGCTCTCCAGAATAATCCTCGCTGCCCTCAGTGTTTTCATTCTCTGCTCTGAGCATCATCTGCGTTTTTTCCAGCGCATCCTGCTTGTTGGCAAGCTGGCGCTCCATGTACACGCCTTCGTGCTTGGCAGTTTCCTGCTCCTCAAGAATCTTTTTGATTTCTTTGACCTGCTCTAGCTTGCGAGCCTTGCGCTTCTTGTTGTACACATACTTGATTATTGATGCGACGCCAAAAACAGCAGTTCCTGCAATGCAGCCTAGTAGGGCTTTGTTCATCAAGTCGACAATGCCGAAGCCTCCGCTTCCTGCGATAATACCGGCTCCAAGTCCGATGCATGAAAGCATAAGAATCAAAAATACAATCGGAACATTGCTCTTTCTTGTAACGCGCTCTACAAGATTATCCAGGCTGGCTCTGTCGTCCACCTTGTAGTCATGCAGTTTTTGCTCCAACTCCTCCTTGCGAGCATTGATTTGCTCTAGTGAAGAAGCATATTTTTGCACATCTGCTGTATAGACCAAAGCATCCTGGTAAAGCTTATCCTTGCGCTCATTCTGCTTGGCGATAAGCTCCATTCGCTTGTCATCTTTGATTTTAAGATCCATATATTTGAGTCTGACCTCATCGAGTGCGGCCTGCTTGCTCTCGAGCGAATCTACGATATTCTTTTTTTCTATCTCTGACTGTTCCAGCTTGGAAGTAAGATTGCTTAGAGATCTTTCTACCTCAGCCTCCTGGCCTAGTGAAGAATCAACAGAAATCTTTTTGCGCTGCTTATCAAGGTCCTCGAAGGCGCCCTTAATGTCGATTTCCATAGCCTTTGTCGCGCCGAGGTTAGCTGCGTAGTTTTTGAGAATAAGCTCTAGCTCGTTATCTGTGACAGAACCAAGCTGACTGATGCTTATAGTGTTGTAGTAACACTTCTCGTCGATTCCTGCCAGTAGCACATCGATTTCGTCTCTAGTTAGCTCCACTCCTCTATCTTCATCAATCACCTTGAACAGCTTGTTGTTCTTGTGAAAAATTCTCTCAATGCGGTAGTTGACACCATTTTGCTCTATGCGCATCTTGCCTTGATAGTTAGTAGGATCGCTCCATGGCTCATACTTAGAATAGACATCCTTAGACGAAGCCTTGCCGCGCTGCTTTTCGATGCCAAAAAGCATTCCTCTAATAAACGTATGAATGGTTGTTTTGCCGGCTTCATTCTCGCCGTATACAATATTCATTCCTTTGTCAAAATCCACGTGCTGATGACTAAATTTTCCAAAATTAATAATGTCTAATTCTTTAATAATCATAGTCTATCCTCCATGGCATCTAACAAAGCTTTTGTTCCATAATAAAGTGTTTTGCGCTCAAGCGAAGTGAGTTCGCTCTTGCCCAAATACTTGTGAATGAACATTCCAAGAATGTTATCCTTGTTCTCCTGATACAATTCCTCGAAGTCGTAGTCTGGAACTGTCTCATCTATTATTGCAACAACGTTGCCTGTATTGCTTATCATCGCCTCGTCAAGCTGGAATTCAGGATCTCTGTAGCCCTTGAAATACACCTTGTACATATTGGCGCTACCGTGGTCCTCAATCATGCTCTGCAAACGACTTTTAATCTCCATATTTGTAACTGTTGGAGTAAGAAGATAATCCATATCCAAGTAATTGCGCTTAGCAAAAGGAACAAATCTGATTTCGAAGTTGTCCTTGTCCACCTCACCGTAAATATATCCTCTCTCGCCAACATCGTTGATATCGATAGGCTCTAGAGAACCGCAATATGCAATTCTGTTGCTCTCGTCAATTGAAGGTATATGAATATGTCCCATTGCAGCGTAGTCAAAACCTGACATAGCCACACGCTTTTTGTTTACAGGGATATGTTTTTCGTCACCGCCGTGAGCCATAAGAATATTGATCTTGGATGTGTCATTGACAATGACGTGGTCATACATAGAATCTCTGTTTTCGTTGTTGTAGTAGCTTAGCGCGTACACGCAAGTGTTAAGCTCATCTATATTGTATGGTTCTACATTTTTGCTGTCGACAAAAATAACGTTTTTGCTCCACTCAAATGTCTCATAAAATGAACCTTTTTTGATATAGTCATGGTTACCTGCACACAAAACAATCTTTGTCATCGGAATAGTAGAAAAAAGATAATCTACTTCCTTTAATTCTCTGAGCAAAGGTTGTCTATGGAACAAATCTCCCGCAATCAATAGAAGGTCCACCGGATCTTCCTTGATATGTGTTATTAATCTTTCAAATGTTCCCCATATCTCATCCTGGCGTCTAATATCCCAATCTCTGCCGTTTTCAGGATTGGCGCCCAGATGAATATCAGCTGTGTGAATAAAACGCATCACTATCTCCTATTTTTCTCTATAATGTTCTTCCTTAGTCCAAATTTTCTTGCCTTTATTATTTACAACAAGTCCATATTTCTTCTTGGCAATAGCTATAGCCTTGCCCTTAGATGTGCATATGTCTTGTAGCTTTCCGTAACCGTATACGTAATACTTGTTAGCCTTGGCCTTCTCGAAGTCTGACTGAATCTCAGCGTCGCTCTTGAACTCTACTTCGCCAGGAGTCTTGATTGTTAGCTTAGTGTTTCCTGCGAGCTTTGTTGCGAAGGCTAGCGCCATTTCTTTCATCTTAACATCGTCAGTATAGTAGCTAAACTTAGCCGCAGAAGCGTTCTCTTCTGTGTTGTCGAGAATCTGATCCTCGGATACTGACTTGTGGTTTTTGAAGCGCTTGATATGTATAATGTTATCCTTGATTTCTATTTCTTTGATGAATATTCCCGGCTGGAAATATCTCTTCTTTTCTTCGAGCTTGTCAGATGTGATAACTAACTCTGAAATCGCGAACTGACCTTGTTTCTTCGTATCTTTTTCCTGCGCAATTCCGTAAATTAGGTTAT
>CACYHD010000048.1 GCA_902774125.1 uncultured Lachnospiraceae bacterium
AGAAGCTCGTCTTCTCTGTTTAAGTTTCTTAAGTCTGTCATCTCGATTTACCTCCTTATCTTTGATTAACTGTTTAAGCTTTGATATTCTGCTATCTGTTTCTTCAATTTCTCTATCTGTACGTTCTGTTTCTTTAACTGAGTTGTCAACTGCTCTCCTAGTTTCAGCGATTCGTCCAGTTCTTCTTTCAGCTTCTGATTTTCCATCATCAGAGATTCTATTTCTGTCTGCTGATTATCCAATATCTCCACAATCTGTTCCTGAGCGTTTAACATCTCCAACACTTCTTCTAAATTCTTTAAATCTGTCATAGATTGCCCTCGCTTTCTCTGTAATAAGTTCCGTGATTTCTTTAGCCAATTGCTTAAGCTGCTTTCGTATAAAATTCAGTTCTTTAATATCTCTGTTTATCTGACAGCGATCTGCTACTTTACCGTCTGCTTCCATCTTTCTTGCCCTAACACCTTCATGGATTGATGGCATAATATCAAGTCCCTGTCTTTCATAACTTCTATGGTCAATCTGATTGTCTTTATCCAAAAATCTGTTACATTGCTTTGCCCAGGACTCTCTCCACACTTCTGCATTCTTCCTGTCATTCCAATCATTAGATGGAATGGTTACTTTTTCCCAAAGAAGTTCTGTTCCTTTACCTTCCCTGACTCTTACTTTTTGCTTTCCATTTTCGTCAAGTTTTGGAATACGATATTTCTCTGTTGCATCTTTGTCTTTTGGATTGTACGAAGGAAGTTCCGGATTATAGATTGGTCTGCCCTCTTTATCCCTTGCATTTGCAAAAACAGATTTTTGTTTTGCCATCCACTTTTTATTAGAATCTACTTCTCTGACTGTAAGCATTATATGTGCATGAGGATTACCATCCCCTTTATCGTGAAGTGCCCAGTCTGCAATCATTCCCTTGCTTGTAAAATTTTCCTTTATATAATTTCTTACACACTGTATTTGTTCTTCCCTATTCATTTCCACAGGAAGAGCCACTTCAATTTCCCTTGCAAACTGTGCATCATTTCTTTTCTCAATTTTTTGCACTTCATTCCACAGGTACTCACGATTACGAAATTCTTCCGGTGCATTAACCGGCAATATAATTTCGTTCATAATGACTCCGCCTTTTTTCGTAAAATCATGAGTGAGTCCTGTTTCATCATTGTGCAATTTCTCGCCTGAGCGGTAGGCAGCTGATGCAACTGCACTTCGACCGCCTACGCGATTAATTATTTTAATTGAACAATGATATATTGACATATCGCATCAACTCCTTTCCCAAATATTCCTTTATGCGATATGGCACGCCGTCTGCGTGAAGACCGCCCTCTGCGTAAGAGTCTCCACGAAGTGGTGCCATCCGCATAGGATCGCGCTTATAAAATGTGGGCTACGCCCACATATAAGTGCGCCCTTTGTTCCCAAAGGGATTTTGCAAACACAAACAACTAAATCCTATTTTTCATTTGCATCTGTTTCTTTTTCCAAAGCTTTAGTAAGAAAATTTCCTCTGCTTTCCTGATCTAAAAGGAACTTTCTAAGAAGCGGAAGCATTTCTTTTGTGATTGGTTTTCCATATACGCTTTCTACTTCTGCACCAACTTCAATAAGTCTTTTAGTTCTGGCTTTTCTTTCTTCTAAAGCCAGTTTTTTCTTGAGAGCCTTTTCTTTTGCTTTCATTTCTTCCTGCTTAACAATTAACTCATCTAACTGTTCCTTTGTGCTTCTTCTCTTTGCCATAATCCTCACCCCCTTTCGCTATTTCGGATTTTGTGTTTCTTATATTTTTTTCATGCCAGTCCTTTAAGAGATTTTCTATCAGTTCAATCTTTTGATTCTGACTAAAACCGTTTGGAAAGTAGTCATTTAATCTGTCTGCCCTAATCCTTATCTGCTCTTTCTGGTTGGCTTTTTCTTCTGAAAGAATCCTGTATATTTCATCCATATCAAGAGCATTTTGCCTGCTTTTTATCTTCAATCTGTTTGACTGTGATAAAGAAGGTGTACACTGCTCTAAATCCATAACTGCATACAGTTCATACTGCTCCTTTTCTTTCAAATAAGAAATATCAACTGCGATTGTCAGCGCAATTCTTTTTTCGTCAACCATTTTTAATATCTGCGGAATCAAGTTAGTTAGCCTTACATATCTTTTAATCTGCGTTACACTTTCCCCAACTTCCTTTGCCAGCAATTCATTACCTCTGGTTAACTTCGGTCCAACTTGGTCCGATGTCAAATCATATCTTTTCCCCTGACGGTTCATGGCTTCAAGCTTCATCTTATATGCATAAGCCTTTTCACTTGGTTTGAGATTTTCTCTATGCAGATTTGAATCTACCATTGCCACAACTGCCTGATCATCATCAAGGTTTCTTACGATTGCCGGAACCTCTTTCAGCCCTGACCACAACGCTGCTTCTTTTCTTCTGTGTCCTGATATAACTTCATATCCATTATTGCCATCCGGTCTTACAAGAATTGGAACTAATACTCCCTCATCCTTGATACTCTCCATCAAAGAAAACAATTCCATATCATGCTCGACATTGAATGGATGATTTTTAAAGTCTTTAAGTTTACTAATATTTATCATTTTGATTTCTTCCATAAATGCTCCTTTCATTAAATCTTATTTTTCATTTACTAATTGCTTTATTTCACTAAAAAACTACCTGTTACCACAACAACACCCAACACGAGTCTTTGTGTGGAACATACAAACTCATTTTTCAATTTCTTTGTAAAAGAAAAATACCGCCCATTTTCAATTTCTTGAAAATGAACGGTATTTCCGTAACTTTTTATGCTGAATGATTAAATTTATTGTTCTTTATTTGGTATGTTTCAAGACTCCATATCTAAAACGACTGATACATTAACTCCATCAAAAATTGCTTTTTTATATGTTTTTCGGTCACTTTGCGAAAAGGTCATATGCCTCGCAAAGTGCCTAAAACAAAGGATTTCTAGATATTTTCCTTGTATAGTAGACACACCGTCTCCACGTGCACCGTATTAGGGAACATGTCGACAGCGCAGGCCTTTTCCACTTTGTAGCCCTGGTCCTGGAAAACTGCCAGGTCTCTAGCTAAGCTTGTTGGTTTGCAGCTAATGTATACTATTCGATCAACTCCGTATGCAATAATTTTTTCAAGCGCCTTTGGGTTAATTCCATCACGTGGTGGATCTAGTATAAGCATGTCCGGCTTGGCTTCGATATCATCGATAACCTTGAGTACATCGCCTGCTATAAACTCGCAATTATCGAGATTGTTGAGGTCAGCGTTAACTTTGGCAGCTTCAACCGCTTCTTCAATTATCTCTACGCCGATTACTTTTTGGGCCACAGGGGCTACCATCTGTGCAATAGTTCCTGTGCCTGAATAAAGGTCGAACACTACCTGATCCTTGGTGTCGCCTATATACTCTCTAGCTTTTTCGTATAGAACTTCTGCGCCTAGAGAGTTAGTCTGGAAAAATGAGAAAACAGAAATCTTAAACTTGAGACCAAGAATCTCTTCATAAATGTATTCGTCGCCAAAAACAACTCTAGTCTCATCACTTCTAACTATATCCGCAACACCGTCATTAATAATATGGACGATGCCCTTAATGTCTGCTTCAAGATCTAGAGCTAATAATCCCTCTTTGAGACCTTCTATATCCAAAATATCTTCGTATTGTTTTTCGCTAGTTGTAACTAAGCCAACGATAATCTGACCTGTAGTAATAGTTCTTCTAACTAGCAAATGTCTGAGATATCCTTCATGTCTCATCTTGTGATAAAACGGAAGATTTTTGTCAGCGCAATAATCCAGTATGTATCTCAGAATCTTGTTGTAATCCTCATGAACAATCTGGCAATGATCCACTGTAACGATGTCGTGGAAACTTTCTTTCTTATGCATTCCAAGAGATAGAGGGCCGTCCTTGAATTCGTCGCCAAAAGAAAACTCCATCTTATTGCGATATGCCCACTGATTAGGGCTACCGATTATTCCCTCAAACTCATAGTCTCTTCCATCATCAACATACTCCTCAGTTGCCTTATCTAGAACTTTTCTATTCTTAATGGCATCATCGAGTATTTTTTGAACCAAGCTCTTTTTGAGTTCTAGCTGGTTGTCATATGACATAGTCTGATATGCACAGCCGCCGCATGCACCAAAATGTGGGCACGCTGGAGTTACGTCCTCTAGTGGAGACTGCTTTACTATTTCTTTTAATCTTCCCTGGCAGTAACCCGTTCTTTTTTTGGACACAACAAAACGGACGTGCTGCCTAGGTAGCACGCCCTTTACTATTGCTATTCCGTCTTCCCCACAATCTACATATCCTTTGTTGGGGAATTTCAAACTTGTTACTTCTCCAGTATATTCAACACCTTTTTTCATAAACAAATTCTTTCTCTTTCTATTTTTTGCATGACAAAAAAGTCAGCGTTTAAGCAATAATCAATTATTAGTCTTCGAAGTCGTAATCATCGTCCTCGTCTAATAGATAATCAAAATCATCCTGGAAATCAGCATATCTGATTCTATCGATTAGTCTAAGAACGCCGTATACTGCTGCGCCAACTGCTGCGATAGCTGCGATAGCGCCACAAACGATACCTACAATCTTTAATGTATCATTCTTTTCTTCTTTGACAAGTTTCTTACCAATTTCAATTCCTGTTTTTAAATCATTCATACTGCACCTCGTATCTTTCCGCCCTATAAGGCCTAAACCGTTTCGTTAATCTACTAAATATTATACTATAATTTTTATAGTTTTTTCAACTTAGCAAAACTAGCCATCATCATCTTCTGGCCAAAATCATCAAACTCTACAGTAACCTGGTAATCTCTTGGGCCATTCTCGATATTCTTGACAGTTCCCTGACCAAACTTAATGTGACTCACTCTGTCGCCCACAGTATAGTCTATATCGGCCTTAGTCACTGTGAATTGCTTGCCAAAAGTAGGCTTTTTGCCAGTACCGAATGTGTTTTTAGGCTTAGAAGTGTAGCTGCTAGTGCCGCCACTTGTGTATCTTTTGGTTGGGACACTACCGTAGTTGTTTGTTCCGTATGCGCCCTGGCCCCTGCCTGCTGCCAAAGTGCTTGTCACGTTTTTGCTTGAAACAATATTACGTGGAATTTCTTTGACAAAACGAGAAACCATATTGTAGTTAACCTCGCCGCGAATCATACGCTGCTTAGCATAACTTATAGTCAAATGCTTCATAGCTCTTGTGATAGCTACGTAAGCAAGTCTTCTTTCTTCCTCAAGTTCGTCCGGTTCTTCTGCCATAATAGACATATAACCTGGGAACAAACCATCCTCCATACCGCACAAAAATACGTATGGGAACTCCAATCCCTTGGCACTGTGAACAGTCATCAAAACAACATAGCTGCTGTCTTCGTCCATTGTGTCGATATCTGATACAAGAGAAACTTCCTCCAAAAATTCGGCTAGGTTAGGTTCCTCATGTTCCTTCTCGTACTCGGCAATCTTTGTGATAAGCTCCGAAATATTTTCAACTCTTGCCTCTGCTTCATCCGTTTCTTCTGCGTGAAGTTCGCGGATGTAGCCTGTTAGTTCGAGTAACTCATCTACAATTGTTTTGAGCGTAATATCTTCATTAGTTGAAATCTGCGCAAGCTGTGTGCGTAGCTTTTCAATAATATCTGTAAAACTTCTAATCTTGGCAGATGCTCTTGAAAGTTCGCTAACATTGCTTGCATCAAGCAAAACATCGTACAAGTTCATGCTGTTCGCTCTCGCATAATCTACAGCCTTGCCCACAGTTGTCTGTCCGATACCACGCTTAGGTACATTGACAACTCGCTCAACCGCTAGGTCGTCTGTTGAATTGGCAATAATTCTAAGGTACGCCAATATATCTTTAATTTCACGTCTTTGATAGAAGTTTTGACCGCCGATAATCTTGTACGGAATGTTCTTCATCATTAGTTTTTCTTCCAAAGCACGTGACTGCGCGTTAGTTCTGTATAGCAATGCAAAATCATTGTAGTCTGCCTGTCCATTATCTACCTTGTCCTGAATCTCGCCGGCAATCATACTAGCCTCATCGTATGCATCATTGGCCTGGTAAACATCAATTTTTTTGCCTTCCTCATTATCACACCACAAAGTCTTGTCCTTACGACCAACGTTGTTGTGAATTACCGCATTAGCTGCTTCTAGTATAGTTTTGGTAGATCTGTAGTTTTGCTCAAGCTTGATCACTGTAGTTCCTGGGAACTGTTTTTCAAACTCAAGAATGTTGCGGATGTCCGCGCCTCTGAACTTGTAAATAGACTGATCATCGTCACCCACAACACAAATGTTGTTAGAGCCTGATGCCAACTGTCTGATAAGCTTGAACTGAGCCATGTTAGTATCCTGATACTCGTCTACCATAAGATATTTGATTTGGTCATGATAGTAAGCAAGAATTATAGGATTCTTGGCAAAAAGTTCAACAGTCTTCATAATTAAATCATCAAAGTCCAATGCATTGTTCTGCTTGAGAACTCGCTGGTATTCAGTATAAATATCTGCCACAACTTTTTTCTTAAAATCAAACTCTGCCTGCTCTCTGACATCTGATGCTCGCATCAACTTGTTTTTGAAGTCAGAAATCTTGGCAGCAATACCCTTTTCCTTAAACATTTTAGGATCTAGGTTCATCTGCTTTATAATGTTTTTGATTACACGCTTTTGGTCATCTGCATCATAAATAACAAAGTCTCTTGAGTAACCTATTTCTGTAATAAAACGTCTAAGAATTCTAACGCAAGCTGAGTGGAATGTACTCACCCAAATCTGGTCAGCTCCAGAGCCTACAATCTTATCAACTCTTTCGCGCATTTCGCTTGCAGCTTTGTTAGTAAATGTTATGGCCATAATGTTGTATGGCATAACACCTTTGTCCTTAATTAGGTACGCAATTCTGTGAGTAAGCACTCTTGTCTTACCACTTCCTGCGCCTGCCAAAACTAGCAGTGGGCCCTCTGTCTTGTAGACAGCTGCTTCCTGCATATCATTTAATTTTACTGTTTCAATAAATGTTTTTTCGCTCATTTTATTTTCCTTTTTCATAAAATGAAAGCAAACAATTTCTTGTTTGCTTTCTTTTAAGTTTCTTAACTATTATACACTAATTATTGCTAATTAGACTAGTTAATATTTAATTATTATATTGCTTTTTTTATTCCTTATCTTTGATTCTCTTCAATGTCATATCGTAGCCATCGTTACCGTAATTGAGAGAACGATTTACTCTACTTATAGTCGCCGTGCTAGCGCCTGTTTCCTTAGAAATCTCAAGATAATTTTTGCCTTCGCGAAGCATCTTGGCAACCTCATAACGTTGAGAAATAGATAGTAACTCATTTATAGTGCACACATCCTCAAAAAAGATGTAACATTCTTCTTTGTCCTTTAGTGTCAAAATCGCTTCAAAAAGATGATCTACTTGCTTTGTTCTAATATTCTTGCTCATTGCATCCCTCCAAAAACTTTATATTTCACATTTTAACACATTAAAGTCTGAAAGTACACCTTATTTTGATGTGTGACTTATTGCAATATTTGATTATTTAACTTTGACCTTCTTAACCTTAGACCAAGCGCCAAATTCTTTTTTGTTATTTACCAAAATATAAGCTCTAACTTTTACGAAAAGTTTCTTTTTACCTTTTAGCTTCTTGCCTGAAACTGTAAACTTAGCCTTGTTCTTTTTAGTAAACTTCTTAAGAATTGCCTTCTTGTTCTTCTTGGCAGTTTTCTTGCTCTTATATACAGCAACCTGATATCCTGTTACACCAGTAATCTTTTTGATTTTTAGAGTAACCTTTTTGGCACTCTTCTTCTTAGTAGCCTTAGTAACCTTAACCTTTGATACATCTTGTAACCATAGAAGCATTGCTAATCGCTAGATTGAATGCTGTATTTTCTGGCAAGTTTTCATTCTCGTTTTTGCCAAAACCATAATCAATAACAATGTAATTTCCCTCCTCATTAAATGTGCTTGGAATTGTTACATTGCGAACTAGCTCATATGGCTGGTTGGCTTGCAGATTAATTGTTTCATCAAAGAAGATATACTCATCACTGTCGTTACCTCTTATCTTGATTCTAATCTGCTTATTAATTGTTGAAGTAAGTGTCATAGCCATACGGTATGTATTACCTGCGATAGCTTTAACCTTCTGTGAATGTGCCTGCAATGCCCAAATACTATTTCCGATTGAGCTAATATTTACAGTTGCTCCGTTCTTCTGAGTTGTTTCATTATTGATTACAGCTGTTCCAGCCCAACCGTTAGCACCACACTGATATGTACTAAATTTTCCGTTAGCATTAGCTAGCATATCAACATCTGACTCACCAACATATGATGTGACTGGTGGAGCAGTTGTTGGTTCTGGTGGTTTCTGATAAACTCTTACCCAGTCAACTTCCATAGTTGATCTATCAGGGAAAGCAGAGTTATCAATATTATTTCCTGGCCATGTACCGCCGATAGCAAGATTTAAAATAATAAACTGTTCTTTTCTAAATTCCTGCATCTCTGCGCTATCTGTAATATTGTATGTCTCAATAACAGTATCATCTACGTAGAATTTGGCTCTGTTAGCATCCCATTCCATTCCGTAAACATGATACTGTGTTCTGTCGCCTACATTATGTGCAGTACCTTTTGTATCTGCCTGACCACCTTGGAAATCCCAATGTAGATTACTATAAACATTATTATCATTATTGATAGCTTCCATAATGTCCATCTCACCACATTTAGGCCAACCTACACCTTTGTTGATGTTATTACCTAACATCCAGAAAGCAGGCCATGCGCCACTAAATCTAGGAAGCTTTATTCTAGCTTCAATCTTACCATATAGGAATGTGCGCTTGTTTGCTGTAGTGATACGACCTGAAGTATACTGCTTTCCGCCGTAAGACTCGTGGAGAGCGTGAATCTTAAGTGATCCATTACTTACTTCAATATTTTTAGTATTATCTAGATAATACTGAAGCTCTTGGTTTCCTCCACCGTTTCCGTTCTGTTCTACATTCCAATTGTTACGGTCTAGAGCTGTTCCGTTGAACTCATCACTCCAAACCAAGTTCCATTCTGCAGCTTTAACTTCCTTCTGTGAGACAGAATTCACAACAGGAATTGAAAAAGCCATAGCAACAGCAACTACTGATGCTATCATTTTCTTCATCGTTTTACCCATTTTAATCCTCCTAGTGTATCTTAATATATAAAAATATTAGATTCGCTTTTAATAAATGCTAATGCATTTTCAGATTTATCCCCGTTCAACTAGTTTTGTAACTTAAGTAATTCTTCCACAGTAATATCATACTTAGTATTACAAAAATCACATTTAACCTCGATGCTCTCGCCATCAGCGATAATCTCATCAAGATCTTTTTTGTTTATAGTAGCAATTGCTCTCATGATACGCTCTTTACTGCAATCGCATTCAAAACAAGGAGTTACCTTGTCAATAATATCAACTCCCAAATCACCCAGAATTATATCAAGCAAATCCTCTGGTGTTTTGCCTTCTTTAAGTATATCTGTCACACTTGTTATCTTAGCCACGTTTTTCTCTATAATAGATATAGTTTCCTCACTAGCACCTGGCATTATCTGAACGATAAAACCGCCTGCCTCTCTAACGTGATTGTCTTTGGACATTAGTACTCCTAGTCCAACAGCTGATGGAACCTGCTCACTTACAGCGAAGTAATAAGTCAAATCCTCAGCCACCTCACTTGTACCTAGTGGGACCTTAGAAATGTAAGGTTCCTTCAAACCTAGATCCTTGATAACAGTTAATTCCCCATATCCTATTGCAGCACCAACATCCAACTTACCTGCGTAGTTAGGTGGAAGCATAATAGAAGGATTCCCTACAAAACCTTTTACTCTTCCTTTGCTATTGGCGATAACAGTTACACCATTAATCTTGCCGTCACCCTTCATCTTAAGAGTGAGCAATTCATCATCACCCTTTAGCATAATCCCCATCATAGCACCACCAGTAAGTAATCTTCCTAATGCTGCTGTAGCAACTGGGCTTGTGTTGTGTGTCTGTCTTGCTTTTTCAACTAGTTCTCTTGAAGTAATAGCGAATGCTCGCACTTCTTTTTTAGAATCAGTTGCTCTAATTATATAATCCATACTCTCCCTCTCATTTCTAATATCGCTAGTTCATAATTCTACCAATAAAAACATGCCAAAACAATATTAAATAACATAATTCTGGTTAGTATTTTTGTATAATTTGAGCACCTTTATTCCGCGATAATTCTTGAATTATTCCAATAAGATTACTATACTATATACGAAAACATTGATATATTTATGATGATTATTAAAAAAGTATTTTAAAACATTTTTGGGAGGTTATATGGAAAAGATTACAAAGGTTTTGGCAATTGCTGCTGTAGTCGTTTTGATACTATCAGCATTACTTACCTTAGGATTTGGCATAGCATTTATGGCAACTAGAAATCCATTTTTCAACAATGCTTGGAGAGCTAGCGCATTCTGCATGTTGCTTCTACCATTTTTGTTATTTGCTATGATAAAAATCGCACAGGTCCTCAAGGGACGCGGAGCCAAATAAACATTTATTATTACATAAAAAAAGAACATATATTATATATGTTCTTTTTTTGCATTCATTATTTATTATCTGTAAATGATCTCGTGACGTCCAGGACCATTACTTACCATCTTAACTGGTGTATCTAATTCTTTCTCAATGAACTCAATATAATTTCTGCAGTTCTCTGGAAGATCTTCGTACTTAGTAATGCCTCTCACATCACACTTCCAACCTGGAAGCTTCTCGTATACAGGCTTAGCTTTCTTAAGCTTGGCTGTTACAGGGAAGTCCTTAGTAACTTCACCGTCAACTTCGTATCCAACACATACTGGAATTTCGTCTAGGTATCCTAGTACATCAAGACATGTTAGAGCAACTTCTGTTGCGCCCTGCATCTTAACGCCATATCTAGAAGCTACAGCATCGAACCAACCCATTCTTCTAGGTCTTCCTGTAGTAGCACCGAACTCACCGCCGTCACCACCACGTCTTCTTAGCTCATCAGCCTCGTCGCCAAAAATTTCACTTACGAACTCACCAGCGCCAACTGCACTTGAGTAAGCCTTAACAACTGTGATAATGTCTTTGATTTCGTATGGAGCGATACCGGCACCGATTGCACCGTATGCTGCCAATGTTGAACTTGAAGTAACCATTGGATAAATACCAAAATCAGGATCCTTAAGTGTTCCCAACTGTCCTTCAAGAAGAATTGTTTTGTTTTCCTCGATTGCTTTTCTTAGATATACAGCAACATCACATACGTATGGTGCAACGATATCTCTGTATTCATGTAGTGTCTCTAGCAATTCCTTAGGATCAATTGTTGGCTTGTGATACATATGCTCTAGCATGATATTTTTCTGCTCGCAAATTCTATCAACCTTTTCAACTAGTGTATCCTCATCGAATAACTCAGAAACCTGGAATCCAATCTTAGCATATTTATCAGAATAAAAAGGAGCAATACCTGACTTAGTAGAACCGAAGGCCTTTCCTCCCAATCTTTCTTCTTCGTACTCATCGAATAAAATATGGTAAGGCATTAGGATCTGTGCTCTATCTGAAACCAAGATATTTGGCTTTGGCACACCCTGACTTACAATCTCGTCGATTTCTCTTTGAAGATATGGAATGTTAAGTGCAACACCATTACCAATAATACATGTAGTGTGCTCATAGAACACTCCTGATGGTAAAAGATGTAGTGCGAACTTACCATAGTCATTAATTATAGTATGACCGGCATTACTTCCGCCCTGAAATCTAATAATAATATCAGACTTCTCTCCTAACATATCTGTAATTTTTCCTTTTCCTTCGTCGCCCCAATTGGCTCCGACTATAGCTCTAACCATTTTTTTCTCCTTCTAGCTTATAATGCTATTTTAATCACAAGTAATAGTATACCTTTTTGTCCTATTTATCGCAACTATACTTTTTTTGTCACGTGTATTATTACTCAGCCACAATACGCGTAAAGGCTGCAATAACCAATTAGCCCAACATATCCATATGGCTGTCGTTCATAAACTTTTCGTCGTTGAACAAGACGATCAAATTGTCGATAGATTCCACATCTGCCAAACTGTCCATAATGCTCGAGTTGAGATATCTCAGGTCAATCATAACAATTGTAGAATAATTGCGTGCCAAAAACGGAATCATACAATTAGCAAAAGAATCCTTGATCAACACCAAAGTCTTTCCGTTGTCGCATGGTGTGTTAAGTGTCACCTTGGCATAATTGCCGCCAAGGAAGTAGTCGTACTTGTCCTCACCTTTGAGCGCCTTAGGGGCAAAAACAGATTCAATCTTTTTAATGTCTCCATTCTCATCTATCTCGCCTGAAACTTGGGTTGCATCATCGTATGTTGTTATCGTGTCAGGGGATGATGCATAATGGACTTTGTTAAACGTAGTTCCTCTAAAATCAGTGCAAACAACTTTTTTAGCCCCTAGCTTGCAAGGCTTCTGTCCCATTGCCTCCATAAGCTGACTATATCCATAATAAGCCCCAAGACTTGTCCAATGATGATCTGTTTTGTAGTAAATATATTCTTGGCTGTGTTTCTTCATTTGTTTTTGGAGATCCAACAAAACATTCTGGCCTGACAATGCTGCCTGCAACTCTATTTTCATTGAGTCGTTCATTGAACATTGAGGTGTGAATCGAGGTAGCTTGTCCTCCAAAACATTTATCTTGCTTGGAACTAGCGCGACCTTAACGTTTTCCTCACCGATGTTTTCGCTCACAAGATTGACGAACTCGCTTAGGCAGGAAACATTGTAATCTATAGTTTTGCGCTCGAAATCTTTGTCGTCATATTTTTCGAAAAGATATCCATCGCGGCCAAAAACAACGCCGTTTTGTTCCTTCTTGCCCTGAACTCTTCCAACAAATGTATTGACGCTTATGCACTCATCTCTGAAGGCAACGTGGTCATTCAAGAAGTCATCTAGCCCCTCCTGAAACTTTCCGCTAGTCAAAGTCTTAGCGTTAGTCTTAGGAAACTTGGCAAGTTCACGCTTCTCGAACTTAGAATATGTAGTTGATGAATTAATAATAGTTCCCACACCGCTTCCGGCAATGATAATTGCAAAAACTATTATTGTTATAATCTTAATTGTTTTTTCCATTGTCACTCCACATTACAATTTTTAAAATCTAAAATACAAAAACGGATTGTACGTATCCGAAACAATTGATGCGATTGATGCCACCAAAACAATTGCGACAAACACTAACTGTGCAACTAATTTAACGTTGTAGTGCTTGTCCAAAAGCTTGTTCATCACCTTTTTAGGAATGGATGTGCTTCCTACAATTCCGACAATGAGCACTAGCGCAAAATTGATTAGCAAGTATGCTGTGTGCTTGTCCAGCAGACCTTGGCCCGCCCTAAATGTCAGCGCCTCAATGAATTGCTTAGGGTATTTGAGATCATCCAAAACAAAAATTCCCCATCCAATTACAAAAGCGATAATCGCATATATTCTTCCAATAATTGCTGGAAGCTTATCCAAAAACTTCTGTAAAAACAGTTTTTCTATCACAAGTAATATTGCGTAGTATAGGCCCCATGCAACGAAGTTCCATGACGCTCCATGCCACAGTCCTGTCAACGCCCACACAATAAAAATGTTGATTATCTGTCTTCTCGCACCTTTTCTGTTACCACCTAGTGGAATGTACACATACTCCTTGAACCAAGTGCTCAAGCTTATGTGCCACTTGCGCCAAAACTCAGTAATGGACTTGGACTCATATGGATAATCGAAGTTTTCCAAAAAGTGAAAACCGAGCATTCTACCCATACCGATAGCCATGTCAGAGTATCCGGAAAAATCAAAATATATTTGAATCGTAAATGCCAAAACCGCAAGCCATGCCATCGATGTAGAAAGCTTGCCCGCTTCGATTGTTGTAATCTCTCTAAAAAGCATAGCAACGTTGTTGGCAATTAGAACCTTTTTGCCCAGGCCGATTGTAAATCGTATAATGCCGTCATAAAAATCATCAACTGTGACTTTTCTATCGCGCAATTCTTTTTCGATAGTTTTGTATCTAACAATTGGTCCGGCTATAAGCTGTGGGAACATTGTTATATACGCCGCGAAGTTGACGATGTTGCGGTTGCTCTTAACTTTGCCTCGATATACGTCAATTACATAGGACATAGCCTGGAATGTATAAAAACTAATTCCAATAGGTAGAGCGATTTTTAACAAGTGAACATGACGTCCAAAAATCGCATTGTAAGATCCGATAGCAAAGTCAGCATATTTAAAAACAAACAATAGCCCGATATTGATTACTACCGCAATGACCAAAGCTATTTTTTTGTTCCTGTTTCGGGAAGGTGAATTGTTGCTATCGATGTGCCCTATAATTAAGCCGCATGAATAATTTAAGGCAATAGAAAATAGCATCAATAGAATATAAACAGGTTCTCCCCAACTATAAAAAATCAAGCTGACTACGAGTAGCCAAAAGTTTCTCAACTTAGTTGGTAATATATAATATAACAATAAAGTTACCGGCAGTAGCACTGCCAAAAAAATCATACTGCTAAAAACCATATTTGCTTTAACCTTCTATTCCTCAATGCTATTTTTTTTTTGCTATTTATTTGTGTTGTTTACTTTTTTCTTATATGAATCTGCTATTATGCGTTCTTCTTGAAAGCGTTAATTGCTTTAGAATTGCCCTTGTTGTCTAGTACAAATAGATAAACGTACTTGCCCTTTGATCCAACCTTGGCTTTGTTAAGAATGCCTTTGCCCTTGGCTGAAAAATAATTAGCGCCGCTAGACTTTTCTTTGCTTACGAATGTCTTAAGTGCTTTTTTGATCTTGGCTACGTTAGCCTTGCTTGTTGCCTTAAAAATTGCTGAAACATACTCGCACTTACCTTTTTTGCTAGCTGCCTTGTATGACTTGAAGTACTTAGCAGAAACTCCAAGTACCTTAGAATACTTGCCAAAAATATTTTTTCTTGATGTTTTGATTACGTTCTTAGAACTTAGTGGATATGACTTGCCATATGCCTTTGCCACTGCAGAAAAAGCTGTCTTCTCAGATGCCTTAACATTGACACCTGTCATGCTTATTGTTCCAAAAACCATTGCTACTACCATAATTGATGCGATTAATTTTTTCATTTTTCCCTCCCAAAATTTTTATATTAATGTGCCATGCGCTATTCGCCTTTGTTGATTTTGTCGCAGAACTTTTTGATGTCCTTGGCTGCTCTGACGTATCCGTTAGGTGACCAGTGAACACCATCACCACCGCTAACTTTAAGGTATCCTGACTTGTCCATAATCAACTTGCGGTATCCGTCATAGTAATATACGTAAGACAAGCTGTTAGCCAATTTTTTGTAAGCCTTGTTGTAATGAGCGATGTTCTTTCTGCTAGGGACATTTCCCTTAGGGTGCTTGCCCACAGGTGGCAATCCCAAAAGAACAATGTCAATATTAGGCTTGAATGACTTGAGCAACTTGAACATTTTTTTGTAGTTTCTAATTGTGCTCTTAGTGTTGTAGCGAGTCGCCTCATTCATTCCATCCAGAAAAACAACTCTATCCGGATTGTAATATGCTACTCTCTCTAGCGCTGTTACTGTTTTTTTCTTGTAACGGGCAAAGTTAGTATTCATCAAGCCGTATGTGCTTATTCCGTCTTTGTAAACGAACTTGTAATTCTTAGGCAATCTAGACTTAGCGAACGCCTTCATTCCGTCCACGAAGCACTCTCCAACCATTACTGTCACAGGACGTGCTGGTCTGACGTAAGCCGTTCTAGCCTTAGAAAACTGACTAGAGTATTCCTTGCCTGACTTCTTACATGCTGCGAGAACTTTGTAAGAATAAGTTTTTCTCTTTTTGACTTTCTTATCGATGTACGCTCTACGCTTTGTTTTGAGAACAAACTTGTACTTGCCGCCTTTTTTCTTTTTATAAACCTTGTAGTATGTTGCTTTTTTTATTTTTTTCCAAGAAAGTTTAAGCTTGCCTTCGTAGCGCTTCTCGACTGCAAAAACAGGTCTTTTTAGCTTAACCTTCTTAGGCTTTTTCTTCTTAACTTTTTGAGTTGTCTCTGGCACTTTTTGTGTAGTAGTCTGCTGTAGCACGGTAGTAGTTATTTCGTCGGATTTGATATCATCAACCAATCCCAAAACGCCCATTGTAGCTGGTATAAACATTGACACACAGAATACCTTTATAAGTGACTTTTTCAACTCATTTCTCCTCAATCTTTTTTTCATCTTTACTCCCTAACACTTTAAATATAACTATTTCCACTTTTTAGGACGAACAACGTAGTTGCCGTAGTAAGCCATCTGAGGTCTGTTGGCCCATTTGAGTCCTAGACTAGGCTTGCCCTTGGCGCTAAAACCATACAGTTCATATCCCGTAATCATCTCCACGTGATATATACCTCTGTAACGGCCATTCTTCGCTCCTTCGCAGAAGAACAAATCTCCTACTCTTAGCTTCATGTTTTTTATATTTTTGTTAGAGATTCCACCCTTAATTCTTTTTTTGCGATAGTGCTTAGCAAGATCTGCTGCTGTTGGTGCATAAAACTTGAACATCATTCTCACACCACCAGCTTTGTACGCTCTCCACACTAGCGAACTACAGTCGTAATAGCCTTTTTTCATTCGCTTGGCCTGGCTGTACTTACCCTTTTTGATGCTCTGACTTTTTTTGTATATCTTGAGCATCTTAGATGTCACAACAGACACGACGCAACCTGTGTAGGCATTGCCTATCTTTGTGTAAAAAACAGTGTTGCCTACCTTCTTGGCTTTAATCACACCTTTAGAAGATATCTTGGCCACTTTTTTGTTCGTTGTCTTCCATGTAGCCTTCTGACTGTAGTTTTTGAGCGTAACCTTTTTGGTTTTACCCTTGGCCAGAATTATAGATGTCTTAGATATTCTGACCTCCAAAATATTAAAGTTAACGACGAACTTGTTGTTATTAATATTGAATGTAATTGTCCCCTTGGCCGGAATGTCCAAAAGAACAGAAATTGTTTTGTTTGTTGTATCTAGCGTACACAGACAGCCAACGTTTTTGTTAGAGCACGAATACGAAAACGTCGATATATCCAGGTTTGGAGCATCAATCAATCTAATCGTTGTTGTGTAATCGCCTCCCTGAAGCATCGATCCGTTGATGCTGTTAGTAGATAACTTCATGTTGGAAGTGTCCCCATACACGTAAACAGAATAGCTTGCGTTGAAGCACATATCACCGCTTGCGTCATAGCCCTTAAACGTTACTACTGCTTTGCCACCGCTTCGGGCAACATAATTGCCATCATTGTCTACTTGAATAATATCACCGTTAGATGATTCAATCTGATGAAAGGCAACCTCCTCATAAAAATGGACGATGAACCTACCCGTATCATTGGCATAAAAGTAGCCAACGTCCTCTAGACTTGAAGTTGTGTCGTATATATCAACGTCCTCAACATTGGCATATACATTAAGGTAGCCTAGTGAACTACATAGCATAACTATTATCAAAAACATACTTATTATCTTTTTCACTTAGGCACCTCCTTTAACTAATTTGACAACTTAATTATTATATACTAATTTGATGCAAAAATAAACGCAGATTTTTGTGTTTTTTCCTATATATTATGTAATTTTTTAATTGCTATAAATTAAGGTATATGGTATAATTTCTGTTTGTGTAATTTTTTAAATTATTATGTGTTTTTACTTAATAATTTTAAGTTTTGCACTTATTAATTTCATTTTATTAAACAATTCGATAATATGGAGGATGCAATGTACAAAGTAGTTAATGCAAAACCACTTAATAACGATGTTTTTCGTCTTGATATTGAGGCTCCTTTCATCGCAAAGAAAGCCAAAGCAGGACAGTTCATTATTATTAGAGTGGACGAAACAGGTGAACGTGTACCATTTACAATTGCAGATACAGACCCAGAGAAAGGAACAGTATCTGTTATTATTCAGAAGGTTGGTCAGTCAACTATGCTTCTATCACAGCTAAAAAGTGGTGATTACATCGAGGATTTCGTTGGACCTCTTGGTGTAGCAACAGAGTTCGGCGATGCCAAAAAAGTTTGTGTAGTCGGCGGTGGTGTTGGTAACGCTATTGCTTACCCATCAGCTAAGGCTCTTCACAAAGCCGGCGTTGAAGTAGACGTTATTGCTGGTTTTAGAAGCAAGGACATTGTAATCCTTGAAGACGAATACAAAGATATTTGTGACAACCTATATATCACTACTGATGATGGTTCATACGGAGATAAAGGTTTTGTTACAGACAAGCTTCAGAGTCTTATTGACGCAGGCGCTGGTTACGATCTAGTTATCGCTATCGGTCCTGTTCCAATGATGAAGTTCGTTTCTAAGGTTACTGAGCCTTACAACATTAAAACAATCGTTTCTCTAAACCCTATCATGATTGATGGAACAGGTATGTGTGGTGGTTGCCGTGTTACTGTTGGCGGTGAGACAAAGTTCGCTTGTGTTGATGGTCCTGACTTTGACGGACATCAGGTTGATTACGATGAACTTATGAGACGTAACGGTACATATAGAGACGTTGAAGCACACGACAGAGATAATTGTCGTCTAATGAATATGAAAGTGGGAGGTACAAACTAATGCCAAATATGAGTTTAGAAAAAGTGGCTATGCCAGTACAGGACCCTAATGTAAGAAATCGCAACTTCGAGGAGGTTGCTCTAGGATACACTAAAGAAATGGCAATGGAGGAAGCTACTCGTTGTCTTAACTGCCCTAAGAAGCCTTGTATGACTGGTTGTCCAGTTCAGGTAAGAATTCCTGAGTTTATTACACAGGTTGCTGAGGGTAACTTTGAAGAAGCTTACAAGATTATCACTACTACTAACGGTCTTCCAGCTGTTTGTGGTCGTGTTTGCCCACAGGAGTCACAGTGTGAGTCTAAGTGTGTACGTGGTATCAAAGGTGAGCCAGTTGCAATCGGTCGTCTAGAAAGATTTGTTGCTGATTATCATATGGCTAACGCTACATCAGGTGCTACTAAGCCTGAGTCAAACGGCAAGAAGGTTGCTGTTGTAGGTGCAGGCCCTGCAGGTCTTACTTGTGCCGGCGACTTAGCTAAGCTTGGTTATGAAGTTACAATCTTCGAAGCTTTCCACAAGGCTGGTGGCGTACTTGTTTATGGTATTCCTGAATTCAGACTTCCTAAGGCAATTGTTCAGAAGGAAGTTGAAAACCTAGAAAACCTAGGTGTTAAAATTGAAACTAACATGGTTATCGGCCGTGTTCTTTCTATAGACGAAATCATGGAAATGGGATTTGATTCTGTATTCATCGGATCAGGTGCTGGTCTTCCAATGTTCATGGGTATTGAAGGTGAGTCACTTGTTGGTGTTCTTTCAGCTAACGAATACCTTACAAGAACAAACCTAATGAAGGGTTACCTAGATAACTATGATACTCCAATCATCAAGAGTAAGAAGGTTGCTATCGTTGGTGGTGGTAACGTTGCTATGGATGCTGCTAGAACAGCTATGAGACTTGGTGCTGACGAAGTTTATGTAGTATACCGTCGTGGTATGGAAGAACTTCCAGCTAGAGCTGAAGAAGTTGAGCACGCTGAAGAGGAAGGTATCATCTTCAAGACTCTTTGCAATCCAGTTAAGATCAATGGTGACGAGAACGGTCGTGTTAAGAGTATGACATGCATCAAGATGGAACTTGGAGAGCCAGACGAGTCAGGCAGACGTCGTCCTATCGCTATTGAAGGTTCAGAGTTCGACATCGACGTTGATACAGTTATCATGTCACTTGGTACAAGCCCTAACCCACTTCTAAGAACTACAACAGAAGGTCTTGAAGCTAACAAGTGGGGCTGCCTAGTTGTTAATGAAGATACACTTGAAACAACAAGAAACAACGTTTACGCCGGTGGTGATGCCGTAACAGGTGCTGCTACAGTTATCCTAGCAATGGGCGCTGGCAAGCAGGCTGCTAAGGCCATCGACGAGAAGTTAAACAAATAGCAAATCAACGTTATGTTGGTTGAGTGATATATCTGCCCGCCGGCAATTGCGAGAATTGCCTGGGAGATGCAAAGAACTGCCCGCCGGCAATTGTGAGAATTGCCCGGGAGATGCAAAGAACTGCCCGCCGGGCAGTTCTTTTTTCTTGCTATTTTCTGTTTTTGCATACATTTTGGCACTTCGGCCATTTCGTACGCATTTTCTTCTTCTCAATTTTTTTGCGCTTACCTACTTTTTGGCACATCGGCCATTTCATATGCATTTTCTTCTTCTCAATTTTTTCGCGCTTACATACATTTTGGCACATCGGCCATTTCGTATGCATTTTCTTCTTCTCGCTTTTTTTACGTTTACCTACATCTTGGCACCTCAGCCATTTCGTATGCATTTTCTTCTTCTCAATTTTTTTACACTTACATACATTTTGGCACCTCGGCCGTTTCGTATGCATTTTCTTCTTTTCAATTTTTTTGCGCTTACATACATTTTGGCTCTGCGGCCATTTCGTAGGTAATTTCTTCTTTTCAATTTTTTTGCACTTACATACATTTTGGCACATCGACTCTTTGGTATGTAAAGGCTTTTATCTAATTAAAATTTATTAAAACTTTACTAACACTCTTCATCTAAAAATGGTATAATTAATCTATCAAATTAACGGAGGTAAAAGAAATGGCAAAATGGGTTTGTTCTGTGTGCGGATACGTACACGAAGGTGATACACCACCTGAAAAATGTCCGATGTGTGGAGTTCCTGCAGAGAAATTCAACAAGCAGGAAGAAGGTGAAATGGAATGGGCTGCTGAGCATGTTGTTGGCGTAGCTCAAGGTGTTAGCGAAGACATTATCGCTGATTTAAGAGATAACTTCACAGGCGAGTGTTCAGAAGTAGGAATGTACCTAGCAATGGCTAGAGTTGCTTACAGAGAAGGCTACCCTGAAGTTGGATCATACTTTGAAAAAGCTGCTTGGGAAGAAGCTGAGCATGCTGCAAAATTTGCTGAGCTATTAGGCGAGGTAGTAACAGACAGCACAGCTAAGAACCTTAAGATGAGAGTTGATGCTGAAAACGGTGCTACTGCCGGCAAAACAGATTTAGCAAAACGCGCTAAGGCTCAGAACCTAGATGCTATTCACGATACAGTTCATGAAATGGCAAGAGATGAAGCAAGACATGGTAAAGCATTCAAGGGATTACTAGAACGCTACTTTGACTAGCAACAAGCTTTGCATAAAAAAAGAAAAAGCATATTTAGAATGAATTTATTCATTTCTAATATGCTTTTTCTTTTTTTATATAAGGCGACAGCCTTCAGTGAAATTTGCGAAGCAAATTGAACTGGCAAAGCTTTGGGCGACAGCCTTCAGTGAAATTTGCGAAGCAAATTGAACTGGCAAAG
>CACYHD010000049.1 GCA_902774125.1 uncultured Lachnospiraceae bacterium
AAAATCCTTATACAGACCCATTAAAAAAAGCCTCCCATTCTCTCCTTGCGCACACGGTCATTGCACATTTGAGTTAGTTATATCTAATCTTTAGTTAGTATATTCTAACCGCAAAAGAATGTCAAGCCCTTCCTATGTAAAACATCATCATGTTCATGAGCAAAAAGTCATTACCATCATCAGGCAGAAGGAAACTGCAAACATGATCGTTCCCTTGTCAGAATGTTTCCCAGTGCACATTGCAGGAATGATCTCCTCGATCACAAGGAAGAAAAGCCCGCCTCCGGTAAGCGCCATGACAAATAAAAGGCTTCCTGGAAGCAACTTCCCCAGTAACACCATCAGAATACCCACAACAGGCTCCACAACGCCTGAAAGCACTCCCATCAGGAAGGATTTGCTCTTCTGTTCACCATCCGCCCTGATCGGCGATGCCACAAACACGCCTTCCGGAATGTTCTGAATCGCAATTCCAATGGTAAGCGCCATGGCTACCGACAGCGATATGTCTCCCGTGCCATTCAAAACGGCTGCAAACGCAACGCCAACGGCCATCCCTTCAGGCACGTGGTGAATGATCTCAGACAGCATGATCTTCACGGAAGATTTCATCCCGTTCGCAGGGCCTTCCTCTGCTTTAGTAAAGACATGCGTGTGCGGAACCGTCTTGTCCAGCAAAAGCTGAAATCCGATGCCGATCATGAATCCCACGGCCGCCAAAACGATCTCTCCCTTTAGGATCGCAGGGTGAAGCAGCGTCCAGGTCGCACACGCCATCATGATCCCGCCCGCCATTCCGGCAAGAACTTGTTTGAGATCCTCCTTGATTTCCTTGTCGAAAACAAACACGGACGCAGAGCCCAAGATTGTTCCTGCAAAAGGAATCAGAAGTCCGAATACCGCATCCTGGTTGTTTATGATCTCGAGCACGCCAAAATGCTCTAACAAAATCTTAAGTCCGATAAAGATCAGGACAAAGCCTCCTGCCGCTTCCGCACCCGACTTAAACCTTGCCCCAAACGCATTCCCGATCTTCACTCCGAACGCCGAGAAAACAAATGTGGTGGCAACAATCACCAGGCATCCAATGATCGTGTTGATCATTCCAGAGGCATTCACGATCCGCACTGGCACTGCCACGAACGTGATCCCGACCGCCAATGCATCGATGGAAGTCGCAACTGCCAAAAGAAACATCGTCTTTACGTCAAATCCCGCCTTCGTCTCCTCCTCAGCACCAAAAGACTCTCGGATCATGTTCGCACCAATAATGGCGAGCAATGCAAACGCAAGGATCGGCGCCACCTTGCAGATGATGAATTCCAGCCTTGATCCAAGCACATAGCCGATAAACGGCATGAGCCCCTGAAACCCGCCAAACCATATGCCGCACAACAAAACCTGCTTTGGCGAAGCCTTCTTAGTTTCTATCCCCTTGCAAACGGATACTGCAAACGCATCCATTGAAAGCCCTATGTTAAAAAACGCATTGGCCACAAAGCACATTCCCTTGCTACCCCTTAGCGCGTAAAATGCTAACGCCAAAAATACTCCGCCGTAAGAGTAAGAACACTTGCTGAGCCATGCCGCAGCGAAGGCTGTTACTACAGTCAAAAACTCTACAGCATATGTAAGCTTGATCATTCCGATTTTTTTCACAAGCTTAGCCGGATAGTTGAATCTGCACATGTTGGCCGACTCTAACACCCATAGCATTGCAAAACAAATAAACAATGTGAACATTACGTTTTGTTCTGTGAAGCATATAATCTTTTTGAATGTAAAAATATCGAATGGAATTTCTGACAAAAACGCAAATATTCCAAGTCGTATCATATACCTAGCCTTGTTCTTCGTATGGCAGAAGCCTTCCACTAGCAAAAACACAAATAGCGGAAATGCAATACGGCCGATTCCTCTCAAAACTAGTGAATAAACATTAGTTGGATACGCTATTGAACCAATACCGGGTATATGTAGATGTTTTATTGCACTAGTAAAATACAGAGTGCCTATATGATCAAAAGTCATACACACTACTGCCAAAATTTTAAGGGCAAATGAGGATAGTCCCCATTTGCCTGTGTTACTTTTTTCTTCAATAATGTTATTCATAATTATTTGCTCTTCTTGGTTTCAGCATCTTTATCTAAAACAGTATTCTGTTTTTTAACATCAGCTTTATCCGTAGAAGAATTCTGTTTTTTAACATCAGCCTTGTCTAAAGCATCTTTTTGGGCCTTGCTGTAATTTACAACAGCATCTTCTTTCACCTTAGATTTAGGTCCAGCTGAAGCAACCTTCTCAAGCTCAGGCGTTTTAACCTTCGCCTTAGTTTCCATATTTATTACAGTTGCCTTTTTAGCCCCTGAAGGAGTTTTTGGCTCCGGCTTGTTAGCCTCAAATATAACTACACTTCTAGGTGGAACCATCATTATCTTGCCATTAGGACTAAGTCTTGAACCCTTAGTATCTGTAGAAATGATTTCTTTCCAAACTCTCTTTTTGCCTGATACCGGCATACCGAATTCCATCTGCTGCCAATACATGTTGTAGGCTATGTATAAGTCTTTGCCCGGCTCAGCGCCATCCTTCATAGCGTACTTCCCGCAAAGCATAACAGCTAGGTGGCGATTGAAATGAGCAAAATCTGGAGCCCATGCCTTAGTTCCGTGATATGAAAGATCTGGCAATCCAAGTGAATCGTAATCGTTCTGTCTTGTCTCCTGGCTTAAGTGTAACACTTTGTTGTCTTTTCTAAACTGAATCATCTGCTTAGTGAAGGCTAGAATGTCCTTGGCCAACGCAGTCTTGTTCCAGTTAACCCATGAGATTTCATTGTCCAAGCAATATGGGTTGTTGTTACCCTTCTGAGAGTTACAGAACTCATCACCGGAATAAATCATTGGCACACCCTGACTTAGGAACACAAGACATAACATGTTTTTGATCTGCTTCTTGCGAAGCTCCATTACTGTTCTCTTTCTTGTAGTTCCCTCAACGCCACAGTTCCAACTGTAATTGTAAACCGCGCCGTCCTTGTTGTTTTCGCCGTTGATTTCGTTGTATTTTCTGTCGTAGCTTACAGTGTCATACAAAGTAAATGTATTGTGGTTAGCTACGTAGTTAACTATAGCTGAGTTTTTAGGATTGCGCTTGATTTTGTATGAAATGTCGTTAAGCATATCCTCATCGCCCTTAACAAACTTTCTTGCACAAACCATAAAGTCGTCATTGAAGTTGGCAAAATTTCTGTTGCCATTAGGTGTCTGATAAAAATCATACTCGTCATTTATTGTGTAAGTGAACACCTTTGTTGCAGCTAATATATCGTCCTTTTCAATTGTTTTCATTACTGCCTGGTCGCAGTTGAGATGAACACCATCGATATGATATTCCATTACCCAATATCTAAGCACTTCGAGAACTGATGATGGACTAGTCTCACCTGGGAAATAAAATTCCATTGATACTTCGATGCCGTTTTTGTGCATCTGCTTAACTAGCTCCTTGAACTCATTAACCTCGCCGCCTGACTCCTTGGCTGCCGCAAATGAAGCCTTTGGAGCGAAGGCAAAACCATCAGTGTAACCCCAGAAGTTAAGTGTAGGATTACCTAGGTTGAAGTTGCCTACCATTGAAGTTGGCTTAGACTCTACCTTCTCATTAAAATCGTATGCCGGCATGAGTTCTACCATTGTGATGCCTAGTGATTTGAGATATGGGATTTTTTCGATAATTCCCTTGTATGTACCTTTATTGCGCACCTTAGAACTTGAATGCTTAGTAAAACCTCTAACATGCAATCTATACAAAATAGTCTCGTCGAAAGGTGTGTATAGATGGTCGTCGTCCTCCCAGTCAAAATCATTGTCTACCAAAACACCTCTAAGATTAGTTGGAGCAACGCCCCACTCTTTTTTGCCATCTAGAGCCTTGGCATACTTATCAGTAACAACCTCACCATCAATGACATAGTTGTACTCATACTGCTTATGGTCGATGCCATCGATTTCCATAGCCCATATATTGCCTGTTCTATAATTCTTTTCAAAAGGAATCTTAATTTCCTTGAAATCATTGTTTTTGTCATACAAAACTACTGCACACTGACTGTTAGGTCCTGCTGCTAATGCAAAGTTAGTCTTGTTGCCTAGAACAGTTGCTCCTATTAATAATGGATTACCTTTCTTTGATGTTATGCCCATATTTCTTTTCCTTTCATATATGTTCTAATAGATGTTAGTCGTCATTTCTAACTGGTTCTATACCAACCTTAAGCTCAATAAACTTGAGCACATCGCTGTAAACTTCTTCGTTGTCCAACTCGTTAAATAGTTCGTGTCTCATATCCGGATAAAGCTTGTAATAAACATCTTTGAAACCGCACTTTTTCAAAAAGCTAACAGACTTTTTGAACGCCTTGACACTAACTTTGCAAGGATCCTCAGCTCCTGACATAAACATTACCGGCAAAGTGTGATTGATGCTTCTCCAACCTGTTTTGGCATAAACCATACTTAGCATTGATATTATGTCGCTGTAGCCACTAAGAGTAAACGTGAATCCCAATGTATCATCTGCATTGTACTCATCGATAACTCTTCTGTCTCTAGTAAGCCAAGCGTTGACAATTCCTTCTTTTCTAAACTTGCGCTCGTACGCTCCTGTAAACAAATTGCTAATCATAGGACTTCTGTATCTCTCGCCCTTGAAAAACTTTATGAACTTAATAAGAATCTTGCCTGGCACCTTAAGAGGATTGTTAGATACCGAACCACTTATAATAAGCGCTTCGATTTCCTTGGAATATTTTTTGGCATATATTCTAACAAGCAAGGAGCCCATGCTGTGTCCTAACAAAATCAACGGAAGATTAGGAAACTGTCTTTTGAGAAACATTGTGTAGTCTCTAATATCCTCAACTAATCCGTTTACGCCCTCGCGGCCAAAATAACCATAATCTTCCGGAGTGCTTATGTTTTCACCGTGACCTTTGAGATCTGCCACAGCACAAATAAAGCCATATTTGTTAAACTCCTTCATGGCCTTAACATATCTTTCCTTTTTTTCGCCCATGCCATGAACGAACTCGATTATTCCTATTGGTTTTATTCCATCATCTGGATATGTAATAATTGCCGGACGCATTTTGTCTCCTTTGGTTATAAGTAATAATTAGTAGCTTCCAAGAATCTTGAGATTTTTGGATTCCTGCTTAACTCCGTTAAGAGCATTGAGCACAGCCTCTGATGTAAGCTTGCCCTCGAACTCCACATAAAATCTATATTCCCATTTCTGGTCAGGAACCGGACGAGACTGAATGCCTGTCATGTTCAAGTTGTTAAAAATAATATGTGAAAGCACCTGATATAGTGAACCACTTTCGTGTGGCATTTCAAAACTAATACAAACAAGATCTGCATATCTTCTTGTTATTTTTTGGTTGTTAATAATTATAAACTTAGTGGCATTCTGGTTAGCGAAGTTAACACCCTTCTCTAATATTTCCAAACCGTAAATATTAGCAGCCTCCTCGCTACAAATGCAGGCACGCGTCATGTCTGTCTGCTCAGAAATATACTTAGCGCTAATGGCTGTGTTAGCCATGTTGTAGCTGTCAAAACCATGTTTTTGTATATACTCATTGCTCTGCATTAGGGCCTGTGGATGAGAATAAACTTCTTTGATATCCTCTAGCTTAGAACCTTTAAGTCCACAAAGACAATGATCGATTTTAATCTCAAATGTATCAAGAATATATGTGTCATATTCAACAAGCAAGTCATACACGTCAGCCACAATACCTGCAGAAGAATTCTCATAAGGCAAAATCGCATAGTCAACCTCGCCGTTTTTGACCTTCTCCACTGCACCTCTAAAACTGTGTGTATGCACAAGCTCAACGTCATCCTCGAAGTACGCTCTAGCAGCCTGACTACTATAAGCACCAGGAATACCCTGATATACTACCTTAACGTTGCTCTTAGGAATATGTCTAATCTCCTCGAAGCCCAGGCTCTCTATCATACCTTTGCTGTTGAGAAGATTGTATTGCATCTTACGTGACATAGCCATAATCTGCTCGAAAAGTTCTGAGATTCCAAGCTCAAAAAACTTGTCCGGAGCCTTTTTCTTCAAAGTTTCGATTTTGCTAAGTTCTCTGCTTCTATCTAGAACCGGCTTGCCGTGCTCGATTTTGTACTCAGCAACATCGTAGCACACTCGCATACGTTCCAAAAACAAATCTAGTATTTGATTATCTATCTTATCTATTTGTTCTCTACATTCTAATAGTTTATCCATTGTTTTGTCCCCCTGGACATGGGCATCCACTACAGCTGCCGCATCCCCTATCACTATTTAAGTCGTCACATAAATCCTTGACCGTCTTGTTGTATACAGGGTGCACCATACCTGGCGCAATCTGCTTAAGAGGCTCTAGCACAAAAGCTCTCTGGGCCATCTCAATATGTGGAACTACAAGATCCTGTTCGTTGATTATGCAATCATTGTAAAAAATAATATCCATATCTAGTGTTCTAGGTCCCCAATGAACCTCCCTAGTTCTGCCTGCCTGATTTTCAATAGCATGTAATGCATCAAGCAACTGTTTAGGGCTGTATATAGTTTCAATCTCCACACATCCATTGAGAAAATCATCCTGCTCAACAGGTCCGTATGGCTTAGTAATTATGTAGTTAGAAACAGCCTTAACTCTAATGGCATCGTCATCATATAATGACTCAACCGCATCATTGAGATACTGTTCCTTGTCGCCCATGTTTGAACCGATGCTTAGATATGCTCTATTCCACTTGCATGTTTTGGTCACTGATACATTACCAAACTCAAGTGATATAGGTGCCTCAGGCTTATTGATAGTTATCGTAACTTCTCTAACCTTAGGGAATTCCTTAAGTATGCCTGTGGCTGTCTGATACGCCGCTGCCTCAATTAAGTTGTAGCGATTCTCTGTCAAAAACTTGTTAATAAACTTACAAATCTTGGCATAGTTTATTGTCTCGTCCAAGTCATCGCTAACACCAGGAGTGGTAATATCAGATTTGATACACGCATCGACAAAAAAGTTTTGTCCGTTAATTTTTTCTTCTTCATTGCAGCCGTGATATGCAAAAACCTTGAGCTGCTCAACCTTTATACAATCCATTTATTTCTTTCCTAATTATTAATATCTTTGAGAATTCATAAGTTTCCAAGCCATCATCATAGCCTGATAGTTTTCTTTTACATCATGAACTCTAAACATTCTGCAGCCTCGCTCTAGGCCTACTACAGTTCCTGCCACAGATGCACCTAATATATCTAAGCTATCTGTGTTAAGTGTTTTTCTTAGAACTGACTTTCTAGAAACACCAAGAAGAACAGGATATCCCATCTTTCTCAACTGATCCACGTGATTGATGGCATATAAGTTTTGATTATAGGTTTTGGCAAAACCAATGCCCGGATCTAGAATAATCTGTCCATCCTTGACACCTGCCTGGTGAGCCATGTCAATAGACTCTCTCAAATCGTCTAGCATATCTTCCATAAAGTTTTCGTACTGAGCATGAAGTCTGTTGTGACTGATTACAACAGGAACTCCTGACTCTGCCACAACCTTGGCCATTGTTTTGATAAACGGTATGCCTGACTTAGGCTCCTTCAAGTCCATAAACTCCATAGCCTTGTGACCTTTAAGTCCCCATATATCATTGACCATATCAGCTCCGACATCGATAGCCGCTCTAGCCACCTTAGGCTTATATGTATCAATAGAAATAGGAATTGGTATTCTATCTTTTATAGCCTGAATAACCGGTGAAACTCTTTCAATTTCTTCCTGCACGCTAATAGGTTCATACCCCGGTCTGGTAGACTCGCCACCGACATCAATAATCTTGGCGCCGTCTCTTGCCATCTTCTCAACTTGTATAAGTGCCTTGTCAATTTCTGTGTACTTGCCGCCATCAGAAAAGGAATCTGGTGTCACGTTAAGTATGCCCATTATTACCGGTTCAGTATCCAAATTAAAACTATACTCGTTTCTCATCAGTCGTTAGTGTCTCCTTAATTATTATCGAATATCTATTATAACATTTTTCAAGTCTTTTAGGTAGGACAAAGAGCCAAAAGCCACTATTATTTGGTCATCATTGTCACTTACAAGCCCAAAAGCCTTCTCCACAGCCTCTTTTATAGTCGCAGCGCTTGTAATATTGCTGTTATACTTATGCCATTTTTGCGCCAAAACACTGCCATCCAGGGCTCTTTTGTTGTCTGGAGTGACAGTAATAATGTGCTCTGCCCTGTCAGCAATTATCTCGCCCTCTTTTTCGTAATCCTTATCTGCCAGCACTCCGACGATAAAAATCTTTTTTTGGCCACCGTAAGTTGTATCAAGTGCATTGCGCAACTTAGTCATGGCATCCGGATTATGAGCCCCGTCTATAATAACAGTCGGATTCGTGTGAATCTGTTCCATGCGCCCCGGCCATTTCATCTTGCTAAGCCCGGTCTCAATATAATCTTCCAGATTGTATCCTTCTTTGATAAGAACCTGGCATGCCTTTCTAGCCAACTCCTTGTTGACTTCTGTAATTGTATCGCCACTGCCCGCCCTTACAACGGGACGCCCTGGCTTAATTATACCTTCCTTGTTAGCAGTAATTTCTTCAATAGTCGCTCCAAGAAAATCTGTGTGGTCTAGACCGATGCTTGTAATGACACTAAGCAGATTCGTTTCCAAAACATTTGTCGCGTCGTCTCTGCCTCCCATACCGCACTCAATCAAATATATGTCGCAATCACTTTGGGCCAAAAACCAAAAGGCCATTGCTGTCTCTATTTCAAAATACGTAGGGTGTGAAAGTCCGTCCGCCACCATGGCATCGCATTGTTTTTGGACCTCTGTTGCACACATCGCATACTCATCCTCAGTTATATTAACATTATTGACAGTTATTATTTCAAGCGGGTCAAAAACAGCAGGTGAGTTATACTTGCCAACCTTGTAACCTGCCTCCATGCAAACACTTGCAATGTAGGCCATTGTTGAACCTTTGCCGTTAGTTCCCGCCACATGCACTACTCTTTTTTGAATGCTAAGATGCGGATTCCCCAGCCTTTTCAACAGTTCTTTTATTGTATCTAGTCCCATAACACTACCTAGCTTGGTAGCAGCTAGCACGTATTCTCTAGCTTCGTTGTAATTCATCCTATTACCTCTTCTATATTGTTCAAAAACGTAAAAGAGAGCTCATAAAGAGCTCCCTATTTCTTTATATTACTCCACTGTTGTGGCCGCTGTTGTTTCTACAGGATTTTCTTCATCCTCTGAGCTGTTTCCAGTGCTTTTGGAACCATCCAAAAATTCTTTTTTGACATATCCAACATCGTTGCCTCTTGAAACCTTAACCCAGTCTCCTTCAACACCAACAATTGTAACTTCAGTGTCTTTCAACAACTGGTCAATAATGCCTGATGTTGTGTTGGCTTCCTTACGAAGATTGATACCATCATCATTAATGTACATTGTCTTACCTGGCATCATCTCGCCATCTTCTTCAGATGTTGTTGATTCCTCAGCTGTAGTAGTCTCTACTGCTGTTGTTGTTTCAACCTTCTTAGTTGTAGCTGCGGCTGTTGTTGTCTCTTCAGTACCACCATTGTTACCACAAGAAACTGCAATAACAGAAAATAGAATAACAACAATTACTACACCTACAATAGCTGCAACTGTCATATTACGTTTTTTGATTGCCTCTGCACGTCTCATCTGAGCCACACGCTTTCTAGTTTCTATAAACTTAAGCGCCTCATCATCATATCTTTCTGACATATTAATCACTCCTCTGCTTATATACTTCAATCATGTCATATTGAATCAAACAATAATTAATTAGCTAGAATATCCATCTCCATCGATTTTGATTCCGTCATCTGCAACAACAACTTTTTGAATAGCAATTCCGTTGTCGTCCACTTCTTCTTCCTCGTCATATTCAATTTCAACTTCCATCTCCATGTCCTCGTCATACTCACCGTTTTCAAGAATCTGATCGAAGACCTTAGAAACCATATCGAATTCCTTCTCTGTTGGAATATTCTCCAAACCTGGCTCGCCATCAGCTGACTCAAGATATCTATAAATATAAACCTCTCCCTCATCGCTTTCTAGCTGATCCACAGGTAAGAGAACAACATAATCCTGTCCTTCTACCTCAAAAATAGTAATGACCTGAGTTTCCTCAGTAGTGCCATCTTCAAGTTCGAGAGTTACAAAAATATCCTCTCCCTCTTTAACATCATTTTTTCCCATATCTATTTCCTCACTTTTAATTATTCGCATTTAGCCATAAAACTCTCTTAATTTTACCAAAGTGAACCTCAAATTGCAACGTATGTTCTAGTCTAGCATTTCGTTGATATACATAGACTCTTCCATTTCAAATCCGAGATTCTGCCCAATAAAGCATACATGCAAGTATTTTTTGGCACGTGTAAGGGCAACATAAAAAACTCTGCGCTCCTCCTCGTAATCTCTTTCTCTGCAAGCCTTTGATCCGGGTATAATCCCCTGGTTAGCATTGAGAATAATAACAACTTGAAATTCCAACCCCTTGGATGCGTGCATCGTAATTACAGCCACACTATCTCTCTCATCCTTTCGAGCAACCGGAACTTCTCTCTGGCTCAAAGCGTATTCCACCCATTCCTCAAGACTTCTTATTGTAGAACTGAGCCCCTGAAGCCTATCTAATATATCCAATTCCTTGTTCAGCCCTTGTGTATTATTGTACTTTTCTTTTTTGACGTAATTGTTATAGCCTATCGCATTCCTTATATAGTTAATCGCCGCAAAAGGTTCCAGTCTTCCTAACATCGTCATATGAAAGTTAATATCTTCTATATTATTAATCATTTCCGGACTGTGACTGTACACGCTAACAAGATTCTCAACACAATCACCATGATCAATTATAACCTTGGCAGAAAGATTTTTGTCAGGCTTATTCATTATTTCCAAAAACGAATTATTATCCCTTATAGCCACTTTATTCCAACTAATAGCTGCTTTAAAAAAGTTCATTATATCTGTTGCAGCATCGCTCAAATATATTTCATCCCGCTTTTCTTTGCCCCCTGCGCAGATGCCTTTTCTAATAAAGCTTTTTTGAATCAACGGAATAATATCATTGTTTCTGACAAGTATAGCTATGTCTGTAGCCTCTACCCCTTCGCCAAAATATTTTTTGATAAGATTGCAGACGTAATCAATCTGTTGTCCCTGGCCGTCAAAGCCACGTATATCAACTTCCGGTCCACCTTCACAATTAGCCTTATTATTTTTCGTATATCGATTCCTGTTGTTTTTTATAACATTGTTAGCACATTTTACTATACTGTCTGTGGAGCGGAAATTCTCTGACAAGTATATAACCTTAGCCTCAGGATAGTGATCACAAAATCCCAGCATTATGTCAGGCCTTGCCCCTCTAAAACCATAAATAGACTGGTCATCATCTCCAACGATAAAAATATTGTTGCTAGGTTCTGCAAGCATTCTAATAATTCGATATTGAATACTATTAATATCCTGAAACTCATCAATAAGTACATACTGAAAAATACCCTGCCACTTTTTAAGAATCGTTTTATTCTCCTCTAACATTCTAAGGCACAATACCAACATATCCTCAAAATCTATAAGGTTCTCCGCTTTTTTTGCCTGATGATACTCAGCCAGAATTTTTTTGAACACTTCCTTGTTACAGCTTCTAATAATATAATCATCCACCGACTTGTCATTGCCACGTACCTTGCCTATCTCACTAGACAGTTCCGCCACAAAATCTTTTTGGCCTCTAATATCCACCCGAAGCCTGATGCATATTTCCTTGAGAATCGAGATTCTTCTTGATTCAGTTATAACCTGGAACTTATTATCCCCCTGTTCCATTCTAAGCATCTTATAAAAGACACTGTGAAATGTTCCAAAAACAACCGGCAGTGTTCTACCAGACATTAAGCTCTTGAATCTTAGTCGCATATTAACAGCTGCCGCCTTCGTAAAGGTGACAACTAATATATGTTCCGGCGGAACATGATGCTTACATATCAAATTGTGGATTCTCTGGGTAATAACGGTAGTTTTACCAGAACCTGGTCCAGCCAAAACCATAGCAGGACCGGTATTAAATTGGATAGCTTCTAACTGTGATTTGGTATATTTTTGCATTGCACAACCCTCGCTGTGCCACTCTCAATATTAGATTATACTAAAGCAATTGTTTTGTCTACAAAAAAGTGAAGGCAGCAAAACCACCTTCACTTTTTATAAACTGTGCAGCAATGAGGCTTACCAGCTTCCGCCACCTCCGCCGCCTCCGCCGCCTCCGGAGAATCCTCCACTTGAGGCTGAGGATGCAGCTTTTTGCATTGCCGCCTTAGACCTAACATCATGTATTGGAGTACTTATGTTTCTGCTAAGCATACTGTGTAAGTACCATATAGTAAACATATCGTTGTTGTATCCATAATACCAACTTGGAGCCTTGATTGTCAGAGACTTGAACTGCTTAGACCAGTGGTCTGACAAGCCGAACACCATAGCATATGGCAATATGTCGAAGAAATATGATGGGTTCTCATCCACCAACATTTTTAACTTATCGACCTCAGCTGTCTTAATAAAGTTTCTAAGACCTTCAAGCTTGCCGATTATTTCAAGTCCATAATCTGTATATGTCAGAAATCTTCCTGACATCACATTGGCCACCAAAACAATGGCGAATACAATTAACCATGTCTTGAATGACAAGTAGTTATCTTCTGTCGCCAGATACATTGCCCCCAAAGAAACTAGGGCCAAAACAGCTAACACAAGAATATGCTTGAACCATGCTCCGCCTTGTCTGTTGCGATCCTTGCGTTTGGAGCTAACGCGCATCCATCCGACAAACAGTAATGGAACCGCACTAAATGATGCAAAAATCAAGTTGTCCAAATATGACACAGGGCTACTCAAAGCAAGCGCTGCGAAGTACATCAGATTAATCAAAAATACAATTCCCCAGCCTTTGCCATATCCTGAAGTCAGTGTTTTGTCTCCTACAAAAACGCCCTGCAAGTTAGACTTAGCTGTGTCGAATTTTTCTGCAAAACTTACCGGCAAAGATTTCAAACTTCTGCTGTCGCTAGTGAACAGAGCCTTGAACAATGTGCGCTGATAATTAGGAACAGTGTCAGGCAAATCTTTAACCTTGTGCAATGTCAATGTGGCGTGATCTCCACCTCGACCCTTTTTGTCTGGAACCTCCTCGATAGTAAGGTAACCTTTCTC
Source organism: uncultured Lachnospiraceae bacterium (assembly GCA_902774125.1). Classification (GTDB taxonomy): domain Bacteria; phylum Bacillota; class Clostridia; order Lachnospirales; family Lachnospiraceae; genus Eubacterium_G. The sequence continues at coordinate 13,349 of CACYHD010000049.1, forward strand.
AGCCCACCAAGGAATGAGAGAAATAAGATCTTCATCGTCAGCCTTCTCATCAATGGCCATTCCAACCTCCGCACTACTGAAGTTTTC
>CACYHD010000050.1 GCA_902774125.1 uncultured Lachnospiraceae bacterium
TTCCGGATCTTGTAGTAGGTAGTACGGGATCCGAAGCCTGAATCGACGATGACTTCGCCGATGGGCATGTCCGGATGCGTGACCTGCAACCGGGCGGCGTGCGCCAGCCGGCAGTGGTTGACGTAGGAGAAGAAGCCGCCCAGACGGGATTTCATGACCAGGGATACATATTTTTCGTTGACGCCGATGCTGCTTGCCACATCGGAAAGGAGGAGGTGGCTGTCCAGGTAGGCCTGCTGATCCTCGACCATGGAGCGGATGGCCCGCTCGATGTCGTCCTGGCGTGATTCCGGCAGGACGGCATCGTCCTGCGCGCGCTGTGCCGGTGTCTCATCCGCGGTTTCCAGTTCCTCGACCGGCAGGGCACGGTGCGGCGAGAGGATGCTGATCAGCAGCACGAGGCTGAAGACGGACAGGGCCAGGACGCCCAGGGAAATGGAACGGGGCGTGCCGATAAAGGCGACCGCCCAGCTGATGCCCAGATGCGCCAGCGGCATCCAGATGACCCGGGAAGCGTAGCGGTGCGGGAAATCCTCCGGGTTGGAGCAATTCTCCTCGGACTGGCGCTGCAGCACGCGGGCCACCATGAAGACGGCCGTGACGAAGCAGGCCAGGAAGGCGATGGCCAGGATGCCGGCCACCGAGAAGAACCAGCGGCAGAATGCCGGCGTCATCTGCGTACCGGGAATCAGGGCCAGCACGGTGGCCGAAAGCGCTATGATGCCGAAAGGAACGGCCAGCGCATAAGTCGGATGGCGCCAGTTTTCCATGCCGAGCATCCGACCGAAATAGCTGAACAGCAGCACGGCGCAGAAGAACGGCGACGCGAGGATGAGCAGCAGCCGCAGTTGCAACAGGGCATCCGGTTCCGTGGGCATGAAGAGGGCCGGAGCCATCAGCAGGTTGGACAAATAGCAGAAGATGACCGACTTCCAGGCCGGATGGTAATAATCCATATGTTTGCCGTAAGGCTGGCACCTGTGTCCCCAGCGGACGGCGGCCACAAAAACGCTGGCGGTCATGTAAACCGCCAGCGCAGCACTGAACAGCGTTTCTTGCAGGGTGAACGTCATAAGATGGATGACTCCCCCACGTTATTCGGCGTCTCCCGCTTCGCGGAATGGACGGTAGTCGACGATCTTGCCACCTTTCAGCTGTACGTCCGTGGTGCCCGGGGTGCCCATGTCGGTATAGGAAACCCGGTACCAGCCCTGGCCCAGGGACTCGATCCCGTCGAGCGTCTCGCCCAGGACGGCCTTGTAGAAATCGGTGATGACGCGGACGTCAGCGTCTTTTCCCGCGCAGGAAACGAGCAGGAAAAGGGCCGCCAGAAGGCCGATAAGATGGGAGATTTTTCTCCCATCTCTTTTTGTATACTTATGATGTAAACATAATTAACACTATCCTACCTCTTAAATTCGATTACCAGCTCAGCGTGATTGTATAAAGCATATGTAATGTATATAATGAAATTAACAGAAGTTTCGGACATTAATTACATATATCACACAAAGGAGTTTGTAGAATTATGAAGTATACCATTCCGCCTAAGAAAATGATAATTATCAATATTCTCGATATCCTCAAGCGCTATTCTGATGAGAATCACAGGCTAAGCCAAAAAGAGATTGCCCAGATTCTAGCCGATGAGTATAACACTAAGGTTGAGCGTAAGACTATTAAAAGAAATATTATGAATCTTATAGAGTTTGGTTATGATATCGAATATTCAGAAACTATAAGATATGTCACGAATAAAGATGGAGTTAAGGAGGAGAGTTCTATACTTTCTGATTTTTATCTAGTCCATGAGTTTGCTGACATTGAACTTAGGCTGCTAGTGGATAGTTTGCTGTTTAATAGATATCTTCCAGCTAGCCAGTGTAAGGACCTGATCAAAAAACTAGAGAACTTATCTAGTGAAAATTTCAAATCCAGGGTAAAGCATATTAAGAATCTTCCAGACAATATGCCTAGAAACAATGAGATTTTTTTCACGCTAGAAATGCTAGATGAAGCCATCGAAAAGGGCAGGAAGGTTGCATTTACCTATAATGAGTATGGAACAGATAAGAAGCTTCATCCTAGAAAGGATGAGCCATACATTATTAATCCATACCAGATGGTTGCTGTAAACGATAAGTATTATCTAATATGCAATGTGGATAAGTATGATAACCTGGCTAACTTTCGCGTGGACAGAATTACAGAGATTAAAATTCTAAGCGAAAAGGTAAAGAGCAAGAAGCTAGTCCACGGTTTGGAGCACGGCCTTAATCTTCCTAAGCATATGGCCGAGCATATTTATATGTTTAGCGGCGAAAGCATTAGGGTTACTTTTAGGGCTAAGAAATATCTGTTGAGTGAAATTTTTGATTGGTTTGGCAAGGATATTTCTTTCTTAGATGAAACTGAAGATGAAGTCACTTGTTCTGTTTACGTTAATGAAAAGGCGATGAGAAAGTGGGCGCTACAATATGCGCTTCACATCAAAGTGCTAAGCCCACAGAGTATGGTTGAAGGAATTAAGTCTGACTTAGAGCAAGCGACAGAGTTGTATAAGTGAAACAAAAAGTTTGATGTAGAGCCACACTGAAAGGAGAATCTCATTATGAGTGTAAAAACAATAACATTAGTATTTGAAAACAGTGAATGTGTAACTTTGAAATCTGATATGTTTGAAGGGTTCTTTTTGTCGTGTACCGACATAACTGTTAATGGGTGGCATGGGTCGATTCAAAAAAAATTATGGACTAACGATGTTGGCTTTATCCTAAAAGAAAACATTCCTGTAGTAAAAGATCCTAGCGCTCGTGATGGAATAGTCGGTGATTGGTTAGAAGACAGTAGTCTATATGGCCGCCTCAAGTATGGTGATATAACTCAGATTTATATTAATTATGATAACGGAAAAAGAGAAGTTTATTATATCGATGATTATGACGATGGAGATGAGCTAGTTGGACCTAACAAGAATCAAGTGTGGAAGGAAAATAATGGGAAGTTACATGTAATGATTAAAGCTGGAAAGGACTAACACTAATACGGTATTTTGTTTTTTATAAAGAAAATGCTTGACTTATATGACTTTGTGTGTTACATATGTAGTATAGAGTTGTAACAGAACGCGACAAAGAAAGAATACAAACATTACAACAAAAAGCAAAACAAACTAAATATAAAAATAATTGCTGCACAAGCATAAATAAAGGGGTGCGGCAATTTTTTACCACTATCGTTGTAACAATTGTTACAATCAAAAGAAACTTATGGTCATAACGCAAGTATGCCGAAACAACAAACGGCAAGAAAGGATCGCCATGTACTTTGTAAGAGAGAAGAGGTGTAGATTATGAGAAATAAACAATTATACAGAGGGCATACATATAAAGGTTACATAACTGAAGAATTAAATAATCATTATAGTTTTGATACTATTAATGAATCTAGTAAAAGTCGTATATTTTCACAACTATCGGACCAGTCAGATATTACATTAGCAATAATTAGTGCGTGTAGACCTGAAGGTGATAGAAGTAGAGAATTGAGAAAGGATATTGCAGATTTAGGAGTAGGGTATGTAAATACTGTTGCCAGATGGATAGATGAGGATGGTAATCCATCAGATGAAACTAGCTATATTATTTATAATATATCATTAAAAGATGCCATTGACTTAGGCGTGAAGTATCATCAGCATAGTATTTTCTATAAAGATAAGAGTGGTTTAAGACTAATCTCTACTAATGCTGAAGATGGCATAGGTACAGTCATTAATAGAATTAATAATGCAGGTACGCATTTTATGAACATTAAAGATGCGGAAAGAATATTTGCAAGAGGGTTGAGTGGTGATGTTACATACGTACCTAGAGCTAAATCTACATTCTCTTTTGACGCTATAGAAGAGAGTTTAGAGGTATATATTGTTGAGAGAGGTAATGTACATTCTAATTTAAGATATGAACCTAGATTAGAGAGAATTATATAAAGCAAAAAAGGAGCAATAACAATGACAACAAAAACAACAGATAATATGACACCTGATAACAACGCTAACGAGATGGGTAAGAAGGTAGGCAGAAACGGACTACAAACTTATAACCTAGAGCGCGTAATGGAACTTTTGAATATGGCCAAGGGCGAGAGAAGTTTTAGAGAGTATGCATTAGACGCAGGAGTTAGTGCAGCTAATCTTTACAGAATTAAGAAGAATGATTATAAACCTAGCCCACAGATGCTTAAAACTTTGACTTCAGATAAGGCAGCCCCTAGGGGTAATGTCACTTTTGAAGACCTTATGATAGCAGCAGGGTATCAGGAGAAGAATAGTATAGAGCTAGCTAGGGAGGACATGGCAATTGGAGAAGATAATTCAGAAGAATTGCCACTACGTTCTCGTGACCGCGCTACACTAGAAGAGCGCAGAAAGTTGAGAGAAGAAATGAGAGCTAGACGCAAAACTTTTGAGATGGCTGCCACTGGCCTTATTTATAAGGGCATGACCGATGCGAACATCGAGTTTAGTCATCTCAAAACAGAAGATATGAACAATGAGTTAGTGCTAGATATTAATCCAGACATCCTAGTTGGTGTGAATCACAATGGCATTAAGAAATGGTGGATAGAGTTCTTCTATATTGATGATCACGAGCCATCTAGAGAGAGCGCGCGTCCTGTGCGTCCTAGACGTGGCAGACTATTCTTTAGACGCTACAGTGAGATGTTGTTTGGTAGATTGATGCTATTACCACCTAAGGCCGACCGTAAGATTACAGTTGTTCTTAACAACAGCGATTTTTACGAGTATATGGCCAAGTTCAAAGATTTAATTTCATACAGGGGAGATTTGTCCATTGTTTTGGTGGACATAGATTCTCTATCTATTCTAGAAGAGACATATCTATCCCACTATGTAGAAAACGAAACTGATACAGAGTTCTGTTTGTAATTTATGTTTCTCTTTTTCTTTGAGACTCTCCCAAATAATGATATGCGAAGTACCTCCTGCATATCTGGGTTTGGGGGAGTTTTTTCTCTTTTTATAACGAGTTAAAGAGAGAAGGTTTAGGCAGAAAGGAGCCGATTATGAAAAACAATAACGAATTAAATAAGATACATCTAGAAGAAGTGCTAAGAGATTTGGGAACTATTTTTAAGGACCTTAACTTATATCCATCTGCTAGGGGAAAACTAGCTAGAGCAGTGATGTCTGTTATGGGAGCGGGCTCTGGCCATGATGAGTTTAATGCAGAAGGGGCAAGCGTGGCGTTAGCCCAGGCACTTCCTGAGATTAAAGGATTCTTTCCAGAAATTGAATTCAATATTCCTGAGTCCAAGCGCAATGTGATTATAGAACAACTCAAAGAAATGGGATATATGGTCAAAAGGCCACTGGCTAGAATTGATAATAAGATAGTCCCACATCCTTATAGATTACGCTTGACTCATGACAGCTGGCGCGAAGCTTATGGCGAGTATATAGAAAGTATTTGCATTAGTTTGATTCCGGTTGACTTCGTAGAAGATCTAGAATATAGCGATGCCTTTAGGGAAGCCAACATCGATTATGCCAAGTTATCTAGCAATCCGGACCTATTAGATGTTTTTGGAATCGAAAATTATCAGAAGGATATCATTCGCATGGTGCAGCCACAGACTATGAAAGAGTGGGTTTATGTTTATGGCTTTTTGCACAATGCTTATGTAGAAGACCATAAAGATATTGTAGATGAGATGTTATCCGGAAGTCCTCTTGTTTTTAGAGAAGATCTTTGTGAATACAGCAGTCACGTTTTCAAAAACAAAGATGATGCCTTCGGGTTTAGCGAAAAAATAAGAAAAGGCCTTGTGAATCGAATCATGGAAGAAGAACTAGACTATGTATGTAGCAAGGAAGAGTTTCCTTACACCAAGGAACAACTTAAAAAAGTTAGATACTTAAACCCTAAGGAACACGCCATAACTTATTGCACACAGTACTTTTTGATTTTGGCGAAGCTCCATCCGGAGCTAGTGCCGGATGGAGGCGCGATAGCCTGAAACTATTGTAATAAAGGAGCGATAGCCTGAAACTATTGTAATAAAGGAGCGACGGCCTGAAACTATTGTAATAAAGGCGCGAGAGCTTAAAACTATTGTAATAAAATCACAGAAAGGAGTTAGCTATGTTGTATTATATGATAAACGCCGCTTATAAGGATGAGACTTGGGGCGAAAAAGAAACCAATGAAAAAAAAGAAATTTATATCGATTTGGCTGCAGAATCAGCAGTTTTTAACGGCAAAGCAGTATCGGAGTATTGTTTTTTGTTACGTCAGATTGAACCGGATAAAATAACAGCATGTGCTGCCGTTGATAGGTTTACAGACGTTGAAGCAGAAGCCCAAAAGTTCTTTGAACATTTAGGTTTGCAGGTGTCTGATATTGAATGCAAGGAAGTGAATAGCCATTCTATGATTATGATGGTTAGGCAATCTGACAATAATAAGTTATGTGAAGATAAGTATGAAATATATGAAAAATACGATATTGAAGATGACTACCATTTTTGGAAAAGCGAAAAGATGATTGTGCCATCTGACAAGGGTAGAGTTGAACATGTTGCTAAGTATAATAGGGCACCTAAGTCTTATATGGAAGAAATAGAGCGCATATATCAACAGCCTAACATTGAACGCAGACCAGCTCACCCTGTTCATTATATTTTTGGCTCCGATAATGTGATTACAACTAAAAAACTTGTTGATAATCTACTAGACGCCCTTTATCAGAACAAGAGAATTTTTAGCAAAAAGACAGTGGTTGTGACTAGAACTGACGTTGACGATGATTTTTCGGACGAATATAGACGATGCAAGGGTGGTGCTATTGTTTTTTATATTAATGAAGAAGTGCAGGAAGGCTCTAATGCATCCCCATATAATCGATTTTTGGAGAATACAGTGCCATATATCAAAAAAAATCGCAATGATGTTTTGACTATTATTGTGTTCCCACGTGAATGTAAGAGACTCAAGGAACTGCTATATAATGAAATGGCACATATGAGTTTTGTGGAAATTGCAGACGAATTGATGGATGGTAAGGAAGCCAAAAATGTTTTGACAGATATGGCTAAGGAAAAAAATATTCAGCCTGATGAAAAACTTACTGCCATAATTGATGAATCATCCAAGTACTATTTGAACGAAGTGACTACTGTTTTTGAAGAGTGGTATAGCAACATATCAAAGACCGTAATTTTCCCACAGTATAGTAGTGTTGAAGCTATCGAAAAAGGAGATTCCAAAGAAAAGGTCAAAGGCGACAGTTACAAAGAATTGCAGTCCATGATCGGTCTAGGAGAAGCCAAAAAGGTGATAACTGGTGCTGTTAACTATTACAAGGTCCAAAAACTGTATCAGGACAAGGGAATGCCTCAGGATAGGCCAAGCATGCATATGTGTTTTACCGGAAATCCAGGCACTGCCAAAACTACTGTGGCCAGACTTGTTGCAGATATTATGAAGCAAAACGGTGTCTTATCTAGCGGCCATTTAGTCGAAGTAGGAAGGTCAGATCTTGTTGGCAAGTATGTCGGATGGACTGCCCCAACTATCCAGAAGAAGTTTAAAGAAGCAAAGGGTGGTGTTCTATTCATAGATGAAGCTTACTCTCTAGTTGAAGATAGTGAGGCTGGTTATGGCGACGAAGCTATCAACACTATCGTTCAGGAAATGGAAAACAACAGGGATCAGCTTATTGTTATTTTTGCAGGCTATCCCGATGAGATGAAGAAGTTCTTAGAAAAGAACCCTGGCCTCAAGTCACGTATAGCGTTCCATGTGCCATTCGAAGACTACAGCACGGAAGAACTTGTTGATATTACTAGATTTATGGCGTCCAAAAAAGAAATGGAACTAACAGATGGTGCTATCGCCAAGCTACAGTCCGTCTACGAAGAAGCTATAGAAAACGACGACTTTGGTAACGGGCGTTTTGTCAGAAATATGCTAGAAAAAGCCAGAATGTCACAGGCCGAACGCCTAGCTTCAATGGATTACGAGCAGATTGGCAAGAAGGAACTTAAGACTATTATAGAAGACGACATTGAGTCTTGGGTACCTGAGAAAAAAGTAGTAAGAACTATTGGCTTTATTGCATAACCCTATCCCCTGCATAATAGCAGGGGATTTGTTTTTATATAGAGCTTTCAGAAAAAAATATAATTATTGTGACCTAAAAATATTTTTTGCGTTTATATTAATGTGTAGGATATGGCTTATGTAACAATTTCTTAGAAGAATGAATGATTATATGGTATATTCTAATTGAAAGTATTTTTGCGAAAGGAAACGGACAAATGAAAAAATTACTAGCATTGCTTCTTGCAGTAACAGTGACTATGCAGATTATACCAACTAGGGATTTGCATGCGGCAAGCAAGGACACTAGATACGTCAAAGAGTTTAAACTCTTTGTCAAAACTAATGGTTCTAAGTCAGATGCAGAGGCATGGTGCAAAAAGAAAAATGAAGATAATGAGAAGAAGGGCGAAGTGACTGACTGGAAAGTGATTCCGGGCAATCTTAACGAAGGCGCTGAGGGTGCTCTCAAGAAAGCCGAAGGAGTGTTTTTGTGCTATCAGACAACAGACGATCCTACTAAGGCTGTCACAGATATAGCTGTGATGAATGAGAACGGCAATTATGCTGAGGGCGTTTACGAGCAGATTCTCGAGGAGCAGCAGAAGGTTTTTTCTGACCTCGTTGATGATATGCAGGAGATGCTTACAGAGTACCGCGCTAACTACGCACAACAAGTAGACACAGCAGTTCAGGCTCACGATTTCATGAACGGATACAAAGAAGATGATTCGGGGAAAGGCCTAGGTGACTTGTTGCTCAATATTAATAAGGAAGATTTGACTAAGATCTTTTTGCAGGCTAATGGTCAGATTATTCTTATGATTCAGGACCAGCTAGCGTACGCTGCAGATACAGGCAAGAGCACATGGCTAGATAGAATGTCACAGCTAGGTAGTTATGACACTTTGCGCAAGAAAGCTCTCAAGGCATGCGGCAATGATGGCAAAAAAGCAGACATCGCGCTCAAAAACAAGTATCACGCTAAGGCTGTTGAGTTGCTCGATAGTTGGGGTGATGTTAATGCTGTTATTAAGAGCACTAGCAAGTTGTCCAAGAAACTCGGTGTTGATAAGATGTCTAGCAAAGAGTTCAACAAGTACGTGAAGGAAAGTTATGAGGATGAGGATGTCGATCCTGATTTGATTGTTCTTCTCAATCAGCAGGAAATTATAACTTTGCTTGGTGCTTATGAGTATGACGGAGCGACACTTCTACAGTTTTTTGCCAAAGATTACGACGAGGTAAGTGGAGATAATATTAAATATTTGTACCCGCTAGTAGCATCTCTCACTACTTCCCAGATGGCAGCTGTTAAGCAGAGTGTTAACCTAGTAAAACTAGTTCAAGATGCGGCAAGTGCGACTGTTTACAATGACAATCTTACAATGGGCAAGGCTGCAGAGTTAGATAAGCTCGATTCTAAGGATAAAAAAGCAATACAAGAGTCCGAAGAAGAGTTCGACGGCATGGTTAAGGATTTTTCACAAAACCAAATTTCAATATACGAAGGTGTCGACAGAGAAATCTTCAAGGGCGGAGTAGCTGTTACTTCTACTGCAGAAAACTATAGCAAAGGACACGAGGCTAACTGGACAGATTCATTCGTAGATAGTGGCAAGTTCAAGACAATTACTATTTCTATAGGAGCGGCCGCAGTAGCGTTTGGTGCGGGAGCTTTGATCAGTTCTCGAATGATAAAGGTTGTATCAGACAATATTGTTAAGAGTGCATATAATGCCAATAGAACCATGTACCAGATGGCGAGAATTACACATCATGATAGTCTTTCTCAAACGACCTTTTTCACAATAAAGGATTATTCATATGAAGAATTTACTCAAATGGCTAACGGTACAACTGGGCAAGTAGCGCGTTATAACCATGTAAGCAAAGAATTGTACGAAAAAGGTGTTGCCGAAGGAACTGGAAAAACAGCTTTGGCTGTTACAAGAGGTTTGAAGATAGGTCTTGCTGTTTTTGCTATCCTATTAGCAGTGGCAGATATTACACTTACTATCATTACATTAGTTGAGTACTACAATAGAGATCATCTTCCTATCCCTAAGTTTATGGTCGATGTATTGTCATATGAGGACACGGAGACGGCATATGTACGTTATCGAAGCGTACCGGATCAGAATGGCAATAATGGTGACTTGAATGGTGGCGGCGGCAAGCAGTGGTTAGCTCTATATCAGACTAGAGAAGAATCAGGTGGCAAGCCTATTATAGCTCCAAGTGCTACCGGTAAAGAAATACAAGTTCTTACTGGCTCGAGCAACAAAAATACTCCGGCTAACTATTATCCGCTTCATATGTTTGGCACATACAATGCGTCACAAAACCTAACATTTGCTGATGGCGAAAAAGGTTTTTCATACAACGACAAAAAGAATGGTATTTACTTGTACTTCCAGAGAGATTTGGAAGCTAATACATCGTTGATCGGAACAGTTATGGGTCGAGATAGTGTAGCTCTAATTGGCGGTGGAGCCCTATTAGGATTCATGATTGCAGTAATTGGTGTTTTGGTTTTCAAAAAAAGAAAGGAAGCATAAGTTTATGATTTATCGAATCCCCCTCTGTGTGTGCCGTGGGGGATTTGATATTTTATACCGCGATAAAAAAACGCTATTATGTGGCAGTGTTTGATAATTTATACCGCAGTAAAAAAACAACGCTATTATGTGGCAGTGTTTAATAATAAAATATAAGTATCTAATAGAATAGAGAGGTGGAGAGTATGAAAAAAATTATTAGTTTGATACTTGTAGTTATGCTTCTAGGCACTTGTGGTCTTATGGTAGGCTGTGGCAAAAAGGGCGACAGCTCCAACAATGAGAAGATTACAGACGCCAAAGGACGTGAGATTGATGCTAACATTATAGGAAAGTGGGAATGCAAGTTCGCCGGTTCAAGCTATATCTATACATTTAAAAAAGACGGAAAAGGTGTTTATGATGTAGCAGGAACTAAGATGAAACTGGAATATTACACTAAAAAAGGCAAGGTTAGTATTAGATTCAATCCTAATGAAGAAGACATGAAGTTAGATTACAAGGTTAAGGGTGATACTCTAACTGTCAAGGATAGTTTGGGTAAGGATGTTAAATACAAAAAAATAGACTAGAACTTTTAGCAAAGTTAAAAAAGAGGTCATATTGCAGTTAGAAAAATTTTTTAATTGCAGTTAAAAAAATGAGGGTGATTTATTATTGTAATTGCCCTCGTTTTTTTGTTGCATAATTTTGATAACATCAAAAAAATTGAAAAAAGGGTATTGACTATTGCAAAAATGCAATTTATAATATGGATTATAAGGAGGTGGAGAATATGAAATGGAACGAAAAGGTACTAGAAATAATGAAAGAAAGGAATATTAGTCAAAAACAGCTATCACAACTAAGTGGTATAAATGAAAGTTCAATATCAAGATATTTGCACTCAGGGCAGAAACCTAGAATGGACGTGGTAGTTAACATATCAAAGGCTTTGCAAGTTGATACAGAATACTTGTTAGAGGAAGATGATAAAATTGAATCAGCATTTAATACTATTTCAACTGCAATCGCAAGAAAAGGTGGGGAGTTATCTGCTGAAGAAAAAAATCAGTTAATAGCACTATTAATAGGAAGGGATGGTAATGTATAGAGACGGGGAAGTATATGATGAAATAGACATAGAGATAATAAATATTTTTTTAGATTATGATATAAAATCGTTCCCTATTAATGTGTTTGATCTTTGTAAAAAAATGAGTGTTGCACTAATACCATACTCAGATTATTCGTATAAAGGAGGGCGGAAATTACTTTTAAAAAAATCAAAACAAGGTTTTTTTGTAAAGCAATCAAAAACTCAACCGCCTACAATTTATTATAATGATTTACTTGAATCTAAAGGTGCTATACGTCTAACTATTCTTCATGAATTGAAGCATTACATTTTTAATGATGACAATGACGACGATGATGACTTAGCAGATTATTTTGCACGACATTTCATGGGACCAATTGCTTTCCTAATTCTTAAACAGCTGGAATCGCCCATTGAAATAGCATCTTATTGTGGAATGAGTTTGAGTGCAGCTCATAATGCATATAAAAATGTTATTAGTCGAAAAAAAGTATATCAAACTAATTTGTTTGATTATGAAGTTCCATTAATAGAACATTTAGAGCCTGTACTAATTGAAACTTTTACAGGAAAAATAATTGAAAAAAGCGTAAAAAAATAATTGGAGGTGAAGCTTATGCAAGAGGATATACAATAAAAAAGAAAAACGCTCTTAAATTGTTGGCGCAATTTAATGAGCGTTCTCCCCAAGGAAGTGTTAAACAAATCCTTAAAGTTTGTTTTTACAGTTTAGCACATTCTTTTCGGGAGTACAAGTGGAACAATAAATTTGTATTGGGCTAGTATGCCCGGAAAGGAAAAATATGAAGAAAACAATTTTAGATGACGGTTCATATCCGTATTTGACTGAAGGAGCGGAACTTGTTGGGGAGCCAGGAATTCCTGCGCTTCTAGATATTAATAATACGCAGGTCCCGAAAGCTATGTTGCCATTTGAAAAAATAAAAAAGGCAGAGAATAAGAGACAGTATGTACATTTTTATATGCATGATAAGTATTTTGCAAATGTTCTTACATCAACAGACAAGTATGTAGACTTGTTGAAACAGTTTGATGGGGTTATAACCCCAGATTGTACACTGTTGGTGGGACAAGCACCTTGCATTCAGCAGACTAATACATATTTTAATAGAGCTGTTGGTTTTTATTTACAAAAGCAAGGAATACCTGTAATACCTAATATTAGATGGAGTGACGAATCAAGTTTTGACTATTGTTTTTTAGGAGTTCCCAAACATAAGATTGTATGCGTTAGTACGCATGGATGCATTCGTTCTAAACGTGATCGTGAACTATGGCGCATTGGGACAGAAGAAATGCTAAGAGTGCTTGAACCAACTGATGTTTTGGTACATGGTTATATGCCGGAAGATGTATTTGCAAGGTTCTATGATTATGCAGATTTTCACAGATATCCTTCTCTTTTTGAACAAACACATAAGAAGGAGGAGAAAAAATAATGGGGCACGGTTATAAAAATGGTACAGGACATTACCATTCAATTACAGAAAATCTTCCGTCACTAAGTTCTGAATATGATTGCAAT
>CACYHD010000051.1 GCA_902774125.1 uncultured Lachnospiraceae bacterium
TTTGACTGTTTATGTTATTATCCATTACTGTATGACAGTTGAATACTAAAGGCTGTGAATGTGCACAGTAGATAATAGTTTTCCTTTTTAGAGAGAAGATTCCAGGCTGTAAAATCTTTAGGTAAAGACTATTATTGAATTTCACACAGGAGCCTCACATGTGAAAGGAAACGATTAGCTTGTGACGACTAATGCACGTAATGCATAATGAAGTGTCTATTAATTAGAAAGCAGGGTGGTACCGCGGATTTTTTCGTCCCTATGGTAACCGCTTTTTTATTTGCCTAAAAAAGTAGGGCAACATATTGACAAAAGTAGATTATAAAAAGGAGAATCAAAATGAAAGAGAAATTGAAAGCAATTCAAGAAGAAGCATTGTCCAAAATTTCAGATGTAGCTGACCTTGATAACCTTTACAAAATCAAGGTTGACATTTTAGGAAAAAAAGGACAGCTAACTGAAGTACTAAAAGGTATGAAAGATGTTGCACCAGAGGATAGACCTAAGGTGGGACAGATGGTTAACGATACAAGAAAAACAATCGAAGAGAAGCTTGAGACAATGAAAGCTCAGCTAGAGGAGAAGGCGCTTAATGCTAAGCTTGCCAAGGAAGTAATCGACGTTACACTTCCAGCTAACAAAAACGAGATCGGTCACAAGCACCCTAACACACTAGCTCTCGAAGAGATGGAGAGAATCTTTACTGGTATGGGTTATGAGGTTGTTGAGGGCCCTGAAATCGAGTTCGATTACTACAACTTTGAGGCGCTTAACATTCCAGCTGACCATCCGGCTAAGGATGAACAGGATACATTTTATATCGACAAAAACATTGTTTTGAGAACACAGACATCTTCAGTTCAGGCCAGAGTAATGGAAAACACTCAGCCACCTATCAGAATTATTTCACCAGGTAGAGTATTCCGTTCTGACGCTGTGGATGCTACACATTCACCTTCATTCCATCAGGTTGAAGGTCTAGCGATTGACAAAAACATTAACTTTGCTGACCTTAAAGGTACATTGGCTGATTTTGCTAAAGAACTTTTTGGCCCTGAGACAAAAATCAAATTCAGACCACATCACTTCCCATTCACAGAGCCTAGTGCAGAGATGGACGTTTCATGCTTTAAGTGTGGCGGCAAAGGCTGTAGATTCTGTAAGGGTGAGGGATGGATTGAGATTCTAGGTTGTGGAATGGTTCACCCTAATGTTCTTAAGATGAGCGGTATTGACCCAGAAAAATATCAGGGCTTTGCCTTCGGTGTAGGTCTTGAGAGAATTGCACTACTTAAGTATGAGATTGATGATATGAGACTTCTATACGAGAATGATGCAAGATTCCTCAAACAGTTTTAATAATTATAGCTAACTGAAAAATATAGAAGTACATTAAAAGAATAGGAGATAAATAATATGAATACATCAATGAATTGGATAAAAGAATATGTTCCAGATCTAGATGTTACAGATCAGGAATATATGGATGGTATGACTCTCTCAGGTACTAAGTGTGAGGGTTACAAAAAACTAGATGAAGACTTAGACAAGATTACAGTTGGACAGATTAAAGAAATCAAGCAGCACCCAGATGCTGACAGACTAGTTGTTTGCCAGGTTGATATCGGTGAGGAGACAATCCAGATTGTAACTGGTGCAACAAACGTAGAAGAGGGACAGCTTATTCCAGTTGTTCTTCACGGTGGAAAGATTGCCGGTGCTCACGGCGAAGGACTTGTTCCAGGTGGAATTAAGATTAAGAAGGGTAAACTTCGTGGAATCGAATCAAACGGTATGATGTGTGGTATCGATGAGCTAGGAAGCACTCCGGAAATGTTCCCAGAAGCACCAGACGACGGAATTTATATTTTTGAACCAGGCTCAGTTAAGCCAGGTGATGACGCAGTTGAGGCACTTGGTCTTCACGATTCTGTTTTTGAATACGAAATCACAAGTAACCGTGTAGACTGCTATGGCGTTGTCGGTATTGCTAGAGAAGCAGCTGCAACTTTTGGCAAAGAGTTCAAGGCTCCAACACCAAAGCCAGCAGGAGATTCTAAGGACGTTGAGGAGTACATTTCTGTTTCAATCGAAGCAGAGGATTTGTGCAAGAGATTTTGTGCTAGAGTAGTCAAAAACGTAAAGATTGGTCCATCACCTAAGTGGATGCAGTCTAGACTTAGAGCTTGCGGCATTAGACCTATTAACAACCTTGTAGATATTACTAACTACATTATGGAAGAGTATGGGCAGCCAATGCATGCATATGACCTAAGCACAATTGAAGATAACAAGATTGTTGTAAGACGCGCCAACGAGGGAGAAGAATTCGTAACTCTTGATGGCGAAAAACATACACTAGACTCAGAGACACTTATGATTTGCGACGGCAAAAAGCCTGTAGGTATTGCCGGTATCATGGGTGGCGAGAACTCAATGATAACTGAGGATGTTACAAATATGCTATTCGAGGCAGCTTGTTTTGACGGCCCTAACGTTCGTCGTTCATCTAAGAAGATTGGCCTAAGAACAGATGCTTCTAATAAGTTTGAAAAAGGTCTTGATCCTAACAATGCTATCGAGGCTATTAACAGAGCCTGCCAGCTTATCGAAGAGCTAGGTGTTGGTGAAGTTGTTGACGGTGTTGTGGATGTATATCCTAACCCAGTAGAGCCACGCAAGATTAAGTTTGATGCAGACTATGTCAACAAACTAATTGGTTTTGACCTAACTAAGGAACAGATGGTTAGCTACTTTGATGCTCTTGAACTTGAGTATGATGAGGCTACTGACATGATTACAGTTCCTACATTTAGACAGGATCTAATCGAAATGTGCGATATAGCCGAAGAAATCACAAGATTCTACGGCTATGATAATATTCCAACAACACTTCCAAGTGGCGAGGCTACAACAGGTAAGCTTTCATGGAAGTTAAGACTAGATGAGATTGCTAGAAACGTTGCAAGATATTGCGGTTTTTCACAGGCATACGCTTACTCATTCGAAAGTCCTAAGGTATACGACAAGCTAATGCTACCTGAGGATGCTGTAGAGAGACAGTCAATCGAGATTTCTAATCCACTTGGCGAGGATTTCTCAGTTATGAGAACTACATCTCTAGACGGTATGCTTACAAGTCTTGCATATAACTTCAAAAACAAAAACAAAGACGTTAGATTGTTCGAGATGGGTAATGTTTATCTACCAAAGGAACTTCCACTTAAGGAATTGCCAGACGAGCGCAATTATCTAACACTTGGTTTTTACGGCAAAGGTGATTTCTTCACAATGAAAGGTGTTGTTGAAGAATTGCTAGAGCAGGTTGGTATGAAGAAGAAGGTAAGATACGATGCTAGCGCAGAGTTATCTTTCCTACATCCGGGTAGAAAAGCCAACATTATGTACAGAGGCAAAGTTCTTGGTTTTATCGGCGAGGTTCATCCGCTAGTTGCTCAGAACTATGGCATGAAAACAAGAGCTTACGTAGCTGTAATTGATATGACATATATTTATGAGATGGCTAACTTCGATACAAAGTTTGAGGGAATCGCTAAGTTCCCAGCTGTCAAAAGAGATATCTCAATGGTTGTACCAAAAGACATTTTGGTTGGAACTATTGAAGAAGTTATTGCCAAAAAGGGTGGTAACAACCTTGAGTCATATTCATTGTTCGATATTTACGAGGGCGATCAGATTCAAGAAGGATTCAAGTCTGTTGCTTACTCAATAGTATTTAGAGCTAAGGACAAAACACTTGAAGATGCTGATGTAAACAAAGCTATGGATAATATTCTTGGTGCTTTGGAAAATATGGGTATTGAACTTAGAGGATAATTGAACGAGGGGCTATGAGGCATAGAGAGTATAAAATAATTAAGTTTGTTTTAATGATATGTACTATCATGATGTGTAGTTGTGCTTGTTCATGTTCAACTAGAACTAATTCTTCTAATAATATCACTGTTAATAATGATGTGTATAATTATGTGAAAGCAAATTACTTTAAATCAAAAATCGCGAGTATAGACTGTTATAAAAAAAGGAATTAAAACTAGTGTTAAACCTAACACGGATAAGGGAAAAAACATTATTAATTTATTAATTAATAGATTTGGCAATGTTGGCGAACCAGTGTTAGGTGATAATACAATAAAAAAACATCATAACAATATTTTTAAAAATGAAGTGTGTTTAGTAATTAATTTTGAAAAAAAATGCATGGTGTATGTGAGGGATCAACTTTTAATAACTTTCAAAATATAAAAATGGATTATGATGCTATGTTTTTTCCTTTGACAGGAGAATACAGTAATTATTTTTCTTTTGGCCCCAACTTTGAAGCAACTTTTTCGAATTTAAAGTCAAGTGATAAGATATTAAAATATATCAAAAAACACAACTAATGTTTGGGTGATTTAAATGGATAATATATTAAGTGTACACGATTATGACTACCATCTACCAGAGGAACTAATTGCACAGGATCCTCTTGAAGATAGAAGTAGTTCACGATTGATGGTTTTAAACAAAAATACAGGCGATGTGTCTCATCATATTTTTAAAGAAATCAAAGATATGATCAACGAGGGAGATTGCCTTGTTATAAATGATACTAAGGTTATTCCTGCCAGACTTTACGGCGAACGTGAAGACACAGGTGCTGGAATTGAACTTTTGCTTCTCAAGCGCATGGAGAACGATGTGTGGGAGACATTAGTTAAGCCGGGCAAAAAATGTAGAACAGGTGCCAAACTTGTTTTTGGCGGCGGACTACTAAAGGGTGAAATTATCGATGTTCTGGATGATGGAAACAGACTCATACAGTTTAGTTATGATGGTATTTTTGAGGAGGTTTTGGACCAACTTGGCGAGATGCCTTTGCCACCATATATTACACACAAGCTTAAGGACAAAAACAGATATCAGACAGTTTATGCTAAGCATGAAGGATCTGCAGCTGCACCAACAGCGGGACTCCACTTTACAAAGGAGTTGTTAGCAGAGCTAGAGGCCAAGGGCGTCAAGATTGTTCATGTAACACTTCATGTGGGACTCGGAACTTTCAGACCGGTCAAGGTAGAAAACATTCTTGAGCACAACATGCACTCAGAGTACTATGTGGTGGACAAGGAAGCTGCAGATGTAATAAACGCAACTAAGAAGGCTGGAGGTAGAGTAATTTCTGTTGGTACTACAAGTACAAGAACACTTGAGACAGTGACTGACGAGGATGGAGTTGTTCACGAGGGAAGTGGATGGACACAGATTTTTATCTATCCGGGATATAAGTTCAAGGCTATCGATGCTTTGATTACTAACTTCCATCTTCCGGAATCTACTTTGCTAATGCTTGTTTCTGCGTTGGCAGGTCGCGAAAATATTTTGAATGCATATAATATTGCAGTACAAGAGCGATACAGATTTTTCAGTTTTGGCGACGCGATGTTTATAACTGATTAATACGATTAATATAGAAGTTAGGTATAAAATGAAAAAATATAGTGTAAAAACTGTAGAGAAAAAAATAAAAAAGATTGTGACAACAGTACCAGGCTCCAAAAGCTTGACTAACAGAGCTTTGCTTTTGGCGGCACTAAACGATGGCCCTATCAAACTTAAGGGAATTTCGTTGTGCGATGATGCGATGGCTATGCTTGATTGTCTAGAAAAACTAGGCTTCAAGATTGAGCTCGACAAGGAGCAGTGTAGTGTTGTTGTTTTTGGCAACGGGGGAGTGATTCCTAACAAGAAGGCTACAATCAATGTCAGATCCGCTGGTACAACAGCTAGGTTTATGACAGCGTTGTTAGCTTTTGCGGGAGGAGAGTACACGCTAGAATCATCTGAACAGATGAAAAAACGCCCTATGAAGGAATTGTTGGACGTGCTTGAGGATTTGGGCGTATCGATAACATATATGGAGAATGAGGGGCATTTTCCTTTTGTATTGAAGTCTGAGGGACTTGATAATGTTAATGTAAGTGTTGATACAACTAGAAGTACACAGTTTGCCAGCGCATTGATTCTTTTATCAATGGTCAGAAACATAAATATTAACCTCACAGGAAGCAGAACTGACGGTGCATATATCAAAATGACTAGAGAACTTATGAAGCAGTTCGCTAGCAACCGATCATCAAGCTTCCAGGTTGAACCAGATGTGTCTGCCGCATGTTATTTTTATGCCATGGCGCTTATACTCAAGACTAAAGTGCTTGTTAGAAACGTATATAACGATAGTTTGCAGGGAGACTTGAGATTTCTTGAGATAATTAAGCATGCCGGTGGCCGCGTGAAACAAAAGCGTGGCGGCATATTAGTAGATTGCACAGGCGTTGATGGTTATGACGGTTTCGCTGTCGATATGCATGATTTTTCTGACCAGGCATTGACAGCTGCAGTGCTAGCAGCCTTTGCACGTACTGATTCCACAATCAAAAATATTGCTCACATAAGAAAGCAGGAATCTGACAGAGTTATGGTTATAAAGACTGAACTAGAAAAGGTTGGCTGTAATGTTCTCATTGATGAGCATGATGGAATGACTGACGTTGTGATAAAACCTCGCAAGCTGTCCGGCGCCGAAATAGACACATATGAAGATCACAGAGTGGCAATGAGCTTCGCTCTTTTAGGACTAAAAGTAGAAGACATTGTAATTAACGATCCTATGTGCTGCAAGAAAACATTTGAAGATTACTTCGAAAGAATCGACGAAGTGACAAAAGGATAACCTATTTTCGGTTGATCGCTGCCGATTACGTATGAGAATAAGAAAATTGAAAATTCATCCGTAGAAAATCACTGCCGCCTACGGACTAAATTGAGAAAATTGAAAATACATCCGTAGAAAATTTCGCCCACCTACGGACTAAAATGAGAATATTAGAATTACATCCGTAGAACTCCTCGTTCACCTACGGACTAAAATGAGAGAATTGAAAATACATCCGTAGAAGATCACAGTCGCCTACGGACTAAAATGAGAACATTTGAATTACATCCGTAGAAGATCTCTGCCGTCTACGGACTAAAATGAGAAGATTGAAATTACATCCGTAAAAGAACTCAGAAGCCTACGGATAAAAACAAGAAAAATAAAAATACATCCGTAGTATACAATTTCTGCAATATAAAAAAACAGATGCAAATCAAAAATTGATTTACATCTGTTTTTTTTAATATCTCTTCGTCACATGATAATTATGTTTTTCAAGTTGAACGCTTGCCTTTTCTGCGGATTCTTTATCGTGGAAGGAAATTCTAAGAACGCCTTCCTCAAATTCGCGGTTGTGGATGATTCCAACGTTTTTGATGCTGATTCCGTTTGTTGCAAGAATAGTAGCGATTGTGGCAATAGCACCAGACTCATCGATGATGTCGCAATATAGAACGTAGTGGTTAGAAATGATACTGTTAGTTCTGTCGTTTATGCTGTTTCTGTAGTCGCGACTTTTCTCGAACATGTGATGAATTGCACCAGCTTGGTGTGCGTCGATTTCTGCTTTTGTTTTTTGCAGACTCTCAATATACTTGTCTAGAATGTTGCTTATTTCTTCGGAGTTAGTCATGCAGATTTGTTCCCACATATCAGGTGAAGAAGAAGCTATTCTTGTAATGTCCTTAAAACCACCAGCGGCAATTGCTTTCATATGTTCAGCCTTAGAGTCGTTATCTTTGACAAGATTTACTAGGCTTGAAGCGATAACGTGTGGAAGGTGTGAAATAGTAGCAACAATGTGGTCATGTTCCTTGTAATCAAGTCTGATAGGAATTGCGCCAAGTTTTTGCACGATTTTTACGAACTCGGAAACTCTGTCGTTGTCAACATATCTTGAAGGAGTAATAGCATAGTATGCGTTTTCCACTAGTCGGTCATTCGCGCTTTCATAACCAGTTTTTTCAGAGCCGGCCATTGGATGTCCGCCAATGAAGTTTTCTTCCATATGAAGATTCTCAACAGCTTTGTGAATGTTGCCCTTAACACTACCAACATCTGTGATAATTGTTTTGGAACTTATAATATTTTTGAGCATTTGCAAGTATTCAACATTTTTTTCTACAGGAGTGCAGAGAAAAACATAATCGCAGTCTGAAAAAGACTGATCCACACTCTCGGCAATAGCGGTAGCAGTTCCGTCTTCTAGCGCCATTTTGCTAGATTCAATAGATCTGTTATAAACAACAATCTCGCAATCAGGATAAACTCTTCTAAGTCCCTGTGCAATAGAACCGCCTATTAAACCAATACCCACAAAACCAAATTTAAATTTATTCATAAAAAATCCTTTCAAATTTTGTTATAGATGGTGCAAAAACACTGTGAGATTTTCGCACTTTAAAGCAATAAAGCCTTGGCTATAATTTTATAACATATATGTGTAATATGCAAGGTGAATTATCGATAAAACAATCAGGTCAAAAACAGCCAAAAATAGTTTGTTAAACTTATAACATTTATTGTTTTGTGCAATTTTTTGGAGTAAAATAGAATTAGCGATGAGGCATATGTCTAAGTAGTTTATGCAAATTCGGAAATTGCTTTAAGAACTGCTAAGTGACAGTTTCTATGCTTAACGGAAAAATTTAATAAGGAGGAACGGATTATGAAAGTTTATGAAACTTCACAAATCAGAAACGTTGTATTTTTGGGCCACGGAGGGGCCGGCAAGACCACTCTTGCTGAAGCTTTTGCATACTCAACTGGAGTTATTAGTCGAATGGGAAAGATTTCGGATGGTAACACAATCAGTGATTATGACAAAGAGGAGATAGACAGACAGTTTTCAATAAGCGCGTCTGTTGTTCCTGTAGAGTGGGAAGGACTTAAGTATAATATCCTTGATGCACCAGGATATTTTGATTTTATCGGTCAGGCCGAAGATGCGATGTCAGTAGCCGATGCTGCAGTTATCGTTATTAACGGTAAAGCCGGCGTTGAGGTAGGAACAGTTAAGGCTTGGGAGATCTGTGAGAGAAGACAGATTCCTAGAATGTTCTTTGTAAGTAATATGGACGATCCAAACGCAGACTTTGGAAGTATTTTGGAAGATTTGAAGGCCAAGTTTGGAAAAAAGATAGCACCTTTCCATCTTCCTATTGTAGAAAATGAACAGTTAACAGGTTATGTTAATGTGGTCAAAATGGGCGGACGTCAGTATACAGATGACCAGGGTAATTACACTGAACGTGATATTCCTGAATTTGTACACGGCGATTTGGATCCATGTAGAGATGCGCTGATGGAAGCGGTAGCAGAGTCAGACGAAGAATTAATGGAGAAGTATTTTGACGGCGAGGAATTTACAACGGAAGAAATTTCTCAAGCTCTTAGAAAGAGCGTAATCAGCTGTGATATAGTACCGGTTATGCTAGGTTCGGCTGTGACATGTCAGGGTGTTCATTCATTACTACAGGGATTCGAAAAGTACTTCCCATCAGCTGACAAGGCAGAAGTACTTAAGAAAGCTACAGATGTCAATACTGGCGAAGAAGTTGTAGCAGATTTTGATAATAACAAACCTGTATCAGCATATGTTTTCAAAACAATTATGGACCCATTTGTTGGTAAGTATTCTCTAGTAAAAGTGAGAACAGGTATTCTTAAGGCGGGAGATACAGTTTTTAACGCTAACAAGGATATCGAAGAAAAATTAAGTAAGCTTTACATCATGCGCGGAAAAGATGTAATCGAAGTTCCGGAACTTCATTCAGGTGATATCGGTGCTATTGGTAAGTTAGATAGCACACGTACTGGGGATACACTATCAACTAAGAAGTGGGCTATTGAATATCATCCAACAACTATGTCAAAGCCATATACATATATGGCATATACAGCCAAAAACAAAGGTGATGAAGATAAGATTTCTCAAGCACTTGTTAAGCTATGTATTGAAGATTTGACATTTAAGTTTGTGGTTGATGATGAAAACAAGCAAACTCTACTTTATGGTATTGGTGACCAGCAGATTGAAGTTATGGCATCAAAACTAAAGAACAGATATAAAGTAGAGATAGAATTACACAAACCAAGAATTGCTTTTAGAGAAACTATTAGAAGCAAAGCTCAGGTTCAAGGAAAACACAAAAAGCAGTCTGGTGGACACGGACAGTACGGCGATGTAATAATGGAATTTGAGCCTTCAGGCGATCTATCAACAGCTTACGAATTCGAAGAGAAGGTAGTTGGTGGAGCAGTTCCAAAAAATTATTTCCCAGCTGTAGAAAAGGGTATTCAAGAATGTGTTAAAGCAGGCCCTATGGCAGGCTATCCTGTTGTAGGTATAAAGTGTACGCTTATTGATGGTTCATACCATCCTGTAGATTCATCAGAAATGGCATTTAAGACGGCTGCAGTATTAGCTTTCAAGAAGGGCTTTATGGAGGCAAGTCCGGTTCTACTCGAACCTATTGCCGAGCTCAGTGTTACTGCACCAGATGAGTTTGCCGGAGATGTAATGGGCGACCTCAACAAAAGAAGAGGTAGAGTGTCCAATATGACTCCTGTGGACGGCGGAAAGCAACTTATCGAAGCAGAAGTGCCGGTTTTGGAATTGTATGGTTACTCAACAGCGCTACGTTCTATTACTGGAGGAAGTGGCGATTTCGAATATGTTGTGTCCAAATATGAGCAAGCTCCTGGGGATGTACAAGCTAAGCAGATTGAGGAGAATGCCAAGGAATAATTATAAGGGAGGTCATAGACCTCCCTTTTTTCTGCAAAAAAAATTCATCAAATTGCTTGACAGATTTTTATACAATTGATAGAATTTTAAATAACTTAATATATAACCGTTGATTGGGAGTAGTAACTACATGACTTGTTCTCAAGAGAGTTGCCGGTTGGTGCAAGGCAATGAACAATAAGTAGCGAATGGACCCATGAGGGCGACTAAAAGCGTCGACGGAGGCTCAACCGTAAAACAGAGCGACGTATGATGGTACGTTACAGAGTGAATGCTATTGCATTAAAATGGGTGGCACCGCAGGAGATATTTATACTCTTGTCCCTTTTTCTAGGGACAAGAGTTTTTTTATTCTTACGTAAATCGGCTTATCCTGCAACAATTTCCCGCAAAACACATTATGTGTTACCATCGAATATTTAATTCGAGGAGGGCAAAAAAATGGCCGTAACTTTATTCGAAGATATTGAAAAATATCTTGATGAGTACAGTTTGATTCCTATTGCTAAGGAGATGTACTCAGATCTGACAACACCGATATCTCTTTTGAGAAGAATCGAAAGTCTTGATTCGAACTTCTTTCTTCTAGAAAGTGTTGAGGGTGGAGAAAAATGGGCTAGATATTCTTTTTTAGGGTACAGTCCAATTCTCAAAATAGCACTAAAGGACGGAGTGCTTACACAGACTAGCAAAGAGATAAAGGTCCAATCTAACAATGATCCATTTGAAGAACTAAGAATAATTTTGGACAAGTACAAATCCCCTAAGATTCCAGGTCTTCCAACTTTTACAGGAGGATTGGTAGGCTACATGGGGTACAACATGATAGGTTACGCAGAACCTAAGCTCAACTTATCAAGTAGCGAAGTAGATGATTTTGAACTTATGCTTTTTGACAAAGTAATTGTTTTTGATCATCTGAGACAAAAAATAATTATTATTGCCAACATGAAATCAGAAGATGGTCTTAAAGGATATAACAAAGCGCTTCTTGAAATTGAAACGATGGCAGCAATGATTAAGGATGACACAAAGCTTCCACAATTAAATACTCCTAAGGATGTTGTTTTTAAAAGCAATATGACCGAAGAAGAGTATTGTGATATGGTCGAAAAAACTAAGCACTATATCAGGGAGGGAGATATTTTCCAAGGAGTTGTATCTCGTAAGTTTGAGGCAGATTATAATGGTTCTTTAATTAATGCCTATCGTGTTTTGAGAACAACTAATCCATCGCCATATATGTATTTCATCAAATCGGATGATCTTGAAATAGCAGGTGCTTCACCTGAAACGATGGTTAAGCTAGTTGGCGATAAGCTTACAACATTCCCTGTTGCCGGAACTAGACCAAGAGGTGCTAGCGAGGAAGAGGATTTGGCTTTGGAAAAAGAATTGCTACAAGACGAAAAGGAACTGGCAGAGCACAACATGCTTGTTGACTTGGCTAGAAATGATATCGGTCGTATATCGAGTTTTGGTTCAGTGAAGGTTGAGGATTACATGTCTATTCATAGATTTTCCAAGGTTATGCATATCGCATCAACAGTAACTGGACGATTGGCCGAGGGCAAAGACGCATGTGATGCGATCTCAAGTCTTTTGCCAGCCGGCACTTTGTCAGGAGCACCTAAGTTTAGAGCTTGCGAAATAATCGAAGAGCTTGAGGTGGCGCCTAGAGGAGTTTACGGCGGAGCTATTGGATATATTGATCTTTCAGGAAATCTTGACGTATGCATTGCTATTAGAACAGCAGTCAA
>CACYHD010000052.1 GCA_902774125.1 uncultured Lachnospiraceae bacterium
CGCAATGTGGGAGGTCGCAATGTGGGCGCGGGATATCGGCGACACTTCTCCGTTCACGCGCTGGTTCTTCGGCAATGGCGATGAAGACTACCAAGGCATTCCTACATATGATGACCTTAGGCCATACGCCTGGATTAAACACGATCCTGTAGTCCATGGCGACTATCTTGACGGCGGGAACGCTCCGCACCATCCTGTAGCTTGTCTGCATCAAATCCGCCAACGATATCCTGAAGTACAACTACCTCAAAACCGCCCTTTTTGATCGCGTTAAGAACGTTATCTGCTGTTGACTGGAAAACAATGTTTTGGCCACCATTAGTAGCTGCCTCTGTATTAATGCTATGACCTTTGCGCTCTGCCATACCTTTAACAACTTTATATAGATTGTTGTAGTATGTCATTGAGTTACCAATGAATAAAACGTCATCGCTATTACCAGGGTTTGTGTTACCATTTGTTGTTGCCTCTGTTTCTGTCTCACCGTACAAAACAGATGGGTTAGTTTGATATACGTATAGTTCCATCAAAGAACATGTTGTTGCACTTGCACTGCTAACTTTAACTCTAATCCAACGTGCTGACTGACGTGGGAATGTAGTAGCCTTGGCGCTCAAAGTTCCGCCTGTTACAGTTGCAACTGTTTTCCAAGTAAGACTATCAATTTCTGCTGCAGAATTAACTCCTGTATTTTCTGATGCCACTTGGATTTCGTAGTTAATTGGATATGAAGAAGCATATGCGCCATCTCCACCAGGAACTAAGTTAATCTTGTTAATATCCTGTACGCTACCAAGGTCTTCTGCGAACCAAGGTGTTGCATCATTTTTGTGAGACACGATATAGCTTGTATTGTTGCCATCAGTTAGGTTGTTAACCTGTGTAGGTGTTGGGTTAGTCTGGTTTCTATCATTAGAACTAGCATAACCTTTTTTGCCCTGTGCAAGGTTAACTGTATATGAACCGTACAATGTGTCATCGCCGCCACCTGCCTGTGTTGGCGCCTGAGTCTGTGCCTGTGTTGAACTCTTTGTTGTTGCCTGCTGTGTTGGAACGTTAGGATCTGTCTGTCCATCAGTTGGGTTAGCAACTACACCACCATCCTTAACTGTTGTATATGAACCTGTTCCTTTGACAGCTGGAATAACTGCATGTGCATACTTATATGCGTAGCCGTTAATCTTGTTTAGTGTAGCTAGATTGTATGAAGACAACTTACCTTCATCAGTATATGCTACACAATTGTTAATTAATGTATTCAAATAATTATGATCACTTTCTGTATATGTCTTGTATGCATCCTGTGGGAACAAAGCATAATAAATAGTTGATGCCGAATTAAATGTTCCAAGAGGCTGTGGGTGACGATTGTCAGAGCAGTAATAATCCAAGTTATCCTTAGTATAAAGCTCGTAGAAACCTTCACCTGCTGGTGCTAAGCTGGCATTCCAAGTCTTAGCGATATTGATGTAACCCTTTGTAAAGTCATTAATCTGAGCTTGAATGTTAGGCTTAGTAGGCCATGGCTCATAAAACGCCAACTTGGCATTAGGACTATACTGTCTAATCTTAGGAATAATGTCGTTACATCCCTTAGCTAGCTCACTTCCATTGAAGCCGCCGCCAACCTTATCCTGAAGAACGACGATATCATAAGGTCCCTTGGCAATTGCGTCTAGTACGTTGCCAGCTGTTGCCTGGAATGTTAGATACTGTCCGCCGTTTGTAGCAGCTGTAACCTTAACATTGTGACCATGGTAATTAGCGATACCCTTGAACATTTCCCATGATGTGTTGTAGTACATAAATGAGTTACCGATAAAAAGAACATCTACTACGCCGTCACCGCCATCGATTGAACCGTCATCAGATGGTGCCTGTGTTGGATCAACAGTTTGACCGGCTGGCACTCCAAACACCTGAAGGGACAAAACACTGACTGTTCCTGCAACAGTTCCTGTACCCATACAAGAATTTTTGTCAAAAACAACCTTAACAGATCTTGCTGTATATGTTCCACTGAAAGTTATTGAATCACCGTTGCTAGAAACATCTGTCGCGCTATTTCTCTGCGCAGCAGAGTAGATAGTACCATTGTTGCATGTTCCTGCAAGGTTCCATGTTATATTACCTTTATTGTTAGCATCAACTGTCTGTGTTGAATAGTAGATGCTATAGTTTTTACAATAAGAATCAGGATAATTATTATTAGTTGAACCCTGATAAATTTTTGCGTTGCTAATATCATAGTTAGCTCCTAGGTCTACCATTACTGCAACTTCGCTTGTTGTTGCTGTCTTACCTAATAGGTTGTTTCCGTTAGTTAATGTTTCATTACACATATTAATTGCTGTAAAACCATTATTAACGTAACAAAAACCTTCACTTCCAGTATTAGCATTACTTGTAGTGTAAGTCGTAGCATTGCGACCGTTTGCTACATTAGTTGCTGTAGCAGCCTTTGCGTCACCAGCGTTATAAAAAACCAAACCACTGAAAACAAGGCTTAAGCTTAGTAAAATCGCTACTAATCTTTTCATTTTTACCTCCCAAAATATAAAACGTTTCCTTCTTGTTAAAACTACTATAAAACATTTTGGCAAGATAAAAAAATACAATTAAGGGTATATTATATACCCTCTAGGATATATAACCCCCTGTTTTCCCTTGAATATCGCCTCTATATATACTATTATTTATATATCAAAACGGGACAATCATAAGGAGGAGCTTATGGAATTATTACAGTTACGTTATTTTAAGGCGGCGGCAGAACTGGAAAATTTTTCATTGGTAGCCGAAAAATATATGGTTCCACAGCCATCAATAAGCAAAACTATTAAAAAACTTGAAAACGAACTGGGCGTTCAGCTTTTTGACCGCGTCGGAAAAAGAATTGTCCTTAACGGCAACGGAAAAGTATTTTACGACAAAATATCAGATGCGCTTAATAGCATCGACGAAGGAGTGGAGCATCTGACCAACTCCCAAACTAACATTGTAATATATCGCCAGGCCGGCGGACGTCTTGCTCTTCTTCTCATCGCCGACTACATGACATCTAACAACAACGTCTACATAAGTTCGGTCGGTTATTCGTCTGAATTGCAAAACAACTACGACTTTACTTTCATGCAACCCAACGATCAGCTAGAGCATATGAACTACGTCAAGCTTATGGATGATGAGATTATCTGCGTGGCCTCTAAGGACCACCCTATCACAAAAAGAAAAGGCCCTATTTCTATCAAGGACCTTAAGGATGAGAATTTTATTGGTCACTACAAGTCAATGAACATTCGCCAATCCACTGACGAATACTGCGAGAAAGAAGGCGGCTTCATCCCTCATTACATTTATGAAACTAACGACTATCTGGCCATCAGATACCTAGTCGCCAAAAACAAAGGCGTTGCACTCCTACCAAAAGTTTTTTACGAACTTCAGCACGTAAACCAAACCAAAACAGTCTTGCTCAAGGAGAAAGCGCACAGAACACTC
This sequence comes from uncultured Lachnospiraceae bacterium, assembly GCA_902774125.1. Lineage (GTDB taxonomy): Bacteria > Bacillota > Clostridia > Lachnospirales > Lachnospiraceae > Eubacterium_G. The sequence continues at coordinate 3,502 of CACYHD010000052.1, forward strand.
TTACTTGCATGGAACAAAAACAAAGTGCTTAGCGAAACAGAAAAAGACTTCATAAACTATGCAAAAAAATGGTTTAAGAACATAGGGCCTAACATGATTCATTAGATAAACAAAACGCACACCATATGGTGTGCGTTTTGTTATCTTTATTCTACCCAAACTGGAATCCCAATGCCACTAACAATAGTATAGCCAGCAACACAGGTGCAATGTACTTAATCATAGCTCTGTACATATACTTTCTGCCAAATTTTTCGCCGTTTTTTGTTGCCTCGTCCTCGATAACCTTAGTCTTGAGAATCCAACCAACAAGGATGCAAGTTCCGATAGCGACAATTGGCATTAGTACGTAGTTGGAAACGTAGTCCAGAATATCAAGTATCTGGGCTGAGCCACCTTTGGCAGTTGTTGGCAAGTGAGCCTCGAAGTACCACTTGTTATAACCCAGACAAACTGCTCCTCCAGCAAGCAAAGCTATAATAGTTTCTACAATAACCGCCTTCTTTCTAGTCCATCCAAATCTATCCATAAGACTTGATACAACCGCCTCAAGAATAGAAACAGAGCTAGTAAGAGCTGCGAACAATACCATCACGAAGAATAGCAGACCGAGCAACTGACCGATGCTACCCATCTTCACGAACACCTTAGGCAATGCAATAAACATGAGTCCAGGACCGTGCGCCTGCAAACCTTTCTCGCCCATGAATGCCACGATAGCGGGAATGATCATTACACCTGCCAAAAATGCAACTAATGTATCGAATATTTCAATTCTGTTAACTGACTTAACAAGATTGTCCTTGTCTTTCAAATAGGAGCCGTAAGCAATCATAATACCCATTGCTACACTGATACTATAGAACAACTGTCCTGTGGCGTCGGCCACAATTCCCATAAACTTACCAACAGTCATTCCCTTAAGATTAGGAATCAAATAAACCTTAAGTCCATCCATACCAGTCTTGCCGGATTCACCCTCAATTGTTAGAGAATAAATAGCAATACCGATAATCATTAACAACAATATAGGCATCAATATTTTTGAAATTGATTCAATACCCTTGTTAACGCCTCTATAAATAACGAACGATGTTCCTAAAAGGAATACAACGCCAAAAAGCATTGGATAGTAAGGATGAGAAATGAAGTTACCGAAGTAATCTTTGCCTGCAGTGTTAACACCTTCATTAACAGCAAATGCAAATGCATACTTGAATACCCATCCACCGATTGCGCTGTAATATGGAAGGATCAAAAATGGTACAAGACAAGCTAGTACACCAAAACCTCTCCACAACTTGGTATTGCGCAACTTGCTATAAGCAGTTAGCGGGCTCTGCTTAGTCAAACGACCGATAGAAACCTCAGTAATAAGCAATGTATAACCAAAAGTAACAGCAAGAACCAAATAAACAATAAGAAAAAGTCCTCCACCGTTTTTGGCTGCCAGATACGGGAATCTCCATATATTACCTAGTCCAACAGCAGATCCGGCTGCCGCCAAAACAAATCCAATTGATCCCGAAAAGGAATTTCGTTTTTCTTTCATTTTATGCATCTCCTTTAAAGCAATGTAACTACTATTATACACCTATTATTTTTTTTAAAAAGGTGTTATCTCGTTTTTTTCTTTATTACATTAGACCACTTGGAATAATAAATAGTATCCTGCATGTCACCCTTCACTAATTGGTAGGATCTGATTCTAATATAATAGTACTTTTTCTTCTTAAGACCTTTGACAAATCGTGATGTCTTGGATGACTTAACATCGATAGTCTTGGCTTTTTTGAACTTCTTGTTTGTTGCAAGTTGAAGCTTGTACCCTGTTATGTGAGCCACTTTCTTCCAATTAATTTTGAGTGACTTCTTCTTAGCTGTAGCCTTAGTTAGTTTTGGCGCCTTAATGATTTTTTTGCTTGTCGACTCAACAGGCTTAACAGTTGTTACCTCTGAAGGCTGAACTGTTGTAGTTTGCTCAGTCGTTGTTGGCTGCACTGTTGGAGTTTGCTCAGTCGTTGTTGGCTGCATTGTTGTTGCTTGCTCAGTTGTTGTCTCTTCCGGCTGTGGAATAGCAAAAGCAACCGCGCCACTCAATTCACTAAGCCATGTTTTGCCACCGCCTCTTCTAACTGTCAGCGGAGTAATAGTAACTCCCTGAACACTCACAACTTCTAACGGGCCATCACTCTCAACTGCAGTTCCCAAGTCACTTACAACATATCCTACGTGATTCACACTTCCCAGATAAACCATTGTATGTCCTCTAAAATATAACAATGTTCCAGCAGGCATTGTCTCTAGAAAACTTTGCTTGGTCTCATCGTCCATGCCAGTCAAATCTGTTTGGGTTCCAGGTATAAGCTGCTGCCACGTTGTGTTGCGAGGAAGCTCGAATCCAAAACATCTGTACACATTTCTTGTAAGAAGTGAGCAGTCCATTGAATCCAGCATTCCGCCCCATCCGTATCTGTTGCCCAAACACTGAAGTGACACGTCAATAAGGTTGGCCTGCGTTAGCGGCAAAAATCCTACGCTAACTTTACAGTGCTCCGGTATTAATGCCATTTTCTTTTCATAGGCACCTTCTTCGTTTCTAGTAGGAAGATATACAACATAGTTGTGCCATGGATGACGCTGTCCAATCTCTTTAGGAATATCCGCGCTATCAACAAGCTTGAGAATTGTGCCGAACTTAAGTTTGACCTCAGAAGCGTATGTTACAAAAATATCCGGTTCAAGCACAATCTTGTCCTGAGTAACTACAATAATATCCTTGTCCTCAACATCAACCTTCCATGCGTCTAACCACTCTTCCTTGTCCTTACATATAGCCAGGTCATTACCATCTACCCATCCGGACACAAGATTAGAATAACCCCAATAGAAAGGATTGCCGTCAATCTCTGTCTTGGCCAAAACAACAAAAGGATCATTAACTGTTAGTGATGAACTCTGTATTTCATCATCTGTATCTGTTGCATTGTATCCCAGAATATCATTAGTAGGCCAATCCTTGATTTCTGTAGACTTAACACAAACCGCATATTCGTATGGCTTCATACCGCCTTCATCGAAGTTTTGAGTATATTCCTCTTTGATATGACCAAAGTAGTCATCGTTGTTTATAAGTTCTCCATCAATATAAAAAACTTTTTGTGGAATAGGTGTAGCTGCTAATTTACTGTAAAGAACGCTCGCATCATAGTCACCCTCATAGCTTTCCAAGTCATGCATATAAGTTTCTTCTGTATTAAGAGCTAAGCTGTTAACCTCTCGAATCTCATCTGCGCTCATCATTACCTTGTTGGCATCTGTATATGTTCTCTCAGCCCAAAAAGATGCCTTAGTCATCTCATTAGTAACACCATGAGGATATGTAATATTGGCTGGCGCACCAGTTTCCTCACTAACTACATAAATCTCGTCAGCCCACGTGCTAGCGCACATTGATACGCTGACCATACACGCCATTAACACGGCTACCATTCTTTTTGCTTTCATAACTTTCCCTTTCATTATCGATCTATAACCTATTAGAACTTGCCTCTGTGAACTCTTCTCTCTGTCACGTCCGGCGCATCCTTTGTTCCCCACTCTTCGTCTGTATGACCGAGAGCAAGCATTGACTCAACACTATACTTATCAGGAATACCGAGGTAATCCTTAATAATATCTGCAGTCAACTGACCAGTCTCCTCGAGATATCTGCCTCTAACCTGCACCCAGCAATTGCCGATGCCAAGCTGTGTTGCAGCAAGCTGCATATTAGTCATTGCAATGGAACAATCTTCTATCCATGTATCGCTTAGCTCACTGTCGCCTATAACGACAATAGCTTGGTCTGCTCCTTTGATAAGTTGTGAGCCGTGAGTTCGTGTAGCTGACAACTTTTCCAGCATCGCCTTGTCATCGATTACAATAAACTCCACCGGCTGTTTGTTGCGACCAGTTGGCGACAATAACGCCGCGCTAAGAATCGTCTCTAGTTCCTGCTCCGTCACACAATCATCGTTATATATTCTTATACTTCTTCTTTTTCTAAGCAAATCTATCATCACTTGCCCTCCTTCGGATTAAAACTGTCAAAAATAATAATATCAAAAACTTCCTTGGCTTTTTTGAGTCCTGCCTTGCTACGCACAGTCCAGGCTGCATTGACCGGCTTGAACAATTTTCTTATAAGCCAATATCCCCAATGATTAACGTAGTGATAATTATAAGAAATAAAATCCGGCCTAGCCCAAAAATTCAAAAACATGTTACTAAGAATCCACCTGCATCCAGGAGGCGTTTTCATTTTGTTACGCTTGTAGTTAGTTGCAAGCTGGCCTCTAAGCACCTTCTTCCTGTTCTTTTTGAGCCACCTTAGCACAAGCGGGTGAAACGACTGTATCATATAAGAGCCATCATAGTTATCAAGCATCTCGCATGTCAATCTTACAGTCTCCTTGTAATTGCCCTCCGGCTTGATTTCCACTAGAAGTGGCACACGCCCGCCAATAAGTTCTAACACATTTTCCAGCAACGGAATGTGTGGATCAATACCAGGTAGCTGCACCTTGTTCACTTCCTCATAAGACATCTTGTTGATTGACCGTGGGTCATTGCACAACCGCTCTAACGTCTCGTCATGAAAAACAACAAGTCTTCCATCCGTAGTCATATGCACATCTAGCTCAATTCCGAATCCCTCTTTAATAGCTGCCTCAAAAGCCGGCATAGTGTTTTCTACAATGCTGTCTCTTGCATAAACATAGTTACCGAATTGGTCAGGCAACACTTTTTTATGTAAACCTCTATGGGCCACATATTTATATCCCAATTGTTTTAATTGTTTTTGTCTTCCCGTCTCTGGCTTAATCGCCCCAACTAGCACAACAATCATTAATGCCAAAAAAATAATAGCAATAATTAATATTTCCATATTATGCCTCCACTATTATCTATTATAACAAACAATGGAATGTCTTTCTGTATATAATTGTAATTGTTTGTCTAATAAAAAGAGCTGTCAACAATTGTTGTTAACAGCTCTATGTTTATATGTTAGTTGATACTATTTGGTTTTTTTGATTGCTGACCAAGCGCCATACTTAACTTCATCCTCGCTCTTTCTGTAAGCTCTAACTCTTACAAACAAGACTTTCTTGTTTTTGAGCTTAGGTGAGTTGATAACAAGCTTGGCAACGTTTTTCTTAACGTACTTCTTGAGCAATGCCTTTTTGTTCTTCTTGGCATTCTTCTTTGTCTTATAAATTGCAACCTGATATCCCTTAACGCTAGCAAGCTTCTTGATCTTGATTGTAAGCTTCTTAGCTGTCTTCTTTTTCTTCATGATCTTCTTGATAGAAACTTTACCCGGCTTTTTGAGACTTGGTGCGTTAGTTTCAGGTGCCTTTGTAGTTATAAGCTCCCATGTAGCTTCCTCAGTTGTTGTTGGAGCCTCTGTTGTTGTCTCTCTCTCAGTTGTTGTCTGCTTCTGTGTAATAGTGTCCTTAAGCTCTACAACTGATCTAAAGATTTCTACAGAAGTGTCTGCTGCAACTGCGCCTGTTCCAATTGTAACATATACTCTACCGTCCGAATCAGCCTTAAGAATACATTCAAGTTCCTGAAGGTCGCCTGTAAGATTCTTTGTTCCACCACTTTCTGCACAATCGATTTTGCTTCCAGGCTTGTCAGCCTTAATAGGAATTTTAATTAGGTACTTAGCACCAGGAACTAGGCCGTCAACTTCCACGCCTACCTGTACGCCGCTTGCCTTTTCTGTTGCACCATAGTTTTTAATCTTGAGATGATATGTGTCATCATTTCCTCTTGCAACTACTGCGCCGTAGCTGTTTTCGCTATCAACATTAATCTGGTAACGTCCATATTTTTCGCTGTAATTGATAGTCTTCATATCGAAGAAATCATCACCTACAAATGGGTCCTTAGTAGGAGCCTCTGTTGTAGTTACCTGAGTAGATGTCGCGTTTTCCGGATCACCCTTACGAAGAACATAAACTAACTGTGAATTGTCCTCGAATGTAGCAACCACTACGTTGTATGAATTCTGTGCAAGTCTGAATGGGTTAACAATTATAACACCATAATCATTAGTACTTACTGCACTTGACTTGGCACCGTTGATTGTAACTGATGTTGCCTTAAGGCCAGCGTTGAATCTTGTGATAAACTTGTCGCCGTGTCCAGTAAATTCCGGATCAACGCTTCCCTCTACACCCTGAATCATATTGTAACTGATTGTATATCTGCTGTCGTCATTACTAACAAGATCTGTGTAGTCAAGAGTTGATGGATTGATTTCTGATGGATCACCACCATTGATTGTAGTTGCTTCCTGTCCCTCTTCTAGCTTGATAACTGCAGCATACTGCTCGCCGTTTTCAAAACTAATCTTAACTATATTGTAAGTTTCTGTAAACTTAGATGGGTTAAGTCTTGTAACGTTAGACTCAGCATTTTTGAACGCACCATCTGGTTTTTCTACGCCGTTAATTGTAACTGATGTAGGTGTTCCTAAATCACCTGAGTAGAAAATTGTTAGGTTTTTGCCTGCATCCTCATATACAGGGTCTACGATACCTGTCACACCCTTAACTAGGCAGTAGCCAATCTTACTGTTGCCTGATGTGAATTCCTTGTAAACCAATGTCTCAGGATCAAGCTCGTCTACGTTAACAGCCTTAGTTGTTGTTTCTTCAGCCTTTGTTGTTGCGGCCTTTGTTGTTGTCTGGGCAACTGTTGTTGTGATGACCTCGAAGTTATCATCAACCTCTGCGCCAGAAATGTGATTGTTAGTTTTGTTGTACTTGATAGCAGTTGCTCTAGAAACCTTGTCGCCCTTAACTGTCTGAACTGCAATAATGTGCTCATCGCCGTCAGCGAACATCTCACCCTTTAGGTCAATTGATGCGCCAGTAACTGTTCCTGCATAGTTTCCGTCGACAAAAACATTAAATCCATCGATACCTGTTATCATTCCCCATGCGAAGTGGTATGGGAAAGTTTCATTGCCTGCGTAAACTAGACCGAATGGTGCAGTAATACTTGGATCAACGTTAGGACCCATAGGCTTTGTTGTGGCCTGTGTTTCTTCCTTAGTTGTCTGCTGCTGTTGTCTGCTCCTTTGTTGTCTGAGCTACTGTTGTCTGCTCCTTAGTTGTTTGAGCTACTGTTGTCTGCTCCTTTGTTGTCTGAACTGCTGTTGTTGTTGGAGCTGCTGTTGTTGTTGGAGTTTGAGTTGGAGTCTCAATAGCTCCTGCTGCGCTGTTAGCAGCTGCCTCACTGTTATAAACCTTGAGACTTACTTTTTCGATTTTAATATCTGTAGCTGCACTTGAAAAACCATCTACATATCCCATCATAATTCCGAATAGATATGAAGCTGACTTAGTTGGCTTGAATACCACCTTAGTTAGCTTAGTCTCGCCTGCAGTAATCTGTGTAGTTGTATTGACATCTGTTGTTGCATAGTCAGTTGTCTGTACATAAAGCTTTGTTTTTTTGGCAGCAGAACTTGTTGCTACATATGTTGCAACATAGTACTTAGATGGATCTAGTGTAATTGGACTCTGTACTAGCTGAGTTGACCAGTAATCTCCACCTGTGTAAGCTGGTACTTTGACATTAACGCTTCCGTTGCCATTATTAGTAAATACTGCGCCAGCGTTACTATAGTCGTTCCAGTTATCTGCGCCGTTGAAGTTAGTGTTTTTGAGCAGCTCTGTTCCATCATTGACAAGCTTGGCAGTTGTAGTTGCCTGTGTCTGCTCCTCTGTTTTTTTGATATAGAATGTTGTCTCGCCGCCTGCATATACTACATCAATTTTGTTAACTCCTGTATTGAGAGCTGTTAGATAAATTAGTCCGCCTGCTCCCTCAATGTGAGCACCGGCTCCGTCGTTAACCTTAATTGAACTAATTCCGTTAGGTACATGGAAGTATACTCCAGCTCCGCTGTATGAACCTTCTGTCCAACCCGGACTTTGAACGTTTACGATTGTTGCGCTAGAGCCTTCACTGTATGATAATGTACTGCTGCCCGGAACAGCCTTGTATGTTGCTGTGTTAGGATCAATTGTAGTCTTGGCTGTTGTTGCCTGTGTCTGAATCTGAGTCTGCGCCTGTGTCTGTGCCTGTGTCTGAACCTGTCCTGAATCTCCACCAGCCTTAGCCACTGCAGCGCCTGCATTGATCAATCCATAAGCATATGTATAATCTCTTCCGCTTTCACCCAGATCCTGAGCTGTTTCTGCAAGAATATTGTGAACAGTTGACTTGTTAAGACTGCCGTTGACACTGTACATCATTGCAACAACACCTGCAGCGATTGGTGATGCCATAGAAGTTCCGTTAGTAAACCATGTTTCTTCTCCAGGACCCGGAACAACAATATCAGTTCCCGGAGCACAGAAGTCACATTCCCAACCGTAGTTACTTGTTCCACGGCGTGAATTGTCACTGTTAGTTGCAATGATAGAAATTACATTGGCATAATCTGATGGAAAACCGTTAAGATCAGTGCCGTTGTTTCCGGCACCTGCCACTACAGTACCACCGTTAGTTGTGAATCTATTAACTGCTGCTTCCTCATAGTCGTAAGAACCTTCATGGAAAAGACTGAGGTTAGCAACTTTACATCCTACAGAAGATGCATAATCAAGACCTACTGCAATCTTGTCTACAGTAAGTGGAATTGCTACGTTAACCAGATCAACAATGCTGTTATCTGTTCCTGCTGCAACACCTGCAATCTGAGATTCATTGTTAGACTGAGCTGCAACAAGTCCAGCACCGTTAATCATATGCATGTTACTTGTATTAAAAGTTGCATTGAGATTAGTCATAGCATATCTACTATTATCATCGTTAAAAACAACAGAATCAGTTTTGTTAGAAACATTCGTCAAATCTTTATTAGCATTAATATCGATTCCGCCGCCATCAATTATAGCAACCTTTACCTTTGAGTGAGCTTTGCCGTTAATGTAATTCCAAGCATCACCTACTTTAAGGTTTGAAAGATAATATTCATTCAATCTATATGGGTCATTGACCATATCCCAAGCTTCTGCAATCTGCTCAACTTTACCATTGATTTCTGAAGAATTAGTCTCCACATAATTTTGGTAAGTCTTGGCCGCCTTGTTCGCTGTCATACCAACAGACTCTACCTTTACAAGATAGCTTCCATCAGTACATTCATGGATATAATCAACTTTTCCGTAACTATCTTTTACAATAGCTTTAATCTGGTTTTTGGAAACATCTGCTCCAAAAGTAAGAATAGAAGTATTGGCCTCATAGTTGAGCTCATCTTCCTGGCTACGCTCCTTGGCAGCCTCCTTGTAGTCCGCTACGATTCCATCAGCTCTTGAGTCAATAGCGCTCTCAAACTGTGCAATCTTCTTGCTATCCTCGTCAGTGTAATACTTGTCCAAAACCGCATGAACAGCTGCTTCATAATCATTTCCCTTAAGGTCCTTAACCTGTTCAGCAGCGCCCTTTGCTGTCTGGGCCTTTGCGATGCTGTCAAGTTCCTTGGCACTAACTGTGTAAGTCTTGAGCACGCTTCCCTTCATAGCATTAGTTGTTACCTTATAAGCAGGTAGTCCGCTTCCACAAACTAATGCAACTGATAAAACAATTCCTAGTACTTTTTTCATTTTTGCTTCCTTTCTCAAAAACAGTTTCACCACGCCCTAAAAAGGCTATTCTAGTTATTGGTAATCAAGTCGTTAACTTGTAATATATATGTCCCGTTCCTCGGAGCTATTTTCATTATAAAAAACACATATTCGTTTTTAAGTGTGTCTGTTTTAAAACGTGGTGGGTTTTTTTATTTTCGCAGTAGTGTGTTTTTCTATATATGGTGTGTTTTTTAGTATTTCCCCAAAAATAACCTAATCCGTTGCCCATATGGTATGTTACAATATGAGACGACACACTAATATATAGAAGAAACAGGAAAGCTTATGAATATAAAAAGAATTGATGATATAACGAATAAGGATCTTGATATATACGCACGTCTTAGCGAAAAACAATTGCTCCACTACTACGAACCTAATGGTGGGTTATTTATTGCTGAGACTCTTATTGTGCTAGAGAGAGCACTAGATGCAGGATACGAACCTGTGTCACTTTTAATAGAAGAAAAACAACTAGACAGTCCCCAGATCAAACAACTTCTCGATCGACTAGGAGACATTCCTGTATATACAGCTGACATAGATGTGCTGGGAAATATTGTAGGTTATAATTTGACTAGGGGTATATTGTGCGCCATGAAGCGCAAGACGCTTCCCGAACTAGGACAGGTACTGTCTGGCGCTAGAAGAATAGTAGTTGTAGATAAGGTTATGAACCCAACTAACCTTGGGGCAATATTCAGATCTGCCGCTGCCCTTAACATGGACGGAGTCGTTCTGACACCAGAGTGCACTAACCCGCTGTATCGCAGAGCCATTCGTGTAAGCATGGGTACTGTTTTTCAAATACCTTGGACATACATAACTGATGATTATTCCACTTGGCCTAACCCTTCTATGGACTTTCTAAGAAATGCAGGCTTCAAGACTGTGGCAATGGCTCTTAGAAAAAACACTGTCAACATAGATGACCCTGTTTTGCACAGCGAGGAAAAACTAGCTATACTGCTGGGCTCTGAAGGCTACGGACTAGACGAAAAAACAATCGACGCCTGCGACTTCACTGTAAAAATACCAATGAGTCACGGCGTCGATTCATTAAACGTTGCAGCTGCTAGTGCAGTTGCATTCTGGGAACTAAGCAAGTAAGAAATTAATTACTCGCATTATTTATCCGAGCTTAATAATTTCTCTTGAATACTCTGGAGAATACTTGTCATCCCAGTCTTCCAAAAAGGATTCATTTGATTCTAATCCATCAATTAGATTGTATCCCCTCCTTATTATTATCTCTTCAGAAAAAGGAACAATACTCTTTTCAAATGCTATTTCTCTTCCACCTGCTTCAAAAATAATTGCTCTAGTAAACCACACTTCATATTTTGGCATATCATCAATTGTCATCTTTTGTAACTCATTGACAACTTTTATCGACGTTATCTCTCCATTAATAGGTGTGGAAATCATTTCTGCCTCTTTAAATGCAGATTTCACACTTGAATCCTCTGACTCTTTCAATTTGAAAACAGATATATCATCATTCATTCCAAAATAATCCACTGGCTCCTGAATATTGGTCAATGAGTATACCTCATCCTCTATATACAAGCCTACAATCTGAGTAACACTATTTGTAAATTCAAATGTGTCACACTTGTATTTATTAAATTTTTTTCCAATCCATCTATTAATTAAAGATAGATCAAATCTCATATCTATACTTTTCATTTTCTTTTTCCTTTCACAAAATGTATTTTTTGTGTTTTAATCTCTCCATGATTATTGCTATAATGAATATTTATTTCTACTGCTGGCGAACCATCGCTTGACGATACTTCACGGTAAGAAATAATAGTTCCATCTCTC
>CACYHD010000053.1 GCA_902774125.1 uncultured Lachnospiraceae bacterium
CTGTGGTCTCATATTCCCTTATTTTATCTGCAAGCATGATGTTATACAAAAATCTGCAACATCCAAAAGTTTTTGATAACAGGACTTCCTGTTCTTTGTTGGGGTATATTCTGAACTTGTATGCTTTGTTTCTTTTACTTCCTCTCATTTCTTTCCCCCTGACTTTCGATGTATTGTCTGATTATATTATACCTCTATTTTCACCATCGAACAAGTGTTCTATTTTCTGTTTTTCATCTTTTTGCAATTCATCTCACCACCTATAGAGGAGGGAGAATTCTTGCTATAATTTGTTAAAATGTTTTTTTATAAACCACTTTTTTATTGTGATGCAATTTACTATTTTCAAAAATATTTTTTGAAACATATATTTTGTTTTTTGTAAGCATAAAATATTTCTCGCAGAAAGCATTTAAACAAAGTAGGCAAAATGTTTCTGAAAAAAAGCGTAATAATATGAGCAAATATTTCCGACCACAAGTCGGTAATATTTAGTGCGTTCTGAGAGAGTTTTCATCAAGAAAACTCTCGAATCCGCACGGCTCAATATTATTATGCTTTTTGAAGGTAAACATTCCCGCTTTGTTTAGCTTTAAAGAGAAATATTATATGCTTACAAAAAAAATAAATAAAGTTATAAAAATTCTTTTTGAAATATATATTTTTGTCGCACAAAAATATAAATAACAAAAAGAACCTCGGGCTCGAAGATACTGGGTATATATCAACGAGCCAAAGGCCCCTTTAGTATTAAGACACACTAGGATCTATTTAACTGTAATTGTAATTTTTTTGCCAATGCCGTTCTGAGCGTATACCCATACAGTACACTGACCTTTCTTCAATCCCTTAACAACACCCTTCTTGGATACTGCTGCGATTGTGTTATCTGTACTTTCGTATGAAAGTTTTCTATGGTTTTTAACTTTGACCTTCTTAGGTTTAGTCAACTTAGCTTTAATCTTGGCTGTCTTGCCAACATAAACTGTTAGTTTTTTCTTCTTAAGTTTGATAGCCTTAGGGTTTCCAACTTTTCCGCCCTTAGTAGCTGCGTGAATCATCTTGGAGATGGCAATAACCTTATCGTCCTTGTCCACTGCAACTACGATGTACTTGTAGTACTTGCCCTTCTTGAGCTTCTTGCTGTCGAACTTATTCTTCTTAACTACTTTAAGCTTCTTAATCTTCTTTCCGCAGTTTCCGCCATAGATTACATACTTAACAGCTCCCTCCTGTTTCTTCCATGTAATCTTATTAGCTTTCTTAGCGCTCTTCTTAGCCTTGGCCTGAAGTTTGCCATATGTTGAACCTGCTGGGTCTTTGTCTTTTTTAGCCTTAAGGATAGCTTTTTCTACATCGTCTAGTGATGCTAGTGTTGTAGCTTTTTCGTCACCCTGGTTGCTTGTTGCAATCTCTGATGGTTTTTCAGTAGGTGCAACTGTCACAGGCTGTTCTGTAGTTTTCTGTTCTGTCGTACTCTGCTGCTCTGTTGTTCTCTGAGCAGTTGTTGTACTGTTTGTTACATCAGCGGTTGTAGCCTGCTTTGTAGTAGACTGCGCTGTTGTAGTCTGTTTTGTTGTAGACTGATCAGTAGTAGACTGTGCAGTTGTAGTCTGTTTTGTTGTAGACTGTGCAGTTGTTATCTGCTGTGTTGTTGTTTCTTCTGCAGTTGTTGTAGTCTCAGCCTTAACTTCATATGATACAGAAGCTGCTGGTCCTTCAACGCCGTCCTTTGATACACCCTTTACTTCAATTGTGTATGTACCTTCCGCCTCAATATATGAAGCGATTAGGAACTGCTTAGCTGGTGTATTACCTACATAAGTGCCGTTAACATATACATTGTATGTATCAGCATTAGCACCAGCCACCCACTCAACGATGCCTGACTTATTAACAACAAGTCCTGTTGGTGCATCTGGAACAATTAGTTCTTTTGTTGTAGTTGGCTGAACAGTTGTTACTTCCTTAGTTGTTGTAACTTCTTGAGTAGTTGTCTCCTGTTTTGTTGTTGTCTCAGCAGTTGTTGTAGGCTCTGCAGTAGTTGTTTCTGCCTTGGTTGTTGTAACCTCAGCAGTAGTTGTCTCTGCTTTTGTTGTTGTAACTTGTTTTGTTGTAGTTTCTTTTGTTGTTGGTTGGTTGGCCTGTTCTTCACCTTCGCCAAATAGCTTAACCTCGAACACTGATACACCATAACCTGTAGCTCGTTTTGAACTGTATAGTTTGATGTACTTGGCATCTACAGCCTGGTTGAATGAGATTGATTCCAGTCCTGCGTCTGTGCCAGGAACAAGGTTATCTCTACCGCCGTTTCCGCCTGTTCGTGTGAATATAGTCTGCCAGTTTTGGTTATCTGTTGAAGCCTGAATTGTGTAGTTCTTTGAAGCTGCTGCTTCCCAGAATAACTGTATTCCGCCAACCTTCTGTACTTGTGATAGCTCGATAGTAAAGAACTGAGGGTCTGCCTGTCTTGACTCCCATCTTGTTTCCAAATCGTCATCTATCATGTTGGCAGCTGCGCCGTTGTCGTTGGCTACTGATGAAACATCAATCACCTTGGCATTGCTCAAATCTATTTCCGGATAATCGCTCAAATCTGCCTTAGTCAAATCATCTGATTCTGCGTGAGGTGGTTTTGTTCCCTGCTTGTAAATTTTAATGTAGTTAAAGTTAAATCCGCCATCCACAAGCATAAGTTTCATCTGATACTGTCCTGCCTTAAGGTGTACAGTCTGATCTGATTTGATATTCTTCCAACCTTCTACGTTGTTTTGTAGATCTGTAGTCAAAATATAATCATCATCGTTATCTGTCATTAACTTAATAGCACTGTGTTTGTTTTTGTCTGTTGTCTGAACTCTGTATTCAACAACGTAGTCTGCTTCCTCGGCAACGTCGATGTTATAAAGCATTGAATCTCCATCATCGATCCATCCGATATATCCGCCTTCTTGCTCATTCTGTGTTGGTTCACAGCCAAAGTTAGTATCGTAATCTTCTGCTTCGATTACACCAGGAACTGAAAGTACCTTGTCTCTTGCCTCGTAAGGTACATATTCTGTCTGACTTGTTGTGTCTGTATTCTTTGTTGGGTCAACAGAAACTGTTGCATGAGGTCCAACCTTTACAGAACCGATGTTTCCATTTGCGTTAGCAAACTGAACTGTAATGTCGTTGTCAGATGGATTCCAAACTTCTGCTGTATATTTTTTGTTACCGTTAACAGTCTTAGAGAATATTTGATAACTTGTGTAGTTGCTTGCCCATACGCTTGTATCGATAAGACCCTTAGAGCACATATTGTGAATGTACCAATAAGAGTTAAACATTTCGTCATTAGGAAGAACTCCACCTACGTAGTCGCCATTCTGATTGATGTGTGACTCGTACTCTTCCTTCCATGTTCTTGCTGCTCCTTCAGGATCACTTAGTGACATAAATGGCCATAGAATATGGAACCAACCTTCTGGGTCAGTAGCACCTTCTCTCTGCATCTTGGCCTGGTATGCTTCCTGAATCTTTCTGTAGTCTTTCCAAATCTTATCTACAGTCTCAGGTCTGTAACCCATATATGTTATAGCTGGTGTTACAGGTAGCAAATGGATACCCATAATACAGCAAGGGTTACCTGAGAAGTACGTTCCGTTAGTATAACCTAGTCCCCAAACCATTCCTGTGTAAGGAAGAACATCGCAGTTCTCGTCGCCGTACACGTTTTGACCGTAGTCTGATGGCCAGTTGTGACTATCATATCCTGTTCCCTGATCCATGTTGAACCAGTACTGTTCTATTGCATCTATCTCTGATGTGTATCCCCAAATACCTGCATCACGATACTTTTTCTGTCCTGTTACAAGTCCCCATAAGTAAAGACCTGCCCATGAGAATGTTGCCTCTGACGCTGACTCCTGGTTGTTACCGGAGTTGTTGTCGCCGTAACCGCCAGCCCATGAATGTCCTTCGTAAACATCGAAGTTTCTCATAAATGGAAGAAGCAAATCATCTTTATCCGGATTCATACAGTCTCTAATCAAGAACTCGATCATATCACCGTAGTCTTCAATAAATGACTTGTCGTATGAAGCCAAAATCGCTGCTGGGAAAATGAAGTATGCCCATAGGAAGTGGTGGTCAGATAAGTTAATCGCCATACCATGATCTCCACCGTCACCGCTGACTGCTCCCCAACTTGTATGATAGTACATATAATATGGATAATCTTCATCTCCATCATATGTCAGCCAGTTTTTCATTATTTTTTTCAGTACGTCCAAAAGCTTATCTCTAGTCTCGTACTCACCTAACTGATCCGCAATCATAATACCCATTGCGATTGGATGAGATTTTTTGCCTTGCCAATATGGGTCAGCAACCCAGTATGACTTGAGAGTTGTGTCTGTAAACTGATCTAAATATTTCTTCATCCATTCCTTGTTGAATGAATCAGATTCGTCAGGTGATGTGTACTGTGGCAATACACCGTTAAACTTCTGTGAGAAGCTGAAGTTATTGCCTTCATGAATTCTCATATCACCTCTAACTGAAGGATAAATCTTAGCTTTGCCTCCAGTTGTAACGTATGAAGCACTAGTATACTTCCACTGGTGAGGTAGCATGCACATAAGTGTTGTGTTGCCGATGCCTGTACCAGTTCTCTTTTGTGAAGTTGTAACATCATATGTTGTTGTACACTTAGCTGTCTGCTCATTGTAATCGTAAGATACTGTTGTATCTGTAATCACTGAGTAAGCAAACTTGTACATATATTCAAGTTCTGTGCGAGCTGCATTGTCCATTTTGTTAGCAGCCTCGTTGCCGTTTTCATTAGAATGTAGTGGCACTGCCTCGTCTACACAAAGTGCGCCGATTGTTAGATAATTGCCACCACTACCTAGTTTGATTTTTAGCTTGTTACCAACCTTAACTACTGTTGAGTTAGCTGGCATATAAACACCGTAATAGTGATACTGAATCTTGTTGCCATCACCAGGTGCCTCACTTTCATTTTTGGACTCTACCGCGAAGTGGTCGATGTTTACTGCAACGCCATCCTGAGTAATAATCTCATTGCCGTTTTTGTCCATAAACTTAACTAGATTATTAACATTAAGTTCTACTGCATTAGGATCAGAGAACGTTGTATAAATAAAAGGTGAACCCTTTGTCATAGTGCTTCGCATCTTAGGTGTGTCGTTGTCTGAAAAAACAGCATCAACTGACCAGTCACCATATCCGTCAAGCTTTGCTGAAGCCTTTCCAACAACATTAGATGCACCAAGAGTTAGGTCAAAAAATCTTGAATCGCATCCCATACCGCCGTTGTCTGATCTAGTATATGCACCGTCTGCATAGTACATTCCCAAACCAGTAGCGCTGTACTTATACGCCATTGGAAGTGCTGGCATAACATCTGAATATTTAGTGTAAATAATTGATGTCCACCAGTCGTTTGATGGAATAGGTACGCCTGCATTGTCTGTTATATATTTAGGTTCTCTAGGCTGTAGTAGCGCTCCGTCATCAATTACGTAGCTACCTTGACCCATTTTTTCTATTTTTTTCTCTGGAATATCAGGTATGTCATATGTAGTCTTAGGGTCGCCGTTCTCGTACTCATAAACCTTGAGTTCACGGATTGAGTAACCGCTACCTCTTCCCATTAGAATACCTTGCATTCTTACGTATCTTACATTCTCAGCGTAGATTCTTATTTCTTCGTCTTCGCCGTTACCGTGCAATTGTCTGTATACAGTATCAAAATGCTCTCCATCAGCTGAAACTTGAAGGTCCCAAATATTACCGTACTCTGTCTGCCACTGAAGCAAAACTCTTCCAATTGTATATTTTTTTCCAAGGTCAACTGTTAGTGTTTGGTTGCACTTAGATGCTACATCATCATTACCTTCTGATAGCCAATATGACTCATAGTCATCATCAACTGCATTGCTTCCATCAAGTGGTTTGCTAGCCCACCATGGAGTTGAATGAGAAGAAACCTCTACGTTTTTGTTTAGTGCTAGGTTTGGTGCATCAGAAACCGGATCAATACAATCGTTGTCGCCGATTCCGTATACTTCAAGTTCTCTGATTGATGCTCCCCAGCCATCTATCTTGTTGCCAGAACCTGATTGTGACTTGCTGTAGTGAATAAGTACTCTGACATAACGTCCGTTACTTGCTGTAAGCTTGTATGCATTGGCACTATCTGTGCTTAGCACGTCTTCATAATATGTATAATCCACAGTGCCGTCAGTTCTCAAAACCTGTTTTTCCTGACCGCCTGTTCCGTTAGTAGTTGAATAAACTGACTTCCAGCTTATTTCATCATTTGATGTAAGCACTTCGTAACTTACACCGTAGCTTGCATTATTCTGCCAATCGATAACTACCTTAGAAATATCTGCCTTGCCGCCCAGGTCGATATCTAACCACTGATCAGCCTTGTTAGCTGCAGCGCCCCACTGTGTTCCTAATCTCTCGTCTGTGGCAAATGTCGCAATGTCACCACCGTTAGTTGATGATGAATATGCAGGTCTGTTAGTAGATAGTTTCCATGGTGTGCTTCTATCTACCGCCTTGACTTCCTTTGGCGCAATACTAATAGTACCCACTACTAACGCCAATGAAAGAACAGATGCCAAACATCTCCTTAACATAGACTTTTTCATAACTTTCCTCCTGTTAATGTGCCTTATTAATAAAATCCGGGCTTATCACCTCTATGTTATGAGTATATAACATCTACGTTATAAAAATATAGTCTCTATATTATATAAAAAAACTAACTTCTTGTTTTTCACCAACAAAAAGAAGCGCAGCCACAAGGACTGCACCCCTTTTAGAGTGAAACTGTATATACGAAATAACTTATACTCTTATTTGTATAGTCAGTATTCTTTTTACCATTTGAGATCTATTACTAATGCATCAGCATTGCCTGTTTCTACCAATGTACTCTGATCGTTAACATCATCGTAGCAGAATCCATAAGCCTTGCTGCTTACAGAATGATTGTGGAAGAATCCTGCATATGCATTGTAAATACTATCTGTCTTGTAGTATGTTGATGGCTTGTTGTAGTTTTGTGGTGTCATTGCAACACCTCTGTTAAATGCCGCACAAAGCTGAGCTTCAATAACTTTTTCTACAACGCTTCCCTCAGCAAATGCGCCTTTGCCTTCTAGCACATCCTGAGTTGTTGGCTTTGATACGTAATAAGCACCGGAGCCATCTTTACTAAATCTCATTCTATTGCCTTCTACTCGACCTCTGAATGTTCCGCCCTCGCAGGCAAAAACAAGATCTTCATTAGTGTACTTACTCCAGAATCTGTTAATGTAATCCTGGAAGTAGTTGCCGTATTGCTGGCCTGTGTTAAACAAAGTTTTGCATGGAGCCATTATACGTTTGTCGTTGGCCAATCCCTTAAACGCGTTAGGTACTTCGTTGTTGTATGCACTGAAGATTTCGCTTCTTGTGCCAATATCACCTACGCATCTGTCGAATCCGCCGTACTCATCCATAAGTCTAATCATATATGGGAAGCTGAAGAAATCTACACGTGTTGTATTACCGTGGAATGTGATTCCTCCGTTAACTGCTTCTGTTGTGAACTCGAAATACTCGAATAATGTGTTAGCGTTAGGATCCTCTCTGTTGTTCACATCAGGTCCTGCGTATCCCATAAGACCATCAGCGCCCTGAACGAAATTGATATAAACAGGTTCACCGTAGCTGATGTACATTCTTCCTGATGACATAGCTGGAAGGTCTACCCATCTCTTTTCTGCCATTGTGTGAATAACAGTTTTGGAATATGTTCTAGAACCAATAGTTCCGTTGTTAAGTCCTGTTGATGCAGGAACGAGATTACCATTAGTATCTAGGTAGCAAAGTGTTCCGCTAGAGTTCTTTCCAAGAATTGTCCAGTAAATCTGTCCGTCAGAATACTTGCCGTTAGTTTTGTTATTCATCTGAAGAATCATCTTGCCTGCCTTTTTCTGCAAGCTGTTATCTCTTTGAGGCTTCTTTTCGATTGGATAATCTGTTGTTTCAGGTGGTGCAGTACCGTTAACGTTAATGTCCATTGACTCCCAGTCTGATTCCTTAGTTCCGCTAACTGTTGCAATACTTACTGTATGCTTGCCAGCAGTCTGAACCGGAATTTGCTGAACGCCGGCCTGAACCTTAGTTCTCTTTCTAACTCCGTCTACATACACGTTGTAGCAGTTAATATTTCCTGCTCCCCAAACAACTGAGATAATTCCATCATCCGGATTAGTCAAAACAAGACCGAATGGTTTTGGCAATGATGAATCTCTAGTGAATGTTGTTCCACCAGTGTTAGAACCCTGAGTTGGCTGATTGCCACCTGTGTTAGAGCCCTGTGTTGGCTGACTTCCACTGCCTGAGCTTGAAGATGAACCATCATTGTTTTTGTATGTAACCTGACCTATTAAATTGCCGTTAGCTTCACAGTACTGAATAACTGTGTCAGAGCTTGCGATTGCACTTAGATAAACAATTGCGCCAGCGCCCTGGATTGCAACTTGTGAACCTGATGCTCTAGATCCGTTAATGTTGATGTGATCTATTGCCATTGAAGTTGTTGCATAAACACCTCTTGCTGATGCAAAACCTGGCTGCTGTACATTTACGATGCTAATGTTGTTAGCATTCTTATAGTACACCTTGTTGTCTGATGCAGGAACTACAGTCCATCCTGTTGAAGAACTAGAAGCCTTTGTTGTTGTCTGTGTATTAGACTTCTTCTGAACTTTAATTGATGTCATCTGGTCGTTCCAGTCTGAACCAATCCATGAAGTGTTGCTTGTTATAGTTTTGGACGCTCCGCCAAAATTAATATCCCAGTAAATAATTGCCTGGTAACCATCAGCTACTTTGATTGATGACATATCATCGTTTTTGAAACCTCTGCTTATTAGGTCATTCATATTGTAATCGCCTACTGGAAGAGAAACTGCTGTTCCACCGTAGTTGATATCCTGATAAACAGTAACAACACCGTTGTTGCTTGGTGCCTTTGTTGTAGGCTTGGCTGTTGTAGCTGCTGCTGCGCCTGTAACTACTACTTCCACAGCAGTTTTGGCAGACTCTGAAGATCCACTGTTAGCAGAAATCGCAACAGTATGCTTTCCCGCAGAAACGTTTGTTATTACGTAATATCCACAACCGACTCCCGTAGCAATCTTATTATTGTCGATGTAGATGTTATAGCTTTCTGCTCCGCCGTTGCCCCAAACAACTCCCATCTGGTTGTTTCCTCTATCCTCGGCTACTACGCCAAAAGGTGCTGCAACGTTTGAGTTGCTGCCTGATGAACCTGTAGTGTAACTTGCCTCAGATGTGTCGTACTGTACATTGCCTTTGTTGTACGTAAAAGAAACTTTAATCTTAGTTCCCTTTGACAAGCCATTAATGTTATATGAGAAATCATATCCGTTCGAAGAACTCATCATAACATTGTTAAGCGCTCCATCGTTAACCTTGTAGTGTGCAATAACATACTTTGCATAGTTGTTTGCCTTAAACTTAAGTGTACAAACAGAACTCGAAGTGTCAACTGCCTCTGCTGTAAAATCAGAATTGCTGCTTATAGTTGCAGCAAGTACACTTGTTGAACCTAGCTTAGAAAAAGAAAAACTAGTCGCCAACATAGCCACTGATAAAGAAACAGCAAGGACTTTTTTCCACAAATGCTTTTTCATAACGTCCTCCATATTCATTTGTAAATGCCGTTTCAAACTAATTGCACATACCACCGGATCCGAACAAAAAAGTATGGCCCTCAGTTTAAATAGTTTCCGTTTTTAGCTGTTATCAAATTATCACACTTACAGTTTGAGGTATAAGGAATGTTTTTCAGAGAGTGGTGTCGTATTTTATTTTTGTTTCTTTTTTTATAAAATATTATGCACTTTTGTAAATAATGATACTTTAGGGCAAATCGAGTAGGAGGGAAAATTAAACAAATTTTCCCGACCTCTCACACCACCGTACGTACGGTTCCGTATACGGCGGTTCAATCAACTTAACAAGTAACA
>CACYHD010000054.1 GCA_902774125.1 uncultured Lachnospiraceae bacterium
GCTGCTAAGTACGAGATTCAAGTTTCTAATGATGGCAATAACTTCACTACTGTAGCCACAGTAGAAAGCAATAATGGTGGTAGATGGGATAAGACTGTTTTAAGAGAGCAGGCTACTGGTAGATACATCAGAATTAATGGTATAGCTAGAACTACTCAGTATGGATATTCTATTGAGGATATGGCTGTATACGGATCTGACAATGCTCAGATTGATGCAACAACAGCTAGACCTACAACAACAAAGGCGCCTACAACAAAGGCACCAACAACTCAAAAGCCAACATCTGTTTCAACAAAGGCAGATTTGACAGAAATGAATGGAGCACTATTTACTGGCTATGTAGCATCTGACAAAAACGAAGTTGCAGCTACATTTGATGTTAAGCCTAACGGTAATACAAGCATTAACGTTTCAAAGGCAGGAAAACAGTACAATACTCCACAGGACGCTTTGCAGGCACAGTACTTGAATGTACCAGTAACTGCTAATGCTAACACAACATACAGCGCTAAGTTAACATCTTCAATGGATAAGAAGGTTACACTTGTTGTAACTGATGGCAATGGCAATGCAATCGCGACTCAGAAGATTACACTTCAGGGTGGCGCAGAAAAAACTGTAACACTTGATTTTGTACCTACATCTAATAAGGTTCACATCTTCTATCAGTTTGCTAATACTGGAAGTGAGAAATTAAGTACCTTCAAGCTAAACATTAAGTCACATACAATTACTTCAGAAGGTGGCAATACAGTTGTACCTGAGCAGACAGTAACACTTAGTCCACAGACTAAGATGAATGCTCCTAAGCCAACTGTATCAAAGACAAGCAAAAAGAAGAGTGCCAAGAAGTTAACTATCAAGCTTAAGAAGGCTTATGATGTAGCAGGATATCAGGTACGAGTTTACAAGACTAAGTCTGCAGCTAAAAAGCTTAAGAAGCATATCTTCAAGAAGACAATTAATTCTAACAAGGCTAAGTTTACTATTAAGTCTAAGAAACTTAAGAAAAAGAAATTATTCGTAAGGGTAAGAAGTTTTGTTTCAGACAATGGAACAAAAGTTTACAGTAAATGGTCAGCCGTTAAGAAGGTTAAAATCAAATAATAAAAGTTTATATATAATCAAAAAGGTTAAAAACCGAATATGATTAATAATAAATAATCAAACAGGTCGTGCAATATAGCGCGGCCTTTTTGATTACTGACATTTTTTAATCTATAATAGAAGAAGAACAACTATTGTAATACGGCTAGAAAGGAAATCTTTTCTATGAAGAAATTAAAAATCGCAGGAGTGGTACTTTTTGTTTTGGCAATAGCTGCAGTCGGTGTATGGATGTGGCAAACTAAGGAACCATACTATCCGGATGAAGTTAAGGCTTCGGTTCAAAACGACGAGACTAAGCTAGTTAACGAGCCAACAACTAAGAATCAGGCTGGAACGGCTAGTGGCTCAAAAACTATTGCCCAGAATAATAAAACTACTGTCAAGAATAATAAAGCAACAAATACTAAAAAGCCGAAGAAAAAGGTTAAGAAAAAAACAGCATTCACTATCAAGATGCACTTCGTTGGAGACTTGCTCTGCGCCACTGATGCCAGAACATATTATGCCAATTGCTTTGAGGATGTGGCCAAGTCCAAAAAGCCATCTTATTTTTTGAAAAAGGTTAGCAAGTTCTTTAAGAATGATGATTATACAATCGGAGATGCTGAGAATGTGTACTCCAACAAGAAACTCCCAATATCGGATAAGGGACAGGTGGCTAATCCTGGAATCAAAGCATTTTGGTTCAAGACCAAAGCCAAAAATGCCAGAATACTTAAGGCCGGTGGAATCGATTACGTTTCCATAGAAAACAACCACATTATGGATTACGGAATGACTGGCAAAACGGACACAAGGAAAGCGATTAAAAAAGCTGGAGTTGTATGGGGCGACGAAGGTCATATTAGATATTTTTCTAAGAAGGGCTTCAAGGTAGCAATTATAGCTGTTTCTATGTACTACGATGGAGTTGTGCCACAAATAAGAAAGTATATTAAGAAGGCATCTAAGAAAAGCGATTATCAGATAATATATTTCCACGGTGGAACAGAGGCTATTCACGAGCCGGAGGGATGGAAGAAAAATGCATGCCGAAGACTTATCGATTACGGTGCTGACTTGGTAATAGGTGACCACCCTCACGTTTTGCAGCCTATGGAAAAATACAAGGGCAAAACGATAATATACTCAATGGGTAATTTTGTTTTTGGCGGCAATAGACATCCAGAAAACAGAACAATTATATATAGGCACACATTGACTATCGACAAGGACAAAGTAAAAAAACAAAAAGGGAAGATTATACCATGCTACGTTTATAGGGGCGCTATGAATAACTGGCAGCCTGCTGTAATAAAAAACAAAACAAAGAAAAAGCATGTTATCCAGTTTATGAAAAAGAAAAGATCATCGCCATTCTAAGCGAGATGGCGAATATGGGCAAGAAACGTCTAAGCAATAAAAAAAGAGTTGTCATCCGACAACTCTTTTAATTTGTTATTAAATAATTACAGCTTGCTGTATCCGTAACCGTTAACTAATGCCTCAACAGGTTCGCCTGCCTCGCACATTGGACAGTTATGGTTTTGGTATGATTCGTAGTTAGGAATATCTTCCTCTCTGAATAGAGAATCGATTCTGAATCCGTCCACAGAATCAAGAGCGCTAAAAATAGCAGAAACGCCCTGAACAGTTCCACCATAATATTTGATGCACTCGATACTACCTCTGATTGTTCTACCAGTAGTACAACTTGCCATGAGGAGTAAGACATTTTTGCCTTTGATAGCTAGCTTCATATTATCTCTAAAAATCATGTCGCCATAAATATCATGCTCTGGAGTTACTACATAAATAGTTTTGTGGGCATTCATTGACAAGATACCTGCTCTTGCAAGCTCGTTGGCGAGAAATGCTCCAATAACCTCGCAGCCGTCTATACAGACGATAGTGTCTATAGGACGACCCATAACATTGTAGTAATCCTTCATAGCAACAGCTATGCGCTCGGCCTCGTTAGCACGAGTCTTCATGGTAGTTACATCTAAGTAGCAATTTAGATGCGCATGCTTTGTGGAGAAATGTCCAGGTATAACCTTCAAGGCTATGTTAGGATCCTTTCTTGAATAATACTTCACAACTCTCTCTTCTAGCATAATATACCTCCTCTCTTTTTTGGTGACTTCAAAACACTTAAATAGACCTGGATCTATCAAGGTGAAATCAAAAAATATTTGTGGTTCCGTGCCCACTCCATAAACTCTAATTCTAGTATACATTAAATGGCGGTTTTATGCTAGAAAAGTTTGACTTTTTTTACTATATTATTTAAGATATTTAGAGTGGGTAAAAACTACCTAATAATGCCATTTAGGAGGTTATTATGGCAAACATTATTTCAGACGAAACAATCGAATATGTCGGTATATTAGCAAAGCTTGAATTGTCAGACGAGCAGAAGGAAAAAGCTAAGCACGATATGGGCGAAATGCTAGATTATATTGACAAGCTTAACGAACTAGATACTAGCGGTGTAGAGCCAATGAGTCATGTTTTTGACGTTAACAATGTTTTTAGAGATGACGTTGTTACTAACGGAGATGACAGAGATAATATGCTTAAGAACGCACCGGATAGCAATGGAGAGACATATATAGTTCCTAAGACATTCGACTAAACTAACGAGGTGCTGCAGCATGCAGTGTAAGGAACAATAATAAAAAAAGAGGTTTGGAAATGAACATTTTAGAATTAACAGCAGTTCAGCTTGGCAAAAAAATCAAAGACAAAGAAATCACTGTTAGAGAAGCTACAGAAGCAGTGTACGATCAGATTGCCAAGGTTGAAGATGATATTAACAGTTATGTAACTGTGTATGATAAGGAAGAAGTTTTGGCTAAGGCGGACGAGATTCAGAAGAAAATTGACGCCGGTGAGCTTACATCTCCACTTGCAGGAGTGCCGGTAGCTATCAAGGATAACATGTGCTACGAGGGCAAGCTTACATCATGCTCATCTAAGATTTTGGATGACTTCAAGCCAACATTCTCATCAGAGGCAGTGCTCAATCTTGAGAGAGCAGGCGCTGTAATAATCGGAAGCACTAACATGGACCAGTTCGCGATGGGAAGTACTTGTGAGACATCTTACTATGGCCCAACAAAGAACCCTGTGGACACAACAAGAGTTCCAGGCGGTTCATCAGGTGGAGCTTGCGCCGCAGTTGCAGCTAACGAATGCTTCTATTCATTGGGCTCAGATACAGGCGGATCTATCAGACAGCCTAGTGCATTTTGTGGCGTTGTAGGAATCAAGCCAACATACGGAACAGTATCAAGATACGGACTAATCGCTTATGCATCATCACTTGACCAGATTGGACCGGTAGCCAAAAACGTAGAGGACTGCGCAGCAGCTCTTGAAGTTATTGCAGGCTATGATGCTAAAGACTCCACATCAATTAAGAGAGACAATTATGACTTTATGTCAGCGTTAGACGAGAACGTTGAGGGTATGAAGATTGGTGTTCCTAAAGATTACTTCGGAGAGGGCATCAACGAAGAAGTTAAGGATGCAGTACTTGGCGCTATTGAGGTTCTCAAGAGCAAAGGCGCTATCGTTGAGGAGTTCGACTTCAACTTAGTTAACTACGCTGTACCTACATACCACGTTATCGCCGATGCAGAAGCTAGTTCTAACCTATCAAGATTTGATGGTGTTAAGTATGGATATAGAACAGATGATTACAGAGACCTTCACAATATGTATAAGAAGACACGTTCAGAAGGTTTTGGCGATGAGGTTAAACGTAGAATCATGCTTGGTTCATTCGTTTTGAGCTCAGGTTACTACGATGCATATTATCTTAAGGCACTTAAGGTTAAGGCGCTAATCAAAAAAGCTTTTGATGAAGCCTTCGCTAAGTACGATGTGATTATTGGTCCTGTTGCACCTAATACAGCACCTAAGATTGGAGAGAGTTTGAGCGATCCACTTAAGATGTATTTGGGAGACATTTATACAGTATCAGTTAACCTGGCAGGTCTTCCGGGAATCTCAGTTCCATGCGGCAACGATTCTAACGGCATGCCTATTGGATTACAGATTATTGGTGATTGCTTTAGAGAAGACAATGTGTTGCATGCAGCATATGCATACGAGCAGGCTACCAAATAATAAATACTAATAAGTTAGTGCATCACTTGCACTGAATTGAAAGAGGAATAATAAATGAAGAATTACGAGACAGTCATCGGTTTGGAAGTTCACGTAGAGCTTGCAACCAAAACAAAAATCTTTTGCTCATGCTCAACAGAGTTTGGCGGAGCACCTAATACACATACTTGTCCTGTATGTACAGGTATGCCTGGTTCTCTACCTGTTCTCAACAAGCAGGTTGTAGAGTACGCTATGAGTGTTGGACTTGCAACAAACTGTACAATCACACAGAACTGCAAGTTTGATAGAAAGAACTATTTCTATCCTGACAACCCACAGAACTACCAGATATCACAGTTGTATAAGCCTATTTGTACAGATGGATATGTAGAAATAAAAGATGCTGAGGGCAACGACAAAAAAGTTAGAATTCACGAAATCCATATGGAAGAGGACGCAGGTAAGTTAATCCATGATGATTGGAATGACGCTTCACTTGTTGACCTTAACCGTTCAGGTGTACCTCTAATCGAGATTGTATCAGAACCTGATATGAGATCTGCCGAGGAGGTTACAGCATATCTTGAAAAGCTACGTCAGATTATTCAGTATCTAGGCGCTTCAGATTGCAAGCTTAACGAAGGATCAATGAGAGCGGACGTTAACCTTTCTGTAAGAGAAGTTGGAGCTAAGGAATTTGGAACTCGTACAGAGATGAAAAACCTTAACTCATTCAAGTCTATAACAAGAGCTATCGAAAACGAAAAGGCCAGACAGATAGATTTGATTGAATCCGGAGAAGAAGTATTGCAGGAGACAAGAAGATGGGACGACACTAAGGAGTTCTCATATCCAATGCGTTCTAAGGAGGATGCACAGGATTACAGATACTTCCCGGACCCAGACCTTGTTCCAATTATTATAAGTGACGAGTGGATTGAGGAAGTAAAGGCCAAGGAGCCGGAGTTTAGAGATGCCAAGATGGCAAGATACATCGCAGACTTCCAGCTTCCTGA
The DNA here is from genome assembly GCA_902774125.1 of uncultured Lachnospiraceae bacterium. Classification (GTDB taxonomy): domain Bacteria; phylum Bacillota; class Clostridia; order Lachnospirales; family Lachnospiraceae; genus Eubacterium_G. Next base: position 6,228 of record CACYHD010000054.1, read on the forward strand.
GTATGATGCAGACATTATTACTCTATACAAGCCACTTGCTGATTTGTTCGAAGAGACTGTTGCATTGGGCAACAAGCCTAAGGAAGTAAGTAACTGGATAATGGGTGAGACAATGAGACTTTGCAAGGAAGAAAGCATTGACCCAGACCAAATTAAGCTAAGCGCAGCTAACTTATCTAAGCTGATCAAACTTATCGAGGACAGTGTTATTAACAGAGGCGCTGCTAAGGAAGTTTTTGAAGCAATGTTTAAGGATGACGTTGATCCGGAAAAATATGTCGAAGAACATAACATGAAGCAGGACAATGACGAGGAAGGATTGAAAGAAATAATCAAAAAGGTTATTGAAGAAAATCCTAAGGCTGCAGATGATGTTCGCAATGGTAAAGACAAGGCTATTGGCGCCTTAGTTGGCCAGACTATGAAGGCAACTCAGGGCAAAGCCAACCCAGGTATCGTTAATAAGCTAATCAAAGAATTATTGTAATTGTTTTTGGTTATAGAAGAAGCAAATTGTAAAAAAGGAGAGTAAAAATGAGTGATAAGTACACAACACCTTTAGGCGAGAGATATGCCAGCAAAGAAATGCAGTATATTTTTTCACCAGACATGAAGTTCAGAACATGGAGAAAACTATGGATTGCTCTAGCAGAAGCAGAGATGGAGCTAGGACTTAATATCACACAGGAACAGATTGATGAACTTAAGGCTAACGCTGAAGATATCAACTACGATGTAGCAAAGGCTAGAGAAAAAGAAGTAAGACATGACGTTATGTCTCATGTTTACGCTTACGGACAGCAGTGTCCTAGCGCTAAGGGAATTATTCACCTAGGTGCTACTTCATGCTATGTAGGTGATAATACAGATATTATTATTATGACAGAAGGTCTCAAACTTGTTAGAAAGAAACTTGTTAATGTTATCGCAGAGCTAAGCAAGTTCGCAGACAAGTATAAGAGTCTTCCAACACTAGGATTTACTCATTTTCAGCCAGCTCAGCCTACTACAGTAGGTAAGAGAGCATCTCTATGGTTAATGGAGCTTAAGCTTGATCTTGATGATATTGAATACATGATTGATCAGATGATGCTTCTTGGAAATAAGGGAACAACAGGTACACAGGCTAGTTTCCTAGAGCTATTCCACGGCGACCATGAGAAGGTAAAAGAATTAGAGAAGAAGATTACTAAGAAAATGGGATTCGACAAGTACTTCCCAGTTTCTGGTCAGACATATTCACGTAAGATGGATACAAGAGTACTTAACGTATTGTCAGGTATTGCAGCAAGCGCTCACAAGTTCTCTAACGACATCAGATTGCTACAGCACCTTAAAGAAATTGAAGAGCCATTTGAAAAGAGCCAGATTGGTTCATCAGCTATGGCTTACAAGCGCAACCCAATGCGTTCAGAAAGAATTGCATCTCTAGCTAACTATGTTATGACAGTTGCTCTTAACCCGGCAATTACATCATCAACACAGTGGTTTGAGAGAACACTAGATGATTCAGCTAACAAGCGTATCAGTGTTCCAGAAGCATTCCTTGCAGTAGACGGTATTCTAGACTTGTACCTCAACGTAGTAGACGGTCTAGTTGTATATGACAAGGTTATTACTAAGAGACTTATGAGCGAGCTACCATTTATGGCTACAGAGAACATTATGATGGACGCTGTAGAAGCAGGTGGTGACAGACAGGAACTTCATGAGCAGATTAGAACATTGTCTATGGAAGCAGGCGCTAATGTTAAGCAGAAGGGTCTAGAGAACAACTTGCTAGAACTTATCGCTAACGATCCTGCATTCAACCTAACATTAGAAGAATTGCAAAAAACAATGGATCCTTCTAAGTATGTAGGAAGAGCTCCAGAGCAGGTTGAGGATTTCCTTAAGGAAGAGATTAATCCTATTCTTGAGAAGTATAAGGATGAATTGGGAATCACAGCCGAAATCAACGTATAATCAATAAATAGTTCACTCATTCTTCACAATTAAAATCTTTAAATGTGAATGAAAATGTGCTAAAATCGGTATGTTAGTTTTTGAACGTAAAGTTTCAAATTAAATACTCCGTCTCGTACAGGGGCGAGAATAAACAGTGAGGAGAAAGATATGTTTAAGAAAATTGCAGCAGTAGCTCTTACTCTAGCAATGGCTTTGACTGTTGTTGGATGTGGCGCTACATCAACAGACGATGGCAAGATTGATCTTGCTAAGTATAAGGGAAGAGTTGTTTACAAGGACGACGTAAAGGTTACTAACGAAATGTACAAGCAGGCAGTAGACAACATTCTTCAGCAGAACTCTACAACTAAGACAGTAAAGAAGGGTACTCTCAAGAAGGACTCAGCAGCTGTTGTAGATTACGAAGGTAAGATTGAAGTTAACGGAAAGAAAGTAGCTTTCGAAGGTGGTACAGCTAAGGATCAGACAATCGATATCACAGCTCAGGAAAGCAGCTTCATTCCAGGATTTACTAAGGCTTTAGTAGGACACAAGGTTGGCGACAAGTTCACAGCTAAGCTTAAGTTCCCTAAGACTTACACACAGACAACAAAGGTTAACAAGAAAGATGTTAAGCTAGCTAACAAGCCTGTATGGTTCACATTCAAGGTTAAGAGCATTCAGAAGACTGAAACTCCTAAGATGGACAATGCGTTCGTTAAGAAGAACTACTCTTCAGTTGGAGTTAAGACAGTTAAGGAATTCGAAAAATATGCTAAGAGACAGATGAAGATCGCTAATATCACAAACAAGGTATGGCAGAAAATCATCGACGAGTCTAAGGTTAAAGAATACAATTCTAAGGCACTTAAGACACAGAAGGAAGAGCAGGAATCACAGTTCGTTGCTCAGCTTCAGCAGCAGTATGGTGCTGATCTTAAGACTTACCTAGAGGCTTGCTCAATGTCACAGAAGGATTGGGAGAAGCAGCTAAGCAAGCAGAGCAAAACAACACTTAAGGAAAGAATGGTTGTTTACGGCATTGCTGAGAAGGAAGGCTTAACACTAAGCAGCTCAGAGTACAAGAAGGAAGCTGAAACACTAGCTAAGCAGCAGAAGGCTAGCCTAAAGGATCTTGAAAAGCAGTATGGCAAGGATAAAGTAGAATACGCTATCGTTTACCAGAAGGTTCAGGAATTCATTTGTGATAACGTTACATACAAGAAGGGTAGCGAGCCTACAACAACAATGGCACCTATCACAACAGCTAAGGCAACAAAGGCTGCTAAGGAAACAAAAAAGACTAAATAATAAAAGAACTAATTAATAGTTTTTGAAATTACAAAACGGTATTGGATTATTCCAATACCGTTTTTGTTTTGAAATATTCATATATCAAAATAATTCTTTGTCTATTTATTTGTAGTTCGTAAATAAGAGTTGAGATAAAGTTTATCTTTTACATTCGAGTATCATTTTATTAATTGTGATTGTATTAGTATTATTGTCATGCTACTTTGTAGGTGTAACATATTGTTCGGAATAATTGAATATTAAAGGAGAGACTTATGAATATATTACTAGCAAAGCGATTAACATCGATTTTTTTGTCGTTAACATTAATTATTACAAGTACGAATTACACTTCACCACAAGTAAGTGCTAATAATAAAAAATCAAAAAATGAGATAACAGTAGTTAAAGAATTAGTAGGTGAGAGAACAGAAAATTCTAACACATATAAATCTAGCGATACTTCTATTAACCGGGAGTTTCTAATGATGTAACACCGTGATATTAGTTATTAGTAGGAGGAAAGACAAATGAAACTAAAAAAATTTTTAAAGA
>CACYHD010000055.1 GCA_902774125.1 uncultured Lachnospiraceae bacterium
AACACCTGCCCAAACGCTATCTGATGTTGTTGAGTATCCTACGTTAGGATTTTCAAAATCTGCCCAAGTATCACAAGATACAACATTACCGTTCTCATCAACATCCATAAACGCAAAGTTAAGATGTGTAATGTAATTACCTGGAATCTTGTCTGGTGTAAAATTCTTTTGGCCTGCATAAATAGACCACTCACCATAGTACATAACGTTTCTGTACTGTGGATTAACTGTTGCTGCCTGCACCTTTTTGGATGATGAAGCAAACTGTGTTCCCATCATGCTGCCAAAAACAAGTGCAACAACAAGCAAGCCACTTACTAACTTGCTCAACTTACCTTTTTTTGCAAATAAGTTTTTCATATTTTTCTCCTCACTCTAAAATATTTTTTCGGGCCGTTCCCTGTAGTATCTTCATTCTATGTTTTTAAAATAAGTGCTTCAATATTCATATTCGTAAAAGTATTCTGTTTTTTATTACACTCTGTTTTAGGTGGCTTTTTTATAAATTTGAGCTCACCTCCACGAATATTGGCACCTTTTGGGCCAAATTATTGCTCCCTACCCTTTTACAGATAGGAAGCAACATTGGCTTAGTATATAGTTTCACATAAGTCTAATTAACTATTCCTGATCCCCAGTCGAAGTCTACCATAGGATAAGCTGGATTTATTTTCTTAAGAATATCGTTGTATAGATATTCATGTCCCGCTTTGTTTTGCATTTTGCATCCGTCATATAACTTAGATGCAACGTTTTCGATCACATAGCTGTTCACATTACTGTATACGTAAGTGCCATCCTCAAGCTTAGCGTAAGCTCTTAGTGACCAGTTAATTGTAAACTCTGCAATACTGCTGTTAGAGAACAACATAGTCATAGCGTAACTTGTAGCATCAGGCATATTCGTAGAATAGTTGTATCCAATTTCACCCTTTGCAGTTGCCTTGTAGCTGTTGACGTATGCTGAACTGCTGCCAACATATAGGTCGCTGTCGTTGATTTTGTTTTTGAGGCCGTATACTAGTCCTCTCTCTACAACGTTTTGGCCATCAACCTTATTGTTGCATGAGTATACTGTTCTAAGTCCCTTAACTGTGTAGCTAATCTGGTATCCGTTAATCTCAAGATCATTGCTTACCTTGATTTGTGATGGATCCACATGAACTGTAGTCTGAGCCTTAGTTGTTGGTGCCTGTGTTGTCTGCTTCTGTGTAGTTGGTGCCTGTGTTGTTGTAGGCTCTGTGTAAGCAGCAAGTTTGAGGTCTGCTACGTTTACAGCACCATTAACTGCAGTAATTCGTATTGTATGTGTTCCGGCATTAGGAATATTAACTATAGTGCTGTGTTCTAAGAAGTTTTCCCAGCCGCTGCTACCGTTAACCTGAACTGTTCCCTGGCTTGTACCGTCTACATCTACCTTCATTCCGCTGGCATTCCACTGTGCATCGCCTGCTGCAAGGTTTAGAGTCAACTTGTACTTACCCGGATTGTCTATCTTAACCTTGTACTCAAGATATAAGTCGTTGTTAAGATTTCCTGCGTATGTTACGCCGTTGTTATTATTTATTGTTATAGCATCAGACTTGTTGCTATATGAATCTACCTTGATTGTTCCCGGAGTATTAACAACATTCTGTGTTGTAGCCTGCTGTGTTGTTGGTGCCACTGTTGTTGGAGCGACTGTTGTCTGCTGCTGTGTTGTCTGTGTAGCATTTCCAAGAACCGATACAGTTGTGTCATATATTGCATTGAGCAAACTTAGATTAGCATTAGTGCTGTCCTGACTAATCTCCCAAATCATAAGTCCACCAGCATTTTTGGCTGCGTATTCTGCTTTTTTCTTCATTGTTGGAATACCGTTGTAGTAAACAGTCTGTCCATTGATCTGCGCTGAGTCAGTCTGAGCGTAAGCTGAGTTGCGAGATACAATATCAGCGTATGATGCCCAGTTAGGTCTCTCGTAGAAAGGAACACCAATTACCAACTTCTTAGCAGGTACGCCCATTGTGTTTTTCCAATAATTGAATGAGTCAGTAGCCAAGCTATATGGAGAGTGGCCGCTTCCCTCATTGCCGTCATAAGCCATAATGTTGACGAAGTCTAGCATGTTCAAAACTTCGCTTGTGAAGCCTGCGCCGCTTGTTGCAGCAACTGCCACAGTAAGTGACATTCCATTTTCAGTACATAGACTTCTTAGTTTTTTCATAAATGTTGTGTACTGAGCCTGTGTAGAACTTGTTGGATACTCCCAGTCAATGTCTACACCCTTGAAGCCATGCTCCTTGGCCTGGCTTACTATTGACTCAGCCAGCGAATTACATTTAGCTGTTGTATTAGTATTGTTGGCAAAAACAGTTCGGCATAGTCCATCTGATGCGCCAGAGTGTGACCAGCCACCTACTGACAATACAGGAACAACGTTGTGTGCATTACATGCATCTACCATCGCTTTTATATTGTCTTTTTCGCCGTTCAAACTATAAATTGATCCGTTGTTTTCTGCGCTAGGAAGACCGAACGCATAGTAAGCGTGAGTTATCTTGTCCCACTGAACCTTGTTTGTATAGTTGCCGTACCAATTAGGGTAATATGCAACTACCTTGTAGTCATTAGGGAACTTTGTTGTTGAACTTCCCTGCGCCTGTGTTGCCGCCTGAGTTGGCTGAGTAGCACTTGCTGCATCTGGAAGCGCACTTGCGTTTTGGGCTTCAAAAACAAATCTTTCCCATGTTCCTACTGTGTCTGCGCTGGCATGTAATATTCCAGCAGTTGTATCGTTGATGTCAGCCTGAACATACTTGTTGTTAGTGTAAGTTCTAAGTGCATATGTTCCATCTGACTGTTTTTCGATATAGAATTTTTCCCAATCACTTATCTTAGAACTTCTTGCTCGGATAGGATTCTCTGTATCTGCATCGTCAAAAATCGCACACAAATATTTGTTGTTAGCTCTTGATAGGAAAGAATATGTTCCATCACTGTTTTTGACAACCTTGAATTCTTCCCACTCGCCGTAAGAGTCTCTGTCGGCCAAAAGCTTAGATTGTCCATATTTGTCAGCACATACATACTTGTTGTTAATGCTAGCCTTAATCGCCATAAAGCTGTCATTAGTGTAAGCGCTGTCTGCTTTTACAATTGTACCTGGGAATTTCTTAGACAAGTTGTTATAAGTAATACCGGTATCGCTGGCGTTTGTTCCGATACTACTGCTTCCCCAAACTCGTTTGATATCTGTTTCGGAGTACGTGCTTGGATTAACTTTGTCATTACTTCCATACTCATGGTATATACCCCAGCTGCCCATACCGCGTGACTTGTATGACCAGTTAGTATAATGCCAGCCTGCATTATTCATCTTGTCCAAGGTATATTCCCAGGCACCATTGGCGTCAAAACAATTGAATTCGCCAATGTATGTTGGCACACCATAGTTGGCGTTGTTAACATTATTTACTAATCCGTCAATTGAACTTTTTTGGCCATTGACTGCTTCTTCTGTATTGCCAGTGTAGTTCCATGGATAATGGTGATATTCGTACATCACATTAGTCCATCCATACTTACTTGGGTTAGGAAGGTTTCCTGTTCCCCAACATGATTCCATAATAATGATATGGTCTGGATCCACTGATCTTATTCTTTGGTACATTCTATCGTAGAACTTCCAATGTTTTTCTCCAGTTGTACCTGCCTTCTCTCCAGGCTCATTCAATGTATCGTAACCTGCGACTGCAGGGTTGCCTTTGTAATGACTAGCAACTTTTTCCCAAAGGTCCAATGTCTGAGACATTAGTGTTTCGTTGCTAAAGAATGTTACTTCAGAAACATCTGCCATCTCCTGACCAGAGTGGTCCTGTCCGTTTTGGGAACCGAAGGCACCGTGAAGATCAAGTATTACATAAATGCCTCTCTGACTAGCCTGATCAACAATCCAGTCAAGTCTGTCAAAAGCATCACTTCTTAGCACCCAGTTGTTTCCTGACTTCTTGTACAAGTTCATGTAAGTAAATGGAACTCTCAATACTGACATTCCCATTTTCTGACATTTATCGAAGTCGTCTGTTGTGAAGTAGTTATCTTCGTAATATTTAACAAGCTCATCAGCCTTGCTCTGTCCAAATCTATTTACCAGATTTTCCAAAATTGTTTTTTGGTCCTTAGCGTCAGTTGAACTCATCCAAGATTCCTGAACGAAAAGGTTACCAATATTAGTTCCTCTCAAATAAACGTTAGAACCTTTTCCGTAATTGTTCTTAACGTAAGTTCCGTTCACTTTAAGAAAATCGTTTTGGCTAAAGCCTGCTGCGGCTTTTACTTCTTTTTTGTTATGCATTGCGCCACCTACTGTCAAGCCTGTAATCATACAAGCTGTCATCAAAAATGACAAAAATCTTTTTGCTTTCATTAATTCCTCCTAGAAAATAATACCGTCTCTCTTGTGATGAATTAACTATAGCAAAAAGATTTTCGCAAATGAAATACATATTTTTTTATATTCTTATATCGCACAAATTATATATACGTTATAAAGCATCAGGGCCGCAGAGCCAAACCTGATAATACTATCCATACATTGTTTCAAAAGCATTCTTTTTGAAGGTCATATAAAAATAGAGACTGATTTAAAACATTCTGCAGAGATGATATATTTAATCAATTATTACGAATGAAATAATGGAGATAAAATCTTCAGTCCGCTGAAGATTTTAAAAGCGTCATGAGACGAGTTTTCGTCCCTTGTGGACATTTAAGAAAACTCGTCTCACCGACGCTTGTGCTCCAATTATTTTATAAGTAATAATTGTAATTAAATATCATCTCGAAGCCGTTTTAAATCAGTCTCTAATATTATATGACGTTCCAAAAACAAACGCTTATGAAACAATTCCGCCGCCCCAGTCAAAGTCTACCTCAGCGTACTCTGGATATATCTTCTTGATGATGCCATTGTACAAGTAGTTATGACCATTGATGTTCTGCATTCTGCAGCCGTCATAAAGTTTCTTAGCTATGTCCACAATTGTGTAGTGGCTTGCCTTTGAATAAACAATGCTGCCGTCTTCTAGCTTGGCATATGCTCTTGAGGCCCACTCTGTCTGGAACTCTGTTGTTGTTTTAGGGCCGAATAGCATTGTCATGGCATAGCTTGTTCCCGAAGGCAAAGTCTCAGAATATTTAGTGTCTAGCTTGCCTTGATTTGTTGCTTTGTATGTTTTTACGAAAGCGCTGTTGCTGCCGTAGTACAAGTCAGAGTCCTTGGCGTATGAAGCTAAGCCATATATCAAGCCTCGCTCAACTACATTCTGACCTTCAACTTTGTTGTTGATTGTGTAAACAGCTCTTGTGCCTTCTTTAGTGTAGCTGATTTGGTAGCCGTTGATCTCCACATCGTTGCTCACCTTGATGTTGGCCGGATTCTCGTTGACCTTTGTTACCTGAGCAGTTGTTGTGGTCTGAGCTGTTGTAGTCTGCTGCTGAGTTGTTGTCGGTGCGACTGTTGTCTCCGGCTCCTTGATGTTGTTGTAAGCAGCCTGGGCCTCGGCCTGAGTATTGTAAACCTTCAAACTCACATCAGAAATCTTCACGGTGCTTGCGGCACATGCTGTGTTGTTGACGTATCCCATCATAACTCCGTAGAGATAATCGCGTGTTTCGCTTGGTTTAAATACCGCCTTTACAAGTTTGGTTTCGCCGGCTTTGATGTTCGTGATTGTGCTCACGTCCTCAGCCGTATAGTCAGTTTTTTGAATCAAAAACAATAGTGTTTTGTCGGCGCTAGAATTAACCTTGTATGTCGCCACGTAGTACTTGGATGAATCTAGGGCGATAGGTGTTTGTACTAGCTGTGTATCCCATGCATTTCCGCTGTTGTACGCCGGCACGTTAACAGTGACAGCGCCATTGCCGTCGTTGGCAAAAACAGCATTATTGCTTGATGTCTCTTCCCAGTTAGTTTTGCCGTTGAAGGCTATGTTTTTAAGAATTTCTGTTCCGCTGACAACCTGGTTACTTGTAGTTGTAGCCTGAGTTGTCTCTACAGGGGTTGAATTGTCCTTCACATAATGACGCACGTAATCCACTTCCATCGTTGCAGGGAAAGCTGTGTCGTCGATCACATGACCTGGCCACTCGCCACCTATAGCAAGGTTGAGCAAAATATATGCGTCCAGCTTAAGTGGAGCCTGGTTAACCGCATCCTTAGTCAAATCTACTGTGTGATAAACACGACCGTCGACGTACCACTTGATGTATGTATCCGTACGCTCTACGCCGTACACATGCCAATCTGACAAGTTGAGATTCCAGTTGTAAGTTCCGCCTGCCTCGCTGTTGATTTCAGAGCTGCCTGTGCCAACATTTTTTGGCCAGTGCGCTGTACCGTAAGCGATGTTTTCTGTGTTGACCGCTTCCATGATATCTATCTCGCCACACTCAGGCCATGTCTTGCCATTGTTACCCATTAGCCAAAAAGCAGGGAAAGTTCCCTTAAAAATTGGAAGCTTAATTTTGGCTTCGATACGGCCGTTGCCTAGCATAACTTTGTTTTCCGAATTAATTCGAGCAGATGTGTAATCATACTGCTTGTAAACACCTTCTGCATCTGTTCCCCAAACAGTCTGCTTTCTACCGATGAGTTTGAGGGTACCGTCGCTAACCTGGATAGTATCATCGCCATCTTTGTAATACTGATGCTCCTCGTTCCATCCGCCGTAGCCGTTAACCTCTACGTTCCAAACATTTCTGTTCAACGAAGTTCCGTCGAACTCGTCTGACCAATTAACCTTCCATCCGGTATAATTGATTTCTTCTGCCTTAGTCTCCACTGGCTTGTCGAACAGTGTGATTCCTGTCACAACCATAACAAAAGCCAGCACAAGTGCCAATAATCTTTTCTTCATATTGTTCCTTCCTCTCTTTTGACCTTCTCGGTCAATCCGCTAGTTATAAATTATAAAACATCTACGGCTTCCATTCAATTTCACTAGACACTCATTATTCCCAAAACCGTATTATTTTTTAGTTACATATCCAGATTGCCAAAAACAGTTTTAGTTACATATCCAGGTTGCCAAAAACATTTTTCTTAGAACCACAAAGGGTGAGCAGCGGAATATTCCGTTACTCACCCCCGTGAAAAGATTATTTGGTTAATTATTATTTTGTTTTTTTAATTGCAGACCACGCACCGTATACTGCTGGCAATCCGTCAACCTTATTGTAAGCTCTAACTCTTACGAATAGTCCCTTCTTACCTTTGAGTTTCTTGTGTGTGATTACAAGTTTAGCTTTATTCTTCTTAACGAATTTCTTGACTAGCGCCTTCTTGTTCTTTTTGGCGTTCTTCTTAGTCTTGTAAACTGCAACCTGGTAGCCCTTGCAAGCAACCTTCTTTATTTTGATAACTAGTTTCTTAGCAGATTTCTTCTTAGTAATCTTCTTGATCTTAACCTTGGCAGGTTTCTTAACACTTGCTGTGCTTCCAGAGTTAGATGTCTCATCCACAACCTTGACTGATGCAGTCTCTGATTCATTTGTGGCTGGCTGAGTTTCTGGAGCCTTTGTTGTAACCTGAGCAGTTGTTGCCTGCTTTGTTGTCACCTCAGCTGTTGTTGCCTGCTTTGTTGTCACCTCGGCTGTTGTTGTCTGCTTTGTTGTAGTCTGTGCAGTTGTAGTCTGCTGAACTGTTGTAGTCTGAGCAGTTGTTGTCTCCTGCTTTGTTGTAACCTGAGCAGTCGTTGCCTGCTTTGTTGTTACTTCAGCAGTTGTTGCCTGCTTTGTTGTCACCTCGGCTGTTGTTGTTTCTTTTGTTGTAGCCTGAGCTGTTGTTGCTTCTTTTGTTGTAGCCTGAGCTGTTGTTGTTTCTTTTGTTGTAGTCTGTTCAACTGTTGAAGACTCTTCGTCTTTGAGCTCATTCATGTCAGGGCCAAGCTTAACGCTTCTCATTGCTCCAGTTGCCTTGTTGTAAGCCAAACCTTCGCCTTCTGAATAGCTGCCACCCTGTACTGTCTGAATTGCAACTACATGCTCGTCGCCGTCGGCAAAAAGAGCTGGGTCTAGGTTAACAGATGAACCAGTAACTGTCTGTGTATATACACCGTCAACGTAAACATTGTATCCGTCAACACCATTGATTGCTCCCCAAGCAAAGTAGAATGGCAAGTTGTTAGTTCCTGCCCATGTTAATCCGAAAGGCTTAGTAATGTTAGGATTAATAGTTCCACTTGGCTTTGTTGTAGCCTGAGTTGCTGCCTGTGTTGTAACTTCAGCAGTTGTTGCCTGCTTTGTTGTCACCTCGGCTGTTGTTGTCTGCTTTGTTGTAGCCTGAGCAGTTGTTGCATTAGTAACTTCCTGTCCTGACTTGTTCCAAACAGCCATTTCGTAGAATGAGTAACCATAGCCTGTGCCTCTTGCTACACCCATCATTCTGATGTATCTCTTGCTGTATGTCTGACCTAGACTAACTTGTACTGTCTGTGCCGAAGTAGCTTTGACCGGCTTAACTGTCTCCCAGTTTGAACCATCATCTGAAACCTGAATGTAGTACTTAGATGCATAAGCACCTTCCCAAATAAATCCTACAGTATCGAATGATGTAGCCTTGCCCAAGTCGATCACATACCACTGTGGATCAACGCCCTGAGTTGACTCCCATCTGTCTCCTGTTGCACCATTGTTACCAAGTGATGCAGTACCAGAAGAAGCTGTTGAAGTTTTGCCAATTGCGATGTTACCATTTGCTGCAGAGAATGCACTTGCATCAACCGCTGTTCCAGTTACTGCAGGAAGTCCGTTAGGGTTGTATATCTCATCAGGATCAACGAATTCTCCTGCTACTGAAGTATACTTACCATTTCCTGCTACCGGACCAGCTACTGCATGTGCATACTTGTAACCTGCAGCATTGATCTTATTCAGTGTGTCTATACTATATGTGTTTTGTTGTCCCTCATTAGTATAAGCGACATTGTTGTTAATTAGAGAATCATAATAATTCTGATCTGCTGCAGCAAAAGCACCGTATGCTTCATCTGGATACAATGTGTAATAAATTGTTGCAGCTGATGTGAATGTTCCTAGAGGCTGTGGATGCTTATTATCTGCACAGTAGAAATCTAGTTTTTCGTCAGTATATAATTCGTAGAATGCTTCACCCGCTGGAGCTAGTCTAGCGCCGGCTGACTTGGCAGTCTTAATGTAAGCGTTAGTGAAATAAGGTAACTTAGAATTAGCTCCCGAAATTGTATCTTTAGTTGGCCATGGCTCATAGAAAATAATCTGAGC
>CACYHD010000056.1 GCA_902774125.1 uncultured Lachnospiraceae bacterium
ATAAAAACCAATTATTTTATAATTACAAAACATTGGAGTGAATGACATGAAGAACAACATTGTATTAATAGGAATGCCTGGTGTAGGTAAGAGTACAGCAGGAGTAGTTTTGGCCAAGATATTGGGCTATCAGTTTTTGGACGCAGATCTTGTTATCCAAAAATGCCAGGGTAAATTACTTAAACATATAATAAGAGAAAAAGGCGTCGATGGTTTTGTACAGATTGAAAACGATGTGAACAAAAGTATCGTTCCGGAGAAGACTGTTATAGCAACAGGCGGAAGCGTGGTTTACGGCGAGGAAGCGATGAATCACTATAAGGAAATATCTACTATTGTTTATTTAAAGTTGAGTCTCAAAACTCTCAAAAAGAGATTGGGCAACTTGAATAGCAGAGGCGTTGTTTTGAAAGATGGACAGACGCTGGAGGATATCTACAATGAAAGAATTCCTCTTTACGAAAAATATGCAGATGTCATTGTTGACGAAGAGGGTTGTGATATAGAAGGCACTGTACAACAAATTATCAACGGCCTGAACGAACAGCAGTAATTGTAGCTGTAATCAATCGACGGTCGTAAAGAAAATAAGTAAAATTATATTAAAGCGACAGGTTGTTTCAGGCGATTACACAACATATAGGTCGAAAAAAAGATTTGGGAATATATAATGTGCTTTTTTTGAAAATTGTAATTGTTTAATAAAACCCATAGTGGTATAATGTTTGTAACCTGTATGGTTATTAACAAGCTTATTGATACACTGTTTATGCAGTGGATGGGATATATTAGGAGAGAAAAATGGAACGTTATGTTATTAAGGGTGGCACACCTTTAACAGGCGAAGTAGAAATAGGTGGAGCAAAGAATGCTGCACTTGGTCTTTTGGCGGCTGCAGTGATGGCCAACGAAGATGTTACAATTGAAAATTTACCAGATGTTAGTGATATCAATCATCTGATAGATGCTATAGAAGCAACAGGAGCTACTGTAAATAGAGTTGACAGACATACTGTTACAATTAACGGTAGCACTATTAAATCTCATATTGTAGATTATGAACAGATGAGAAAAATCAGAGCTTCATATTACTTGCTAGGAGCTTTTCTTGGCAAGATGAAAAAGGCAGAGGTTGCTCTTCCAGGCGGATGTGCAATCGGAAGCAGACCTATTGACCTTCATCAAAAAGGATTTGAAGCTTTGGGAGCAGAATGTATAGTTGACCACGGTTTTATTAGTGCACATGCAACTCAGCTTGTTGGACAGCATATATTCTTCGATACAGCATCAGTAGGTGCTACTATTAACGTTATGCTAGCAGCTGTTATGGCTGAGGGCAGAACAGTTATGGAAAACGTTGCCAAGGAACCTCATGTCGTAGACGTAGCCAACATGCTAAACAGTATGGGTGCTAACATCAGAGGTGCTGGTACAGACAAGATTAGAATTACAGGTGTTCCAGAATTACACGGAACAGTTTACAGTACTATCCCTGATCAGATTGAGGCTGGTACATTTATGTGTGCAGCAGCTGCAACAGGTGGTGAAGTACTTATAAGAAATGTAATCCCACGACATTTGGAATCTATTTCTTCCAAGCTAATGGAAATGGGATGTGTTGTTATCGAGTATGATGATGCGGTTAAGGTTGTGGCAGCCGAAGAACTTCGTGCCTGCAAAATCAAAACATTACCTTATCCAGGTTTCCCAACAGACATGCAGCCACAGTTCGCTGCAGTTATGTCGATCGCCAATGGTAACAGTACAATTACAGAAACTATTTTTGAAAACAGATTCAAATATGTAGCAGAGCTTAACAGAATGGGCGCTATGATTAAGGTGGAAAACACAACAGCATTCTTTACAGGTGTTGGTGGACTTCAGGGTGCAGAGGTTACTGCACCAGACCTTAGAGCAGGAGCAGCCTTAGTAATTGCTGGATTATCTGCTGACGGTTTTACTACTGTAGATGATATTGTTTACATTAAGCGTGGCTACGAGCATTTTTCTGAAAAGCTCAGAGGACTTGGAGCAGATATTCAGAAAGTAAACACAGATGAGGAAGAACAAAAGTTCAAACTTAAAGTAGGGTAATAATAAGCACATCTACAAAAAAGTGGATGTGCTTTTTTATTTGTTAAAAAAGCGGATATGCTTTTTTGATAATAAAGGTGGATGTGCTTTTGGTATACTAATAACATTAAAACTTTCGCACAAATTTTTTGGCGATTTGATTGAAGAGGAGAAGGTATGGATATAAGTAAGTTATTTGAAGATTTTTTGGCGGAAGCTAAAAATCAGGATTTGGTAATCAATTATATTGAAGCGAGAAAAGACGGAGAGATAGTTTATGATTGGTCAAGACTTCACAGCAAGAGCAGACTTAACACATGGTCAGTGAGCAAGAGTATCATTAGCTTGTTCTGTGGAATATTGATTGACGAAGGATTGATTACTCTAGATGATTACATTTGCGATGAGTTCGCAGAATATGTTGATGATAATACATCTGAAAACATCAAGAACCTTCAAGTTAGGCATTTGCTAACTATGACAACAGGACTAGAGAACGCGTTGTTTTTTGGCGACGATGCAATTAGATATGTGACAAAAGATTGGGTTTCATATTTCTTTAAACAGAGTTTTCCATATAAGCCTGGCGAGAGATTCCTTTACAGCAATTTTAATACATATATGTTGGCTGTTTATATGGAAAGAAAACTCGGACAGGATTTGTTGGAGTATATGACTCCTAGATTTTTTGATCCACTAGAAATATATAGTGTAGACTGGACAAGATGTCCTATGGGCCACATCTACGCGGCTAATGGACTTTATCTTCAGATCGAGGAGATGGGACGCATTGGCCAGATGCTTCTAGATGGTGGAGTGTACAAGGGCAAGAGAATTGTTTCCAAAGAATACTTGGACATGGCTTTGACTAATCAGCTAGGCGACGATATGGACAGATTGTATGGATACTTCTTCTGGATAGACGATGGTGATAAGAAAACTCCTCGAGCAGATGGCAAGTACGGCCAGTACATTTATGTTCTTAAAGAGTCTAATATGGTAGTGAGCATGATGTCACTAGAAAGCAAAGATATCAAGCCTTTGCTATGGGACAAAGTTATTTCCAAGCTACAATAGTTGAATAAAAGAGATGATTTGTGCTCCGCCATAGGAAGTACGAATGTATCGCTTCTTGGAGAAGCATATAGAATAGTGCGAATTTCTCGCTTCTTGGAGAATTATATAGAATAGTGCGAGTTTATCGCTTGTTGGAGAAAGATATAGAATAGTGCGAATTTATCGCGCTATTCTTTTTTTATTGAAATAAGACTTGAAATCGTGTTGCAAAAGGAGTATAGTTGGTCACATATAGTTTGTGTGATGAAAACAATGGTTTATGCGTAGAGGTGAGATGTTGATTACGGACTAAAACAGAGAAAATCAAAATGCATACGTAGGGCCAAGCAAAAGTTTACGGACGAAAACAGAGATAATCAAAATGTATCCGTAGGGCCGAGCTAAAGTTTACGGACTAAAACAGAAAAAATAATAATACATACGTAGAAGCGAGCAAAAGTCTACGGACTAAAACAGAGAAAATAAAAATGCATACGTAGAGGCGAGCTAAAGTCTACGGACTAAAACAGAGAAAATCAAAATGCATACGTAGAGGCGAGCAAAAGTCTACGGACGAAAACAGAGAAAATCAAAATGCATACGTAGAGGCGAGCAAAAGTCTACGGACGAAAACAGAGAAAATCCAAATGCATACGCAACTGCATTTGGAAAGGAGGATTATGGAGTTGAAAGAAAGACTTGATAAAGAAAAACAGAGATTAATTAGAGTTAAAGAAGAATGCGAGCAAAAGTTGGTAGATGCGCCAGGCGGTTTTTTGCGTTTGAGTAAGAGTGGGGGATATGTCCAATACTATCATTGCAAAAAAGGAGGGAGACGCAACGGAGAATATATCCCAAAGGAAAAAATTGAATTTGCTAAGCAACTAGCACAAAAAACTTACAATAAAAAAGTCTTAAATATTGTGAGCAAAAGATTAAATCAGTTAGAATCCATATTGAAAGATTATAAAAATAACGAGATTGAATTAATCTATTTAAAGGAACAACCAGATCGAAGGAAGTTGATCGAGCCGGTAGAAATACCATATCAACAACAGCTAGAAGAGTGGGTTAAAGAACCATACGCTGGCATACCATTTAGAAGTGATGCTACAGTAATCACTACAAACAATGGAATGCGGGTTCGTTCGAAATCTGAAAAAATAATGGCAGATTACTTTGATTCTGTTGGATTGAAATATAAATACGAATGTCCGTTAGAGTTGAAACCTTACGGAATCGTATATCCGGATTTTACATTTTTGTCACCGAAGACTGGAAAAGAAATATATTGGGAGCATGAAGGTATGATGGACAACCCGGAATATGCTAGGACTGCGGTTATGAAAATAAAGTCATATGAAAGTAATGGAATATTTCCAGGAGAGAATTTGATTCTAACGTTTGAAACAGCCACTTCAGTAATTGATATGGAGTTGGTTAAAGTGTTTGCAGAAAAACATCTACTATAAATAAATTTGTGCTAAAACTAACTTTGCTCTAACTCTTGTAGATAAGAATGTGACGGAGTATAATAATAGAAGAAAGTTTGAGCGAAAAAACAAATAATAAATAGCAGATGCTAAATACTAATTATTATGATTTAACATGCAATTGGCGGGAATGTAAAACGCAATTGGTGCGTTTGCAGATAAACGGATTATACTTTAGGAGGTTAATTATGAAAAAGTATTTTGCAGAATTTATTGGCACTATGGTTCTAGTAACTATGGGTTGCGGAACAGCTATGCTAGTAGGATGTAGTTCTCAACATGGTGGTGGTTATGTTCTTACAGCGTTAGCTTTCGGTCTATCAATCGTAGCTATGGCATATTCGATTGGAAATATTTCGGGATGTCATATTAATCCAGCAGTATCACTAGCAGTTTTGATTAATGGTGGTATGAAAGTTAAAGATTTTTGTGGCTATGTTATTGCTCAGATTCTAGGTGCTTTCGTAGGTGCTGGATTCCTTAAGTTTGTTTTCCATTATGGTAAAGTTAAGGACATGACTAACAATGCTTATGGTTCTAACGGACTAGCAGGTGTTCACGGCAGTTATCTTGCGGCATTCTTGGTAGAAGTAGCTCTAACAGCAATCTTTGTAATCGCTATCTTGGGTGTTACATCAGCTAAGGCTGGACATGGTTCATTTGGCGGTTTAGTTATTGGTCTTACACTTACATTCGTACATATCCTAGGTATCGGTCTTACAGGTACATCTGTAAACCCTGCAAGAAGTATTGGACCAGCAATCATTTCTGCTATCAGTCATAACTCAAATCCGATCAACTGTCTATGGGTATTTATTGTAGCTCCACTAGTTGGTGCAGCTATCGCGGCAGTTGTGTATAAGTTCTTGGAAAAAGAATAAAATAGTACAAAAAATTAACATTACAGGTGCGTTTTTGAATTATTTTAATCAAAAACGCACCTTTTGCATTAAAATATATCAATATAACTGATTAAAATTATCACTATACAAATGTTGTAAAAAGTGTTATAGTCTTTGTACGGTATAAAAATATTAAAATATATCAAGATTTGCTGTAATGATACAGCAGAAAGGAAGACTAGATATTATGAAAGGATATGACAAGTACAAAAGACAGTATTTTATGCCTCCTACACCAACATATGATTGGGTAAAGAAGGAGTATATTGATAAAGCACCTATTTGGTGCAGCGTGGACCTTAGAGATGGCAACCAGGCTTTGATTGAGCCTATGAGCCTTGAGGAGAAGTTGGAGTTCTTCCAGTTACTAGTTGATGTTGGATTTAAGGAAATCGAAGTCGGTTTCCCAGCTGCTAGTGAGACAGAATACAACTTTATGAGAGCTCTTATCGAGAGAGACATGATTCCTGACGATGTTACAGTTCAGGTTTTAACTCAGGCTAGAGAGCATATTATTAAGAAGACTTTTGAAGCCGTAAAGGGCGCTAAGCACGCAGTTATCCATCTATACAATTCTACATCTGTTGCTCAGCGTGAGCAGGTTTTCAAAAAGAGCAAGGAAGAAATCAAGCAGATTGCTATAGATGGAGCTAAGCTACTTAAGAAGTTGGCTGACGAAGTGGATGGCAACTTCTCATTTGAGTACAGTCCAGAAAGTTTCCCAGGAACAGAGGTTGACTATGCGCTAGACGTATGTAACGCAGTTCTTGATGTATGGGAGCCAAAAACAGATAACAAGGTTATTATTAACATTCCTGCAACAGTAGAGAATGCTATGCCACATGTTTTTGCCACTCAGGTTGAGTATATGCATAAGAACTTAAAGTACCGTGATGCAGTAACTATTTCTGTTCATCCACACAATGATAGAGGTTGTGGTGTGGCCACAGCAGAGTTAAGTGTACTTGCGGGTGCAGATAGAATAGAAGGAACATTGTTTGGTAACGGTGAGCGTACAGGTAATGTGGATATCATTACACTTGCTATGAATATGTATTCACATGGTGTTGACCCAGAACTAGACTTTAGTGATATGCCACATATTTGTGAATTGTACGAGCGTGTAACTCGTATGGAAGTAGGACCTCGTCAGCCTTACGCAGGAGATCTTGTGTTTACAGCATTTTCTGGTTCACACCAGGATGCAATTGCCAAGGGTATGGCATGTCGTGACGCTGACCCAGAAGGCAAGTGGAATGTTCCATATCTTCCTATTGACCCAGTGGATGTTGGAAGAACATACGACTCAGACGTTATTAGAATCAATTCACAATCAGGTAAGGGTGGCGTAAGCTACATCTTAGAGCAAAACTATGGATTAGATATTCCTAAAGAAATGCGTGAGGATGTTGGATATACTGTTAAGGGCGTTTCTGATAGAGAACACGCTGAGTTGAGTCCCGCAACTGTTTATCGTATTTTTGAAGACAAATATATTAATGACCACAGCATGTTTGAAGTTCCTGAAGTTCACTTCAAGCAGGAGCAGGGAATTATCGGTGAGGTCACTATTGAATACCAGGGCAAAAAACGTATCGTTAAGAGTACAGGTAATGGACGTTTAGACGCTGTAAGTAATGCGTTCAAGTCATTCTTTGATATAAGCTATGAACTATCTTTCTATGAAGAGCATTCTCTATCAAAAGGTTCTTCTTCTAAGGCAGTTTCATATGTTGGAATCAGATGTAATGGTGTGATGTTCTGGGGCGTTGGAATTGATGAGGATATTATCAAGTCATCTATTTACGCTTTGACTGTTGCAGTTAATCAGTACGTTGCGACTTTGACTGACAAAGAAGACCAGGATGAGAGACTAACAGAAATCCTCAACTATATTAATACTAATTATGTTACAGTAACATTAGATGAGTTGGTGGATGAGTTCAATCTATCAAAGCCATACTTGTCCAAGTACATTAAGGATAAGTCAGGCAAATCATTTGGTGATATTGTCAAAAATGTTAGAATGAAAAAGGCTAGAACTCTTCTTAAGAGTGGCAACCAGACTGTTGAGAGCATTGCTGAGCAGGTTGGCTACAAGAACGTTGAACACTTCAATAGATTGTTCAAAGAAAAATACGGCATAACACCAGTTCAGTTCAGAAACCAAAAATAAAAAGTAAAAAGATTATTGTTTTGGAAGCAATAATTATTGGAGGAAATATGGAAAGAAGATTATTTACATCCGAGTCAGTTACAGAAGGACATCCGGATAAAATATGTGATCAGATAAGTGATGCAATTCTTGATGAATTGATCAAACAAGATCCTATGAGTCGTGTTGCCTGCGAGACAGCAATTACTACAGGTCTTGTGCTTGTAATGGGCGAGGTTACAACTGAAGGATATGTGGATATCCAAAAAACAGTAAGAGATACAGTAAGAGAAATCGGCTATGACAGGGCTAAGTATGGTTTTGACGCTGATACTTGTGGAGTAATCGTGGCATTGGATGCTCAGTCTGAAGATATTGCTATGGGTGTCGACAAGGCTTTGGAAACGCGTAGCCTGGATAAGAGTGAAGCTAACGAAAACAACGGTGCCGGCGACCAGGGTATGATGTTCGGTTATGCTACTAATGAGACAGAAGAGTATATGCCGATCGCTATATCTCTAGCTCACAAGCTTACAAGAAAACTTACTGAAGTTAGAAAGAATGGCACACTAGATTATCTAAGACCGGACGGCAAAAGTCAGGTTACTATAGAGTACAATGAGGATGGAGTTGCCGAGCGAATCGATGCGGTTGTTTTGTCTACACAGCATAATCCTGATGTTACACAGGAGCAGTTGCATAAAGACATTATGGAGCACGTTCTCAAGGCAGTATTGCCTGAGGATATGTTGGACGAAAATACTAAGTATTTCATCAACCCAACAGGCCGTTTCGTTATCGGCGGTCCCAACGGCGATAGTGGTCTAACAGGTAGAAAAATCATCGTAGATACATACGGTGGATATGCTCGTCACGGTGGCGGCGCTTTCTCAGGAAAGGACTGCACTAAGGTAGATAGATCTGCAGCATACGCAGCTAGATATGTTGCCAAAAACATTGTAGCAGCAGGATTAGCCGACAAGTGCGAAATCCAGCTATCTTACGCAATCGGTGTTGCTCATCCAACATCTATATCTGTGGATACATTTGGAACAGGAAAGAAGAGCGAAAAAGAGTTAATCGAAATTATTAACAACAACTTTGATCTCACTCCAACTGGCATTATCAAAATGTTGGATCTAAGAAGACCTATATACAAGCAGACAGCTGCGTATGGTCACTTTGGAAGAACTGACATTGACGTGCCATGGGAAAAAATTATTGAGCTAAAATATTAGTTTGGAATATTATAAGAGTCTGTGAAATAAAGTCTGTAAATAGACATTCTATGATAAGTTGAAGAGCTGAAAGTACCAATTGTGTGCTTTCGGCTCTTGTTTATATAAGTATCA
>CACYHD010000057.1 GCA_902774125.1 uncultured Lachnospiraceae bacterium
GTATGGCAGACACGCCGACAGGATGATGAAGACCGATGTTCATGAGCATGACGATCACTACGAAGTAGATATCGACCTGCCCGGCTTCAAGAAAGAAGATATTGGTCTGGAGCTGAACGATGGATATCTCATTGTCAGTGCAAACAAAAATCTGGATAAGGACGAAAAGGATAAGAAGGGCAAACTTATCAGGCAGGAGCGTTATTCCGGATCAATGCAGAGAAGCTTCTATGTCGGCGAAAACATCACCGAGGAAGACATCAAGGCAAGCTTCAAGCACGGGGTATTAAACCTCACCCTTCCTAAGAAGGAAAAAGAGAAACTTCCCGAAAAGAAACAGATACTCATCGAAGGATGACAATAAAATTGGCCTGCGGATTTCCCGCAGGCCTTTCAAATGCGTTTGTTTGTATTACTTCTTTTCTAATATGATCCATTCACCTTTTTTGTCTCTCATTCAACAAAAGATTTCTTATTGATGAATAGGTACTTTCTTTCTTCAAAAAAAGGCGCCCAAGTCACCCTTAGACGCCTGTTGTTTATCTGTATTCTTCTGCCAATGCCTTAAACGCTGGAAGTGCATCCTCGATCTGCTTTGTGTTAACACAGTATGACACTCTAACATATCCAGGACTGCCAAAACTATCTGCTGGAACTAGTAAAAGTTCGTGCTTTTTGGCTTTTTCTGAGAAAGCTCTTGAGTCAGTTTCCAGAGCTTTAACGAACAAGTAAAAAGCTCCATCCGGATATACACATTCGAATCCCATGTTTGTTAATTCGTTATATAACAAGTCACGGTTCTTCTTGTAAATTGATGTGTCAGCTGTTTGGTCGATGCACTTAGCAATCACTCGCTGCCATAACGCTGGCGCACACACATACCCCAACGCTCTACCTGATCCGCATACTGCAGCATATGCATCAGCATAATCCGCCATTTTAGGAGATACAATTATATATCCGATTCTCTCTCCAGGAAGAGATAATGCTTTACTGTATGAGTAGCATACAAAAACATTATCATAATAGTTGATCATGTAAGGCACTTCAATATCATCATAAACAAGCTCTCTATATGGTTCATCAGTAATTATAAAAATAGGATGTCCATATTCTTTTTCTTTTTCATTAAGCAACTGACATAGTGCTTCAATGTTTTCTTTTTTGTAAACAACACCTGATGGATTGTTAGGTGAATTAATTATAACTGCCTTAGTCTTATTAGTTATAGCAGCTTTCATATTTTCAATGTCGATTTGGAGTGTTTTGTCCTCTGGATCTACTTCTACCAACTTAGCCCCTGTTCTATCTAAGAAAACTCTGTATTCAGGGAAATATGGCTTTATAGCGATACATTCATCTCCCTGCTGAAGAATTGCATTAAGCACAATTGTGAGTGATGCTGCCGCACCACATGTCATATAAATATTATCAGCGCTTATTCCTGCGCCAAAACGCTCATTGACATAGTCAGCTATTGTTTTTCTCACAACAGGGTCGCCCTGAGCTGATGTATAACCATGAAGAGCTACCGAATCAAAATCATTAACTAATTCTTTAATAGTCTCGTCTACGCAAGCTGGTGCTGGAACGCTAGGGTTACCGATACTAAAGTCATAAACGTTTTCTGCTCCGATCTCAGCCTTACGCTTCATTCCATATTCAAACAAGTCTCTAATCTCTGATCTTACTTTGCCATAATTAACTAATGATTCTGTGTACATTTTTGTCCTCCAATTATTCAAATACTCGCATATTATTTTACTACTATTTGAGTGTTTTGCAAAGATTTTACAAATAAAAGAGCTATCATTGTAAAATGATAGCCCATTATTGTTAATTATTACTACGTCTCTCCTCTATCGCCTGCTCTAACATCATATCCTTAACTTTCATCAGACGAGTCTGAGTACTTCGCTCATTCTCATCCAGCTTCATGTTAATATACTTGATATTGGACTGCGCATTAGGAATGATAACGTGTTCTAGAGCATTAACTCTACGTCTTGTTTTTTCAATTTCTGCCGCCATAAGCTGACATGACTTTTCAACCTCAGCCAATCTAAGCATATCTTTGAAAACCAACGACAATGAATACATAGCATCATCCAAGTCACCCGCAGTAAAAGCATAACCATATGAATAAATATCGTTGCCACTTATATCAGACTTAGGAGTATATGTAGGAATGTCTACAGACATAATATTATCTACACCTTCTACCACTTCCAAAGTCTTTTTGGAAGCAAGAAGGGCTGTATTGAGCACTTCCTTACTCATTCCCGCCTTAGCCACTGCAAACTCCATATTGGCGCTTTTTAGGCCTTCTTCAACCTTTTTTCTAAGTTCCATGTTCTCCTTAACAAGATCCATGAATTGTCTAAGCAACTCATCTCTCTTGTCCTTGAGAAGTTTATGGCCCTTTGTGGCTGAGACTAATTTTTTCTTTTGTTTGGTTAATTCCATTCTTGTTGGATTTACCATAATATCCTCCATGTTTCAATTTTTGAGCAAGCTCAAAAATTATTTGTATTTAGGCCTCAGTATCGTAGTACTTGTTGAGGTACTCGTCGTCGATACGCTTAAGTTCTGACTTTGGTAACATTCTTAATAGTTCCCAACCTACATTCATTGTATCTTCAATAGTTCTGTTTGTGTCATAACCTTGTGATACATATTTTTCTTCGAAGGCATCTGCGAACTTAGCATACTTAATATCCATCTCAGAAAGAGCTGCCTCACCCAAAATTGTCATAAGTTCCTTGGCATCTTTTCCTCTAGCATATGCAGCAAACAACTGGTTCATTACGTCAGAATGATCCTCTCTTGTTTTGCCTGCGCCGATACCCTTATCCTTAAGACGTGACAATGATGGCAATACATCGATAGGTGGTGTAATACCCTTTCTATATAGATCACGGCTTAGAATAATCTGTCCCTCAGTAATATATCCTGTAAGGTCAGGGATTGGATGAGTCTTGTCATCCTCAGGCATTGTAAGAATAGGTACAAGCGTAATACTTCCATCCTTGCCTGTCTGTCTACCTGCGCGCTCGTATAGAGTTGCAAGGTCAGTGTACATGTATCCAGGATATCCTCTACGTCCAGGAACTTCCTTTCTAGCTGCTGATACCTCACGAAGTGAATCAGCGTAGTTAGTAATATCTGTAATAATAACAAGTACGTGCATACCTTTTTCGAAAGCCAAATACTCAGCAGCTGTAAGTGCCATACGTGGCGTAGCAATACGCTCTACAGCAGGATCGTTAGCAAGGTTAGTAAACAGAACAGTTCTGTCTATAGCACCTGTTTCTTTAAAGCTTTTTACGAAATAATCTGCTTCCTCAAATGTAATACCTACAGCGGCAAAAACAACGGCAAACGGATCATCTGTTCCGATAACCTTGGCCTGCTTTGCAATCTGTGCTGCAAGGTTAGCATGAGGAAGACCTGAAGCTGAGAAGATAGGAAGCTTCTGTCCTCTAACTAGTGTGTTAAGACCATCAATAGCCGAGATACCTGTCTGAATAAACTCAGAAGGATAATTTCTAGCTGCTGGGTTCATAGCAACACCGTTAATGTCTCTTCTCTCCTCTGGAATAATTTCAGGACCACCATCAATAGGATTTCCCAGACCGTCAAAAACACGACCTAACATATCCTCTGAAACTCCAAGTTCCATGCTGTGTCCCAAAAATCTTACTTTACTGTTAGATA
The DNA here is from genome assembly GCA_902774125.1 of uncultured Lachnospiraceae bacterium. GTDB lineage: Bacteria > Bacillota > Clostridia > Lachnospirales > Lachnospiraceae > Eubacterium_G. The sequence continues at coordinate 3,718 of CACYHD010000057.1, forward strand.
GGTTAATACCTGTTGAACTTTCGAACAACTGAACTAATGCGTTTCCACCGTTAACTTCTAAGACTTTACATCTTCTAACTTCGCCGTTAGCTAGTTCAATCTCGCCCAACTCATCGTAAGAAACGTTTTCAACATCTCTTACCATCATAAGTGGTCCTGCCACTTCTTGTATAGTTCTATACTCTTTTGGCATCTTAGATTCCCTCCTTAGTCATAGTCTTAGTCATTTCTGTAGAAAGTAATTCGCTAATTCTCTTGTATTCCTTATCTACATTATCTTCAGTAGTATATTTGAATCTACCGATATCTTCTCTTACTGACAAAGCAATAATTTTTCTAATATCAGCTCCGTTTTCAAGCGCCTTAACACCTTCATTGTAGAAGCCAATAACAAGTTTCATCATTAAATATTGCTTGTTAAGTGATGTATATGTATCTACATCGTGGAATGAGTTTTGATGTAAGAAGTCTTCTCTAATAGATCTACTTGCTTCCATCTTTAGTCTGTCTGTTGGTGAAAGAGCATCCATACCTACCATCTGTACGATTTCGTTAAGTTCTGCTTCTTCCTGTAGAAGACTCATCATTTCCTGTCTTATACTAATCCACTCTTCATTGACATTAGCATTGAACCATGGTCCGATACTGTCCAAATATAGTGAATAACTAGTCAACCAGTTAATAGCTGGGAAGTGTCTCTGATATGCAAGAGCAGCATCTAGTCCCCAGAATACTTTTACAATACGTAGAGTAGCCTGTGATACCGGCTCTGATATATCACCTTCTCTTCCCTCTGAACCAAGTGTTATTACATCACCTGCACGCTCGTAGAACTGCGCAAGTCTACTTCCTAGATATGCTGGATATCCTTCTTCACCAGGCATTTCCTCTAGACGTCCTGACATTTCTCTAAGTGCCTCTGCCCATCTAGATGTTGAATCTGCCATCAAAGCTACTGAATAACCCATATCACGGAAATACTCTGCGATAGTAATACCTGTATATATTGAAGCCTCACGAGCAGCTACAGGCATATCTGATGTATTAGCGATAAGCACTGTTCTCTCCATTAGAGACTTACCTGTCTTAGGATCCTTTAGCTCTGGGAATTCGTTAAGAACGTCTGTCATCTCATTACCACGCTCTCCACAACCGATATAAACAACGATATCAGCCTCTGCCCACTTAGCTAACTGATGCTGAATAACTGTTTTACCACTACCGAATGGTCCTGGAACAGCTGCCACGCCGCCTCGAGCTATTGGGAACAAAGTATCTACTACTCTCTGTCCTGTAACAAGTGGCTTATTAGGCGCTTTCTTTTCTTTATATGGACGACCTTTTCTAACAGGCCATTTCTGCATTAGAGTAATATCCTTGACACCAGATTCTGTCTCAATCTTTGCAACAGTTTCTGTAACATCATAGCTTCCTGCAGTAATTTCTGTAACAGTACCTGTTATTCCGTAAGGAACCATTATTTTTTGTGTTACAACTTCTGTTTCCTTAACTGTACCTAATACATCTCCGGCTTCTACCTTATCTCCAACCTGGGCAACAGGAACAAAATCCCATTTTAGTTCTCTCTTAAGAGAAGGAACTTGAACACCACGCTTAAGAAGACTTCCAGAAACCTTCATAATGTCATCAAGTGGTCTTTGAATACCATCATAAATACTTCCAATAAGACCAGGACCCAATTCTACTGACATAGGTGCATCTGTAGATACAACCTCTTCGCCAGGTCCCAGACCTGATGTCTCTTCATAAACCTGTATTGATGCCAAATCACCGTGCATTTCGATAATCTCACCAATAAGCTGTTCGCTACTTACTCTAACTACGTCGTACATATTGGCGTCGCGCATACCCTCAGCTACGACCAAAGGTCCCGCAACTTTTTTAATTGTACCTCTACTTTCCATAACCTTAATCCTCCGGTATGTTGTATAAACAAAAATATTTTTAATCGATTCTAGTCTTCATTGCCAAAAAGAATATCAGATCCAACTGCCTGCTCAACGCTTAGCTTAACCCCTTTTATTCCATCTCCAGTATTGCCAGAGATACCAGGAATCAAAATGATTGCCGGCGAGATACTCTCCTTGTACTCATCGATATCTTCTTTTAAATCTTGGGCTAACGATTCAGTAACATATATAATGGCATACTCGCCCAAAGCAAGTTTGACTAATTGCTCACGCCCTTCTTCCTTAGTACTCACTGGAAATACATCCAGTCCCAAAGCCTGAAAGCCGTATATGCTATCGTGATCACCCATAACTGCAACTTTACGCATACATTATCCTCGCTCTCTCCTTGATAAAGTCCTTATCAAACCCGTTTAGCTTTCCTGACAAAATAATCTTTACTGTTTTGATTTCGTTGTCTCTTGCAATTGAATAAGCCAAAATTGGTCCGATAGAAAATGACTCATACTTTTGTGTCTTAATCTTATCAATTACTTTGTTATCCAAAACACACTCAAAGTATGACTTAGATTTTTTGCATGCATCAGCTATATCGTCAAGTCCTACAGTAGCCAAATACTCAATAACTGCATCCTCACCTCGTGATGTGGCATCAATAAGCTCACCTACATTAACATATGTACATGGCTCCATTGCATTTCGAGCAAAGCTTGCATCTTTTTGGGATGCTGCTGTTCTAAGAGCAATCTTAATATTGGCCATTCCAACTTTGATGTCTGCATAGTCCTTAATCAAACTGTTATCGCTGTTTTGACCTATCTCTTTGATGCGCTTGAGAAGTGCCTTGTCAACGATAACGTCACATAACTGTCCATCACCACTAGTAAGAAGTGTCTCAGTAGCTGTGCGGGCTGTTTCGACCATATCAGAAGGAAGTCTGTCATACTCTGACTTTCTTATAATATCTTCCAATTCTCTTGGATCTATTCCTCCAGATACATATATGCTATCGTCTGTGACTTTAGCATCTGTACAGACCTTTTTTATAGCTGCTTTTAGATTATGAAACCTGTCTTCGACAACAAGTATTGCCAAGTCTTTTTTGTCTTCCACAATCTCTTCAATTATCTTTTTGGTTTTGTCTTGTTCTATTTTTATAATGTCTTCTAATGTTTCCTCTAACTGACCTGTGCCCCACCCTTTGTCGCGCAAAAATTGAAGGGCGCTATCATAGTCATCTGTTTCTAACAAATGGTTGATGTCATCGTCAGTAAACAAGAAACTCTCTAGAGCTCTAATACGGGCAACACCGTAAATATACTCATCCATTGGCATTACCTCCTATTATTCAAAAAGGTTTTTATTCACGATATCTCTTAGCTGGTCACGCTTTGATGCTACGATTGCATCAAAAGTACAGTTTTCCTCTATGTCACCGTAAACTAAGATAAATCCATAATCTATATCGGCATTTGTGCTATCGATTGTGAGCTTTCCACCTTTTGACTGAGCAACCTCTGAAACTTTGGCTTCAAAACCATCAGGAAGTCTTGCAATATCCTTGGCGCAAAAACGTATTTGACCTTCCTTGGCCTGTGCATTCTCTTTTACAATATTGAGAATTGTCTCAAAATACGCATTATCATCAAGGGCCTTTAACTCGTCTAATGCTTTTTGTATTGTTTCATCAATCATTTCGCCCTTGGCTTTTAGAACAGCATTGCGTCGTCTGAACTCGCCATTGCTTACGACCTTTTCTTCGTATATTGCTCTATCTCTAGCAGATTGATCTACTATTTTTTTAATTTCCGCAGATGTCTCAGCTTTAACCTGGCCAACATACTCTTTCTTGAAACTGGAAACTTCCTTCTCAACAATGTCGACCTGTTCTCTAGCCTCTGCCTTTATTCTTTTTACAATATTGTCTAATCCACTCATTGTAATTCTACTTTCCTATTTTTGATTATATGCCATATTATATGGCTTTTACGCTAATTATTTAACAGGTATTCCGTTTACTGCAAGGAATGAGATAAGAAGTGCTAGAATAGCGTATGTCTCAACCATTGCAGGAAGAAGCATTGCCTTAGCGAACTGATCTGGCTTCTTTGCAATAATACCGATTGATGCCGCACTAGTCTTGCCCTGGTACTTACCTGAAATAAGACCTACGATTGCGATTGGAAGACATGCTGCAAGTATTTCTAATCCCTGAACTGCTGTTAGGCTTGCTGCGCTACCGCCGATAATACCAATCTTAGATAGTGTAACGAAACCAATCAAAAGTCCATACAAACCCTGTGTACCAGGTAGTAGCTGCATAACTAATACCTTAGCAAACTTAGATGGATCTTCTGTCATAACTCCAGCTGCGGCCTGACCTGCGATACCTACACCGATGGCAGAACCTGCGCCTGAAAACAAAACTGCTAATGCTGCTCCAAGTAGAGCAAAGAAAATTCCCTGACTGTCCAAGAATGATCCCATTGAAATTCCTAATAACATAATAAAAACCTCTCTTTTCTTTATTTTTTGATTTGAACATATTTAGTGTTCTCTTTAAATGGCTCGAACTCTCTTCCTCCGCCTTCGTAAAACTTACCAAAGAATTCTACGAATTGGAGACGGTTAGTATGTACATACGCGCCTAGCAAGTTAACCGCCATATTAAATACATGTCCTATAACAAACACAAGTATAAACATAATTACGCCACCAACGGACTTGCCGCCCATAGCTGCCATTGTGTTAATAACCTGTGCGATAACTCCTGTAGCCAATCCAAGAGCCAAAAGTCTTGAGTAAGAAAGCAAATCGCTAAGCCAACTTGTAACATCGTATAAACTGTATACGCCTAGAAGCAAACGCTTAACAGGGTTCTTTCTTCCTCTTCCACCTGTAAGTAGTATTCCAACCATTCCCACAAGAGCGAGAATCTTGGCTAACATATTGGCCCACTCAGGAAATACAATCTGCTTACCTAGCAATGAACCAAACATTGATGTAGGAATAAGCATTAACAACAATCCTACAAGGAATACGTACCATATTACTGTATCAGCAAAAAATCCATAAACATCTTTTTGCTTGAGATTCATATAACCTTTGATAGCGAGTCCGGTGAACAGATGGATTATACCAAATATCAAACAGTATATTAGCATTTCCATCGGTTTATTAAGTGGTACGAACCAAACCGCCGGAACCGTTATATTAACCCCGAAGAATGTCTTGCCGATTACCGTTATCGCATCTCCAAAGTATCCGCCAAATAATATTCCCCAAATCAATGTAGATATACCGCAGTACATAAACATTCGTAGAGACTTAGCCAGTGACTGGGACATATTAGGAAACTTCTTCAAAGCAGCAAAGCATCCGACAAACATTATGAATCCGTAAGCTGCATCACTTAGCATGATTCCGAATAAGAAATAGTAAAAGAATGCCGTGATAGCTGTTGGATCAATTTCGAGTTTGTTAGGGAAGCCAAAAGCTGTTACAACTCCCTCAACCGCACCGGTAAATTTTCCGTTAAATAAAAGTACTGGTGCTTCTTCATCTTTGTAATCCTCCAACTCTACAAAGGCCGAATATTCTTTTTCGAGAGTATTCTTCAATGCCTCCGCATTTTTTTCAGGTACTGAACCTGTTATGAAGAATGTATATTGACTTTGGTCTAGCTCTCCTAAGACCTTGTACTTATCAGCTCTAACTCTGTAATAGTCGGATAGTTTTCTAACGCCATCAGCATGTTTGTTTTTGTACTCAAGAACTCCGGCAATATCTTCGATATTTTTATTAAGTTCTTCTATCCTAACATTGCGACGCCTAATAGATTCTTTAGGCAGATGATGTGTTATATACGCCGGTCTTGTAAACTCGAACTCTCTCAGCTTGCTATCGACTAGTCCCTTATCGGCCTTCATGCAAAGAACTGAAATATATGTCTGGAACTTGTCCCCGGATATTACTCTCACCTCAGTTTCCTCAGGCCAGTCTTCCATTTCGGAAAGTTTAAAACTTAGCTGTTCCTGGTCAAACTGTCCCTGGATTACACCAAAGTACAAGTCTGTCTCAGTCGTTCCTCGAATATTCATCGGAACGTCCAGGTCTAACCATGGAGTAATTGCCGTAATTTCATCCTCGCACTTGGCAATCTCATTTTTGAGACTTTCGATTTCTTTGCCCTGTCTTACTATTTCATTAACAGAAGACATTAGGTCCTTGCGAGTGTATTCTATTTTTTTGAAATCAACATCTTCTATATTCTTTTTGCCTTCTAGGCCGGCAAAAACAGAAACTTTTTCGTTGCTATGTTCTGCCAGAATCTCTAGTGCCTTTTCACAGGCCACCACATTACGTTCAAAAGTGGATATTGGCATTGCTGTGTTCATCTTCTCGAGACCATCTTCATTCATCTGAGTTATTTCAACACAGCCCTCTCGCTGAATTAATTCCAAAATGGTTTTGCGATCATCTTTGAATCCACAGATGCCGATTTTTTTCATTACTTCTACAGCCATAATAATTACCCAATACTTTTCTTAACTAATTCTACAACCTGTGGCATCTTTGTTCGTGCCTTAGACTTAAGTTCTTCAACCTCGTTAGCAATCTCCCTGTCTTTGTTCTCATCGACAGTCTTGCACTTGGCTACAAGTTCGTCCATTTCCTTGGCCGCCATTTCTTTGGCCTTGGCAATTGACTCTTCCTTAGTCTTTAAGGCATCCTTTTTGATGTCTTCTTTCTTGATTACAGCATTTTCTTTGGCTGAGATAATATAATTATCTGCATCCTTCTCTGCACTTTTAATTACATCAATTGTGTCTTTTAACATAGTTTCACCTCTGTTTTTGTTTAAAACATTTAAACCATTTTATTAGACAAATAGCTATTCAACTATTAATCATCTCAATTTTAGTTTGAAATCTCTGCTAGCTTCTCTTTGAAGGTCTTTCTTCTGAATGTCCTTACGCTTATCAACTAGCTTCTTTCCCTTGGCAAGTCCTACTGCCACTTTGACAAGGCTTCCTTTGAAATACACTTCTAACGGAACAAGAGTGTATCCCTTCTCATTAATCTTTCCCACAATCTTGTTGATTTCCGCCCTGTGCAAAAGCAATCTGCGTATCCTCAACGGGTCCTTGTTAAAAATATTACCCTTCTCGTATGGATTAATATGCATTCCATATATCTCTACCTGATTATTTTTGATCTTAATAAAAGCCTGTTTGATACTGCAGTTGCCTTGTCGCAACGACTTAACTTCAGTTCCTACTAGCTCAATTCCAGCTTCATAAGTGTCTTCAATAAAATAATCATGTCTAGCCTTCTTATTATTAGCAATCAATCTTTTATTGCTTGTTTTCATTGTTCTGTCCTCACTCTACAACATCTTTTTCATTATAGCACAAAAGATATGTTTTGTCGCAGTTTAAAGCACTAAAATTAGCGAAAAACACGTCTTTGTAATAGTATTTTTTTATCACTCTTAACTTTATTAAAAAAGTAGCTTTTTTTATTAAGTTTATGCTAAAAAAAAGCAACCTTAATCGTTTTTGAACATTACTTCAAAGTCAATGTTGCCTGCCAATTTATTAGCACTCACACACATAACAGTAACTTTGTCACCGATTCTATACGTCTGCTTGCTTCCCTCACCTCTAAGAAGCATCTCCTCTTCACTATATGTGTAATGATCGTCTTGGATTGTTGACACATGAACAAGACCTTCCACAGTATTATCCAATTCCACGTAAAATCCATAATCTGTTACACCAGAAATAATACCGCTATAAATATCGCCGATATGTTTTTTCATATACTCAGCCTTCTTCATATCATCTACATCTCGCTCAATCATAGCCGCTCTGCGCTCATTAAAACTACAGTGCTCTGTCAAGTCATCTAACATAGCACTTATTCGTCTGGATTCCTGTGGTGTCATCTTATCGTTAATACACTTTTTGATAATTCGATGAATCATCAAGTCAGGATAACGTCTGATTGGCGAAGTAAAGTGACAGTAAAACTTGGCTGAAAGTCCAAAGTGTCCTGCGTTATTAGGCTGATATACAGCTCTTTGCATTGATCTCAACGCTATGTTCGTTATAAAAGATTCCTCTGGAGTATCTTCAATCGCCGACATTAGTTTTTGTATTTCCATTGGATGGACATTGCCGCCGCTGGATTTGAGATTATATCCAAGTCCGCTTACCAAAAGAGCTAGTTCACTCATTTTTCTAGCATCCGGCTCTTCGTGATTGCGGTACACAAAAGGCACTTCTCTCCAATAAAAATGCTCTGCCACCGTCTCGTTAGCAGCCAGCATAAAGTCCTCAATAATCTTGTTAGCTCTATTGCGCTCAGCCGGTTTGATATCCTCAACTTTACCGTTCTCATCCAAAACAATATGACATTCTCTCGTATCAAAATTAATCGCCCCACGATTGTTGCGACGTTTTCTGAGAATATGACTAGTCTCATACATCAGGTTAATTAGATTCTGATATGGCTTATAATCCGGGCTAGCATCTCCCTTTAGCGCTTTATAAACCTCATTGTAGGACATTCTCTTGTCTACATTGATAACACTCTCACATATATCATAAGTAATTATGTTTCCCTTAGGATCAATAGTCATTATGCAGCTAAGTGCCAATCGGTCAACACCCATGTTAAGCGAACATATTCCATTAGACAACTCCTGAGGCAACATAGGAATAACTCTATCTACCAAATATACCGACGTTGCTCTATTTACCGCCTCGTCATCGAGAGCTGTGCCTTCTTTGACGTACTCTGCCACGTCTGCAATATGAACACCCAAAACATAATTGTCTCCCTCTTTGTGAAGCGTAATGGCATCATCCAAATCTTTGGCATCGTCTCCATCGATTGTCACTGTAAGCTGATCTCGCAAGTCACGTCGGTTAGACAGATCTGCCTCCACCTCACTTGGAATTTTTCTCGCCTCAGCCAAAACCTCCTCAGGAAATTCATTAGGAATAGCATATGAGCTAATCATCGACATTACATCCACACCCGGATCATCTATATTTCCCAAAACTTCTACTACTTTGCCCTCTGGCTTAGTAGATTTGTCGCCGTAATCCACAATCTGCACAATTACTTTTTGACGGTTCTTGGCACCATTAAAATAACGAGATGGAACATAAATATCTCTGTTGATTTTTTTGTTGTCAGGAAGAACATATGCAAAATTATTGTTAGCTTCAAAAAATCCAACAACTTCTTCGATAGTATGTTCTATAACCTTGATAACTCTAGCCTCCTTGCGTCTTCCCTTGCTACTAGGACTCACAATAGCTAGCACCTTATCCTGATGGAAAGCTCCATTAGTATCACTTTTAGGGACAAAAAAATCCTCTTCTAGCCCTTCAACTTCAATAAAGCCAAAGCCTCGTTCGTTTCCAATAAATGTTCCTTTGACATACTCATCTCTTGGAACAGAATATTTGCCTTTTTTGCTCAGCACAATCTGACCCTCATCGATCAACTCATTCAAAGCTTCATCTA
>CACYHD010000058.1 GCA_902774125.1 uncultured Lachnospiraceae bacterium
TTCCATCGCTATGCCTCCTCCAGACGCTTTTTCAGCATTAGGTCAAAGATGGGGCAATCCGCTATATGACTGGGATTATATGGCCAAGAATGGATATAAGTGGTGGGCCAGAAGAATGGGCTTCATGGCTGACATGTACGATGTGATTAGAATCGACCATTTCTTGGGACTAGTTAAGTATTATTCTATTCCTGCTGAGGACGAAGACGCGCTTAATGGTGAGTACATTGATGGACCAGGCTATGATATTATTCAAGTCTTTAATGAAGTTTGTGGAGACAAAAAAATCATAGCTGAGGACCTGGGTGTAGAAATGCCTGAAGCCAAAAGGGTTCTTAAAAGAGCAGGATATCCTAATATGAAGGTGTTAGAGTTCGCTTTTAGTGGCGACAGAAAAAATGGTCATTTGCCATATATGTTTGACCGCAACTCTGTTGTCTATACAGGAACTCACGATAATGATACGTTGATGGGATTTTTCTCCGGAATAGAATGGTGGGAGTTGAGCTATGTAAGAGATTATATAGGCGACCAACACGCTTCGGTGGAATACATCGTGGATACAGTTATAAGAGAAGCATATAAGAGTGTATCTAATCTTGTTATTATTCAGATGCAGGATTTGTTTAAGATTGATAGCAAGGGACGTATGAATACGCCAGGTACTTTGGGAACTAACTGGAGATGGAGAATGCATGAGGGCAGATTCACTCCTGAACTAATAGAACGCGTAAGACATCTAACAGATGTATATGGAAGATTATAAATATTTTTTTGGAGGTATAACAGTGGAAAAGAAACCATTTGTAACAAGAGAGCAACTTGAGGAAATAACAAAAACATATCCAACACCATTTCATATTTATGATGAAAAGGGATTTATTCAGAATGCCAAAAATGTTAATGAGGCATTTTCATGGAACAAAGGATTTAAAGAATACTTTGCTGTAAAGGCTACACCAAACCCATTTATTATTAAGAAACTTAAAGAAGTAGGATGCGGTGTGGATTGTTCATCATACACAGAGCTAATGATTGCTGACAAGCTAGGATTCAAGGGCAATGAGATTATGTACTCATCTAACGAAACACCAGCTGGTGAGTTCAAGTACTGTGCAGATTTGGGTGGTTACATCAATCTTGATGATATTACTTTGATCGAACAGATGGAAGAGGAATGCGGTATTCCAGAAACAGTTTGCTGCAGATACAATCCGGGTGGAGTGTATGAAGTATGCAATGGTATTATGGATAACCCGGGTGATGCTAAATATGGTATGACACCTAACCAGATTGTTGATGCCTTCAACATTCTTAAGGAAAAAGGTGTTAAGCACTTCGGTATTCACGCATTTTTGGCAAGTAATACAGTAACTAATGAATACTATCCTATGCTTGCTAGAGACATATTCAAGCTTGCAGTAGATCTAAAAAATGAATGTGGTGTTCATATTGCATTCGTTAACTTATCAGGTGGTGTAGGAATCCCTTACAGACCTGACCAGGAGCCTAACGATATTTTTGCAATCGGCGAGGGTGTAAGAAAGGTTTACGAAGAAATTCTAACTCCAGAAGGTATGGACGATGTTGCTATCTTTACTGAGATGGGTAGATTTATGATGGGCCCTTATGGAGCTCTAGTAACAAAGGCTGTTCACGAGAAGCACATTTACAAAGAATACATCGGTGTTGATGCATGTGCAGTTAACCTTATGAGACCTGCAATGTATGAGGCATATCACCATGTTACAGTAATGGGTAAGGAAGATGCTCCTTGCAATCACATGTATGATATTGTTGGATCTTTATGCGAGAACAACGATAAGTTCGCAGTAGATAGAAGACTTCCTAAGATTGAAATGGGAGATTACATTTATATTCACGACACAGGTGCACACGGTTTTGCAATGGGTTATAATTATAACGGTAGACTTAAGTCAGCAGAGCTACTTCTCAAGGAAGACGGTTCAGTTGAGTTGATCAGAAGAGCGGAGACACCTGAGGATTATTTTGCAACATTTGATTTTTGCGACATTATGAAATAAAACTATGATTTGGTTGGATGATTTGTATATTAGCGATAATATTACAAGAAAAAAAGACAAGCTAATAAAGAAGATTAATAAAGGCAAGATTACAAAAAACCTTTATGTGATTGCGCTGTCTCGCAATAGCAGTGATTTGTTAGATGTTTTTCAGGCCAATATACTCAAGCAGGATTATTACAAAAAACAAGACATCATCGCTGTTGGATTGGCCAAAAGCGAAGACGCTGCTTACGAACTAGTCAAAACAATAGTGGATGATTGTTACGCTGCCACTAACGGGGTTGATGTTAAGGCATTTTTTCAAGAAAGATTAGGAGAAACTATAGATAATGCTTAGTGTTTTGTTATTGATTTTAAAAATAATAGGTATTATTTTGTTAGCAATATTGGGTATTGTTCTATTAGTTTTGCTTGTGCCGATTTTTTATCGAATAGACATCGAGTATGTGGATAAGCAGTTTTCTGTAAAGGTCAAGGCCCATTGGCTCAAGGTTGTTCTCAACTTTTTTCTTCAATATGAAAAAGAACTTTCCTATAGACTTAAAGTTTTTGGCATTAAGGCAGTAAAGAGCGAAAGTTATAAGGAAAAAGATGAGGAAAAACATAACGATGAGGAAAAATCTGAACAATCATCGTCGTATGATGATTCACAAGAGTCTGCAATTGATAATTCAATAAACGAAAAACCTGCTGAAGTTGCTGATACTGTTTCTAGCTCTATTGCTGAAACAGAAATACAGCTAGAGGACGAGCTGCAAACAGAGCAAGTTCAAGAGGACAAAAAAGCTAGAAAGGCTAGAAAGCAGGAAGAAAAAGCAGCTAGGAAGGCTAGAAAGCAGGAAGAAAAGGCAGCCAACAAAGAAAAAAAGCAAGAAGAGAAGGCCAAGAAAAAAGAAGAGAAGGCCAGAAAGAAAGAAGCTGGCGATACTTTTTGGGGAAGAATCAAGTCTAACAAATATGTTAAAATAGTAAGAGATGATTCTTTTAAACCGGCCAAGACTCTAACATTCAAACTTTTGAAAAAAACTCTCAAGCATATACTTCCAAGGCATATCAAAGGACATATTATTGTCGGCATTAACAATCCGGTGCTTTTGGGAGAAATGTATGGCTTTATATCACTTGTTTTTGGCCCTCGTGGAAAGTGGCTGCATAAGGTAGATGTTATTCCGGACTTTGTCAATCAAGGAGCCGAGGTGGAAGCCAGACTTAAAGGAAGAGTTACACTTGGTGTTTTGCTTTATTATTTCCTTAGATTGTATTTTGATAAGGATGTCAGACGCCTCAAGCGTATTTATGACGGCAAGCCTGTAGAGGAAAACCCTAAAAATAAAAAAGAAAACAAAAACGCAAATATAAATAATAAAAAGGAAAAGGATAATTAAAAGGAGGCTATTATGTCAGAGAAGAAAAAAGCGACAACAGAGTTGCTAGAATCAATGGAAAAGTTTATGACTGCCAAGTCAGTTGTAGGTGAGCCAATGGTTATTGGTGATACTACAATCATCCCACTTTCAGACATTTCTTTTGGAATGGCTGTAGGTGCTACAATGTCATCCAAAAACTCTGATGGAGGCGGATGCGGTGGAAAAATCACTCCTAGCGCATTGTTAATACTACGTGATGGTTCATCTAAGCTTATCAGTGTTAAGGACAGAGATAGCTTTTCAAAAATTGTTGATATGGTTCCAGATATCATTAATAAATTTACTAAAAAAGACAAAAATATCTTAGAAGATATAGAAAAAGAGGCTGAATAATGGATATAACTACAACATTTAGCGGGGGGACAGTATTTTCTTTTGAGGTTTTTCCGCCTAAGAAAGAAAGTGCTATTGACTCTATTTACAAGACTATTGACGATTTGAAACAATTAGAGCCAACATTTATAAGTGTTACATACGGAGCAGGCGGTTCAGGCGCCCAAGGTGTAAGCACTAAGGATGTTTGTAAGTATATAAGCGAAAAAGGTATAGATGCTATAGCACATCTTTCTTGTCTTTACAATTCCAAGGAAGACATTGATCGCATATTAGATGAACTTAAGGAAAATGGAATTAATAATATTCTAGCTTTGCGCGGTGATCCTAATCCGGATTATGAAGTTAAGCATGACTTCGAGGAATATATTAACAGCAAAAATATGGGGTTTGTAATATCCGGTGCTTGCTATCCTGAAGTTCATCAGGAAGCAGAAACAATTGATGAGGATATAGCCAACCTTAAGAAAAAAGTTGATGCTGGTGCATCTCATTTGATATCTCAGTTGTTTTTTGACAACACAGCGTTTTTGGACTTTATGGAAAAGGTTAGGGAAGCAGGCATAGAAGTTCCGGTTGAAGCGGGAATAATGCCTGTAACTAACAAAAAACAGATTGAGAGAATGGTATCAATGTGTGGTGCTAGTATTCCAGCCAAGCTATCTAAGTTGTTGCAAAGATTTGGTGATGACCCGGTTGCAATGAGAGAAGCTGGAATAAGCTATGCCACTGATCAGATTATAGAATTGGTTGCTTATGGCGTTGACGGTGTACATATTTATACGATGAATGACCCATATGTTGCCAAAAAAATTAAAGAGAACGTTTCTAATATTTTGAAATTTTAGAGCATAAACAAAAACAAATCAATTAAGTAACAAGTTGATTTGTTTTTTGTTGATGTTAGGGGGTACTTAATGGAAAAGACTAAGCATACAGTAGAGCTGGCTTCGATTGATTTTGAGCAGGCTCTCAAATATTTGGGATATAGGAATATGACATTGGATGACTCGATGGAAGACTTGTTAGAATCGTGTCAAAGCGAAGTTATTAATAGTGCCAGACCGTCCTTTGTTTATCAAGTTCACGATTACAAGGATGGTGTGATAAAAGATAGTTCGTTTGTGCTAGAAGGAAAAACAATTATCGACCATCTATCTGAGTGTGATAAAGTTATAATGCTTTGTGTCACATTGTCGGGAGGAATTGATGCGCTTATCAGACGTAAGCAGATTTCACAAATGGCTGCGGCGGCTGTAATTGATTCGCTTGCAAGCTACGCAGTTGACCAAGTATGCGACATGGCTTTGTCTATAATAATGAAAGATTATGCCAATTATGAAATGACATACAGATACGGCATTGGATACGGAGATTTTCCTCTGGAAAATCAGCAAAAATTTTTGGACGCACTAAACGCAGGAAGATTACTAGGAGTTAGCACAAGCGATTCTCATATGTTGATTCCAACCAAAACAGTAACATGCATTATAGGGCTAGGCCACAATATCGAGCCGTCCAAAAAAGCTAATATATAGTTGAATTATTATTATAATATTGTAGAATAATAAAAAATATTCTAATTAAATGGAGTTTATATGAAAAACAATTTGTTTGAACAAGATTATATATTGTTAGATGGAGCTATGGGTACAATGCTCCAAAAAAAGGGAATGGAAGTTGGAACCATTCCAGAGACATTGAATATTACTAAGCCGGAATGGATTGAGGATATTCATAAGCAATATGTTGACGCCGGCTCTATGGTTGTTTATGCCAACACTTTTGGAGCTAACAGACATAAGCTCAAGGACAGCGGATACACTGTAGAAGAGTTGATTAGGGCAGCTATAGCTAACGCCAAAAAAGCTGTTGGAGACAGAGCATATGTTGCTTTGGATATGGGACCTACCGGACAACTTCTTGAACCACTGGGAACACTAAGTTTTGAAGAAGCTTACGATATGTTTAAGGAAGAAGTTCTAGCCGGAGAGGATGCTGACTTAGTTGTAATCGAGACAATGAGTGACTTGATGGAAACTAAGGCTGCTGTTTTGGCTGCAAAGGAAAACAGCGACAAGCCAATTTTGGCTACAATGAGTTTTGAAGAAAACGGCCGAACATTCTCAGGTACAGAGATTTCTGCTATGTGTATTACTCTTGAAGGACTAGGAGTAGACGCACTCGGAGTTAACTGTTCTCTAGGACCTGACCAGATTCTTCCTATTGTGAAGGAAATAAAAAAGTGGACACACATTCCGGTTATGGTCAAAGCCAACGCAGGCCTTCCTGATCCGGTAACTAACGAATACGATTGTACACCACAGGATTTCGCTAAGGGCTACAAGGCTATGCGCGAAATGGGAGTCCGTGTTTTTGGTGGCTGCTGTGGTACTAATCCGGAATACATTAAATGCGTTAAGGAAATGCTAGATGAGACACAACCTAACGATGTGATTCCTGATAGAGAATTGGTTGTATGTTCATCCATGAAAACAGTAAAGGTGGATCGCCCTAGAATTATTGGTGAGCGAATCAACCCTACAGGAAAGAAGCGATTCAAGCAGGCGTTGATTGAGCAGGATATGGATTACATTCTAGGCCAGGCTATAGAACAGATTGATGCCGGCGCAGATATATTAGATGTTAACGTTGGTGTGCCAGAAATCGACGAGCCAGAAATGATGGTCAAAACAATCAAGGCTCTTCAAGCGATTACTGACGTTCCGTTGCAAATTGACTCATCTGACCCTAAAGCAATAGAGGCAGCGCTACGTGTATACAACGGTAAGCCTATTGTCAATTCTGTTAACGGCGAAGAGGAGGTAATGGATAATATCCTCCCATTAGTTGCCAAGTACAAGGCTGCAGTAATTGGACTTACTCTGGACTCTAACGGTATTCCGGAAACTGTCGAGGATAGATTCAATATTGCCAAGCGAATTGTGGACAAGGCTTTGTCTTACGGCATTGACAAGAGTGACATTATTATCGACTGCCTTACAATGACAGTTGCCACTGATGAGGACGCAGCCAAAAACACATTGCTCGCACTCAAGAAGGTTAAAGAAGAATTAGGTGTCAAAACTGTTCTCGGTGTATCTAACGTATCGTTCGGTATGCCTAATAGACCTAAAATTAACCAGGCGTTTTTGCAAATGGCTATATTAGAGGGGCTAGATCTTCCTATTATTAACCCTAATGTTAGAGCAATGGCAGACACAGTCAAAAATTATGCAAGCTTAGAATATATGGATGTTAGGACTTTTGACTTCATGGAATACTCCAAGGAGGATATGGAAGAGGAAGAAGTAATAGAAGACACTAAGGAAATTAATCCTAAGGAACTTCTTCTCAAGGCGATGAAGCAAGGCTTGAGCGACAAGGCGGTTACAGTTACTAAGGAGTTGCTAGAAACAACAACTTCAATTGAAGTGATTAATGATTATCTTATTCCTTCATTAGATGTAATAGGAGAGAAGTTCGAGGAGGGAACAGTGTTTTTGCCTCAGCTTATTATGGCGGCTGATGTGGCCAAGGATTGCTTTGATGTAATAAAGACTAAGTTGATTAACGAGGGAACCCAGACAGAATCGAAGGGACTCATTGTTTTGGCAACGGTTAAGGGTGATATACACGATATCGGCAAAAACATTGTCAAAGTTATTTTAGAAAACTACGGTTATGACATTATCGACCTCGGAAGAGACGTTCCACCAGAGGAGGTGCTTGATACTGTAGTTAAGAACAATGTTAAACTTGTTGGTTTGTCAGCGTTGATGACAACAACACTTCCGGCGATGGAAGAAACTATCAAGCTGTTGCACGACAATAATGTTGATTGCAAAACAATGGTTGGAGGAGCTGTTCTTACAGAAGAATACGCTATGACAATAGGAGCAGATTACTACTCCAAAGATGCTAAGATGGGAGTCGATATTGCCAAGGAAGTTTTTAAATAAAAAAGTCCTTGCAATTTAATTGGCTATTTGATAGAATAAGCAAAGTGTCAGGCCACAATATATGTAGGCCTAGTAAAAAAGGAGGTGCTATTATGGCTAAATGTTCAATTTGCGGTAAGGGTGCTCATTTTGGAAAAGCTGTGAGCCATTCTCACAGACGTTCTAGTAAGATGTGGAAATCTAATATTAAGCGTGTCAGAGTTAAGACTGATGGCGGTGCAAAGAAAATGTATGTTTGTGCAGCATGTCTAAGATCTGGTGCGGTAGAAAGAGCATAGTAGCATTATTGCATTAGATAAAAAGACTGTTCGAATGAACAGTCTTTTTGCATAAAATGCAATACATTTTTTGCTTTTATTTTGTTTGGAATAATAGTATAATTTATGTAATCTATTTTTGGAGGATTTGATTATGAAAGCAAAGATGAATACTAATTTAGGTCAGATACTTGTTAGTCCTAACGTTATCGCTCAGTATGCTAGTGAGACTGCATATGAGTGCTTTGGTATTGTTGGTATGGCTATGGTAAGTGTCAAAGACGGTATTGTTAAACTACTTAAGAGAAGTAGCTCAACAAAAGGTATTAATGTAGAAATCGACGAGAACAATGAAATCTCTATCGATTTTCATATTATAGCTGCTTACGGTGTTAGTTTTGTAACTATTGCTGATAACATCATAGAGAGCGTTAAGTATAAAGTTGAAGAATATACTAATATGAAAGTAAAAAATGTTAACGTTATAGTTGAAGGCGTTCGTGTAATCGACTAGCTTTTGATTAGGAGGATTAATCGTGGAAATTATGTCTATTGACGCTTTGATGGCTCAAAAAATGTTTATAGCGGGTGCTAAGAGTCTCGAAGCTAACAAAGAATATATTAATGAACTAAATGTTTTCCCTGTTCCTGATGGTGATACAGGAACAAACATGACAATGACAATTATGTCAGCGGCTAACGAAGTTGCAGGTTTGGATAATCCTAACATGGAACAAGTTGCCAAGGCTATCTCTAGCGGATCACTTAGAGGCGCAAGAGGTAACTCAGGTGTTATTTTGTCTCAGTTGTTCAGAGGCTTTACACGAGTTATTAAAGTAGAGCAGGAGATTACTTCTGATGTTTTTGCTCAGGCTTGCGTTAAGGCGGTAGAGACAGCTTACAAGGCTGTTATGAAGCCTAAGGAAGGAACAATCCTTACTGTGGCTAAAGGTATGCAGGAAAAAGCTGTCGAAATGGCTTCAAATAGTGAAGACTTGGCAGTTGTTATAGACGAAGTTATCAAGTATGGTGACGAAGTTTTAGATAAGACACCAGATATGCTTCCTGTTCTTAAACAGGCTGGAGTAGTTGACTCAGGCGGACAGGGCTTGATGACTGTTATGAAGGGTATGTATGATGCTCTTCTTGGCAAAGAGGTAGATATTAAACTTGAAGGTGCTAAGCCTAAGATCGCTGTTTCTGCAGATGATATGCAGGTAGAAGAAGCAGATATCAAATTTGGTTATTGTACAGAGTTTATTATTAATTTGAAAAGAGCAATGAGCGAAGAGACAGAAGATGACTTTAGAGCATTTTTACAGTCTATTGGCGATTCAATTGTTTTGGTTGCAGATGATGACATCGTAAAGGTTCACGTTCATACTAATCAGCCAGGTGAAGCTTTCACAAGAGCTTTGACTTACGGTTCACTTTCTAGAATGAAAGTTGATAATATGCGCGAGGAACATCACGAGAGACTTATCAAAAACGCAGAAAAGAAAGCTAAGGAACTTGAAGAGGCAAGAAAGAGAGAAGCAGCACCTCGCAAGGAAGCCGGATTTATGGCAGTTGCAGTTGGTGATGGTATTTCAGAAATCTTCAAGAGCATGGATGTAGATTATATTATTTCCGGTGGACAGACTATGAATCCAAGTACGGAAGATATTATTAAAGGTATTGATCAGATCAATGCTGACACAATCTATATTCTTCCTAATAATAGTAATATTATTCTTGCAGCTCAGCAGACAGAGATGCTAGTGGAAGACAAAAAAATTGTTGTTATTCCATCTAAGACTATTCCTCAAGGTATCTCAGCTATGCTTGGTTATATTCCGGGTAATTCACCTGAAGATAACAAGGAATCAATGATTGAGGCAATGAGCGAAGTTAAATCTGGTGAGGTTACATATTCTGTAAGAGATACAGTTATCGACGGCAAGGACATCAAAAAAGGCAATATCATGGGTATTGGCGATGAAGGAATTGTCGCGGTAGGTGAAGATGTGACAAAAACTGTTGTGGAAATGCTTGAAACAATGGTTGATGAAGATTCAGGCATAATAAGTATTTATTATGGTGAAGATATAACAGAAGGAGATGCTAATAAGCTTGGAGATGTTATAAGTGAAAAATTCTCTGACGTAGAGGTAGAGGTTTATCCAGGAGGACAGCCAGTATATTATTACCTTACTTCTGTTGAATAAAGTAGAAAGGCAATTAAAGTAATGGGCGATATTTTTGTAGAACAGATTATTCGAAGAAGAATTTCACTTGGTGGAATTGTTTTGAGAGCGCTATCAATCTTCGCTTTGCTTGTTGGCATTTTGTTAATTCCTAGACTTCTTATGCTAGGCTTTACAATTGCTATTTTGCTAGGATACGTTGTTTATCTAACATTTGTTTACACAAATGTAGAGTATGAGTATTCTCTTGTTAACGGAGAGTTATCAATCGACAAGATTCTAGGAAAGCGTAAAAGAAAAGCCGGTGAGGAATATGACCTCAAAAAGGCTGAACTTATTGCGCCAATTGACTATCCAGAAGTTGAAGCTAAGTCTAACAACGTTGTAAAAGCTAACTACGCCGGAAATATGGGGGAGTTTGGTAAGTATGCTCTTATTCTTAACGGTGTAGATGGAATTAAAGGACAATTAATGGTTATTATCGAGCCTAACGATTCTCTCAAAGATGCTATGTACAAGGTTCGTCCTAACGTATTTAAACAATAAAATACTATGCTCTAGTAAAGTAAAGTACTAGAGCATAGTTTTATTTAATAAAACAAAAAATATTAACTTATATTAGAAAATTGTATTATTAAACAAAAGGAGGAAAGAAAAATGGGTAAAATTATCGGTGAAGGAATTACATTTGATGACGTACTATTAGTACCACAGTATTCAGAAGTAACACCAAACATGGTTGATTTGGGAACTAACCTAACTAAGAAGATTAGACTAAACGTTCCTATGATGAGTGCAGGTATGGATACTGTAACTGAGCATAGAATGGCCATTGCGATGGCAAGACAGGGTGGTATTGGTATCATCCATAAGAATATGACCATTGAACAGCAGGCTAACGAGGTTGACATGGTTAAACGTTCAGAAAATGGTGTTATTACAGATCCATTTTCTTTGTCTCCAGAGCATACACTAGCTGATGCTAATGACCTTATGGCTAAGTTCAGAATTTCAGGTGTACCTATCGTTGTTGGTAAGAAACTTGTTGGTATTATTACTAACAGAGACCTTAAGTTCGAGACAGATGGTTCAAAACTTATCAAAGAATCAATGACTAGCGAAGGTCTTATTACAGCGAAGGAAGGCGTAACACTAGAGGAGGCCAAAAAGATTTTGGCTAAGTCAAGAAAGGAAAAACTTCCTATCGTTGATGATGAAGGTAATCTAAAAGGTTTGATTACTATTAAAGATATTGAAAAACAGATTAAGTATCCTCTTTCAGCTAAGGATGAGCAGGGTAGATTGCTTTGCGGTGCTGCTGTAGGTATCACTTCAAACGTTCTTGAGAGAGTAGAAGCATTAGTAAATGTTAAAGTTGACGTTATTGTTATCGATTCAGCTCACGGACATTCAGCTAATATTTTTAACACTCTTAAGGAAATCAAAGCTAAGTTCCCTGATCTTCAGGTTATCGCTGGTAACGTTGCTACAGGAGCTGCTACTAAGGATCTTATTGAAGCTGGAGCAGATGCTGTTAAGGTTGGTATCGGACCTGGTTCAATCTGTACAACTCGTGTAGTTGCTGGTATTGGTGTACCACAGGTTAGTGCAATCATGGACTGCTATGAAGTAGCTAAAGAGTATGGTGTTCCAATTATCGCTGATGGTGGTATTAAGTTCTCTGGTGATATCGTTAAGGCAATCGCTGCAGGTGGTAGCGTATGTATGATGGGCTCAATGCTTGCAGGTTGTGATGAAGCACCAGGCGAGTTCGAAATCTTCCAGGGAAGAAAGTATAAAGTATATAGAGGTATGGGTTCAATCGCTGCTATGGAAAACGGCAGTAAGGACAGATACTTCCAGACAGATGCTAAGAAGTTAGTACCAGAAGGTGTAGAAGGAAGAGTTGCATACAAGGGTACAGTAGAAGATACTATATTCCAGTTAATGGGAGGTCTTCGTTCAGGTATGGGTTACTGTGGAGCTAAGGACATTGAGACATTGAAGCAGACTGGACAGTTTGTTAAGATTTCTGCAGCCTCACTTAAGGAAAGTCATCCTCATGACATCCATATCACTAAGGAAGCACCTAACTATACAACAGAAATATAATTTGGTAATTAGGAGATAGAGATGGAAGAGAAGAACAATCTTTTAAATGAAAATTTGGAAGAAAAGCAAAGCAAGTTGGGCAAACTAATTGTACCTATTATTGTAGTTATCATTTTGGCTGCTTTAATCTGTCTTAAGAAATAAAGCATTTCCTGCGTTCTGCCGACAGCAAACGAAGGAATTACGACATTGCCTCCGCGGTCAAACGTGGTCTGAATTATATTGGCAAGTTCCTTAACATAATCGGGCTGATCATTGGAGTGATACCTGTCACCGTAGGTGGATTCCATCACAACATAATCGGCTTCATCGGTGTATGTCGGATCTTTTAGGATGGGATCGTTTATATTTCCGAGGTCACCCGAGAAAACGATTTTCTTGGTAACACCCATTTCGGTAATCCAGATTTCAATACTTGATGAACCGAGCAAATGTCCTACATCGGTAAATCTGAAGGATATACCCTCGCAGAGATCATATTCTGCATTATATGCAAACGGAAG
>CACYHD010000059.1 GCA_902774125.1 uncultured Lachnospiraceae bacterium
GCGGAAGCAAGAGCTTTAAGTGTAGAGTAGTTGTGCCTGACGCTAAGCGCACAATGACTCTAAGCAACGAAACGCTTAACATTTATGAGGGCTCAACTTACCAGCTTAAGGCCACAGCACCATACAACTACACATTTTCTTCAATGAACACTGCTATCGCAACAGTTGGCAAAACAACAGGATTGATCAAGGGTGTTAACCCTGGAACAACTCAGATTCTTGTCAGTTGCGGAACGTGTTTTAGATATTGTACAGTAAACGTTCTTCAGGCTTCATCATTGCTCAAGCCTGAGAGCTCGTCATTATATAACAAGTCCAAGCGCACTGTAAGAAGATACTCCAACAAGGGCAATCCTCAGTATGGAACTATCGTTTGGGCTAAGGGACAAAAAATCAGATTTGGCGTTGCCAACCTCAATGCGTCAAGCACTAAAAAAGTTGTGTGGACAGTAAGCGATCCGACAAAGGTGAGCAAGCCGGTTCCAAACAGCAACGGCACGCGTGCATATGCTCAGACACTTGCTAAGGGCAAGACTAAGGTTATAGCAACTGTCACGTACAAAAACAACAAGAAGGTTGCATACAGCGCAACAGTACACGTGTCTGCTCCAAAGGTTAATAAGAAAAAACTATATCTTTTTGCCGCAGGCGCAGGAAGCAACAGACAGCGCTATGTTACTTTTAGCGGCCTTAAAAACAGAAGTAGAGTGACTTACACTAATTCATCAAACAAGGCTCGCGCAACACTTGTAGGCAAAAAGTGCAAGGTTCTAGGAAACAAAAAGGGAAGCGGCACAATAACTGCAAGAGTGGACGGTAAAAAATTCAAAATCAAATATTATATCAAGGCCATTAAGCTAAATGGAATAAACGCTGTTTTGGCCAAAAATTATACAACACAAATCAAGGTCGGTGGAATCGGCAATCTATCAGTTAAGTATAGTAGCGAAAACCACAACATTGCCACAGTTGACAGCAACGGCGTCATTAAGGGAATTAAATCAGGCGTTGTCTATATTGATGTTAAAGTAAGCACAATGACATTCAGATACAGAGTGGATGTTGCTGCCAAGGGAATGAAAACAATAATCAAAAAAGCAGATTATATAGTAAACAATTGGAAGTACAGCCAGGCCAAGAGACTTCAAAGCGGATATTACGATTGTTCTGCTCTAGTGTGGAAGGGGTACAAGGCTTACGGCAGTTATCATTTGAAACTGGGAGGAAGCAACAGTACTGCTTTGCCTGCCGGAGATTTGTTTGACTATTTGTATAAGCGCAATCAGATAATCTACCTAGGTTTCACTAAGGTTGACGACCTTAAGCCGGGAGATTTGTTGTTCTACGGAGATTACGACAGCGCTGTTAAGTACAGTACACCTGGACGAACATTGGACATCTATCACGTGTCAATGTATGCAGGAAACGGAAGAGTAGTAGAAAAAGGCGGACAGCCGGTCACATATAATAACTTGGATCATGTCGTTGGCGTTGGACGAGTTGTGAATTAGATGAAAAAAACGTATTTTTTTGACGGCAAAAGTTATATAATACTTCTTAAGGGGAAGGGATTATTATATAATGAATAAGTTTTATAAAAAGATAAATTCTTTTCAAATTATATTATTGGGATTCATAGTAGTGGTTTTGATAGGATCACTACTATTAATGTTGCCTATTGCGTCTAGGTCTGGTGAAGTTACACCTTTTAGAGACACATCTTTTACGGCTGTCTCAGCTGTATGTGTTACAGGCTTAGTAGTCAAGGATACGGCGATGCATTGGTCTGTTTTTGGCCAGGCGATAATACTCGTGTTGATACAGATAGGCGGACTAGGCGTAGTGAGTGTGGCATCAGCGTTCGCGATTCTCATGGGAAAACGAATCCATCTTAAGAGCAGAAGCATAATGCAAAGCGCTATATCAGCTCCAAAGGTTGGAGGAATAGTAAGGATAACTAAGTTTATATTGAAGTTGACAATTATTGTAGAGTTGGCAGGTGCCATTGCAATGATGCCAACGTTTTGTAGCAAGTTCGGAGCCAAAGGCGTATGGATGGCAATCTTTCATTCTATTTCGGCTTTTTGTAACGCAGGCTTTGACATAATGGGAAGTTCTAAGGGAGAGTTTGTATCGCTCACGGACTTTGCGGCCAACCCAGTAATCAATATAGTGATAATGACACTTATTGTGGTAGGTGGTATCGGTTTCTTGGTTATACACGACTTGAAAGAAAACAAGTTCAGGATAAAAAGATACAGTCTTCAGACCAAAATTGTTTTGTCGACAACAGCAGCGTTAATTATTATCCCTGCAGTGATTTTGTTCTTGAGTCAGTACGGCGATTTGCCGCTGGGTAAAAGAATTCTTGCATCAATGTTTCAGTCAATCACTCCGAGAACGGCCGGCTTTAACACAATGGATTTGGGAAAGCTCAGCCAGGGCAATAAAGTTGTAACGATAATGCTAATGCTAGTTGGTGGATCGCCGGGTTCAACAGCTGGTGGTATGAAAACAACAACAATAGCAATTCTGTTGGTCAACGCTTTTTGTGTTTTGAAGAGAAGCAGCGAGACAGAAGTTTTCAAAAGAAGAATAGAAGTAGAAGCAATCAGAACGGCATCAGCGCTATTGTTCTTTTATGTGGTAATGTTCACAATTTGCAGCGCGCTAATAAGTTCCATCGAAGGAATAGCAATCGGCAAGTGCATGTTCGAGGTGGCATCGGCTATCGGAACAGTTGGACTAAGTCTGGGAATAACGACGCAGATTGGAACGATATCACGCGTGATATTAATGATTTTGATGTTTTTGGGTAGAGTGGGAGGATTTACTATAATTTTTGCCGCTATTACAAAGTCAGGCAACTATTCCAAAATGCCTAAGGAAAACGTAATTGTAGGATAAGGAGAAGTGATGAAAACAATATTACTTTTAGGGTTAGGACGTTTAGGTACTAAATTGGCGAAAGAGCTCAACGAGCTAGGACACGAGGTAATGGTCGTGGACAAAAACGAAGACAGAGTTAACAAGGTTATGCCTTATGTAACAAATGCACAGATTGGTAACACTATCGATCCGGATTTTTTGGAGTCGCTTGGTGTTGATAACTTCGATGTGTGCTTCGTGACAATGCATACCAATTTCCAAAACTCACTAGAGACTACATACCAGCTCAAGGAGTTGGGCGCTAAGTTGGTTGTGTCTAGGGCAGAAAGCGACACACACGAGAAGTTCTTGCTCAAAAACGGAGCAGACAGAGTTATTTTCCCAGAAAAACAGGTGGCTAAGTGGACAGCCATTCGCTACATTTCAGAAGAGATAAGTAACTTTATGGAACTTGATGATGAGTACTCAATCTTCGAGGTGGACGTGCCAAAGGAATGGGTCGGAAAACGTGTAGACGAGATTCATATCCGCAAAAAATATAATATCAACATTTTGGCTATCAAGTCTGGCGGCGAAATGAACATGAGAATTGGGCCTGATACTGTATTTGAAGAGGACGATGTGCTTGTTGTATTAGGTACGCTCAAAATAATAAAGAAATGTTTTAAATACTAAATGAATTTTTAGATGAAAAATATAGATGCTAAAAAATTTTTAGATGCTAAATTATTTTTTAGATGAAAAAAATAGATGCTGAAAAAAAGGTTCATAGCATGGAGAAAAACAATGTCACGTTAGCAGTGACATAGCTAAAAATCTCTTGCGTATGAACTTTTTTTGTGCTACAATTGAGACTCGTAATGTATTAATATGGCCACAAAATGTGGTTCCTTGCTCCGGAGTAATCTGGGGCCAAAGACCAAAAGGAGGTAAAAGCATGAGCAAATATGAACTAACAGTTGTTATTAGTGCAAAGCTTGACGAGGAAGCAAGAACAGCTACTTTTGATAAGGTTAAGTCTCTTATTGAAAGATTCGGAGGTACTGTTGCAGGTGTTGACGAAGCTGGTCTTAAGAAGTTAGCTTACGAAATCCAGAAGATGGATGAAGCTTACTACTACTTCGTAACAATCGATAGCGATAACGCTGATATGACTCGCGATCTAGAGAACAGACTTCGTATTATGGACGGTGTTATTAGATTTATGTGTATCTCAGTTGAGGCATAATTTAATAGTAAGAGAGGTAATAATATGAACAAAGTAATGTTAATGGGTCGTTTGACTAGGGATCCTGAAGTTAGATATTCAACATCAGGAGACAACCAACTTGCAATCGCAAGATATACTTTGGCAGTTGATAGAAGATTCAGAAGAGACGAAGAGCAGACAGCTGACTTTATCAGATGTGTTGCATTCGGCAGAGCTGGTGAATTCGCTGAAAAGTATTTCCACCAGGGAATCAAAATCATTGTTGAAGGAAGAATTCAGACAGGAAGTTATCAGGACAAGGATGGCAAGACTGTTTACACAACAGATGTTATCGTAGAAAATCAGGAATTTGCTGAGAGCAAAGCTGTATCAGAGCAGAACGCTCCAGTTGCAAAAGCTTCTGCACCAGCACAGGCTGAACCAACAGCAGATGCAGGTGATGGATTCATGAACATTCCTGACAGTGTGGACGATAGCAATCTTCCATTCAATTATTAAAAGTTAGATTATAGGAGGTCAAGTTATGGCATATAATAGAAGTGATAGACCAGACTCTCCAAGAAGAAGAGGCGGTCGTAGAAGAAGAAAAGTATGTGCATTTTGCGCAAATGAAGCTAAGACAATCGATTACAAGGATGTAGCAACTCTTAAGAAATACGTTTCAGAAAGAGGCAAGATCCTTCCACGTAGAGTGACAGGTACATGCGCTCGTCACCAGAGAAGTCTTACAACAGCAATTAAGCGTGCAAGAAACATCGCATTAATGCCTTACACTGTCGAATAGTCGTGTTCCTGAGAGGGAAGCGCACACATAAATAAAAGAAACTCCATCAAGCTCGCTTGTTTGGAGTTTCTTTTATTTATGTGTGCATTTCGCGCGAAGCGCGAACGTCAAGATTGCAAAGCAATCTTGACTCGTGCTTCCCTCTCAGTCCCACGACGCTTGACGTACGCGCGAAGCGCGAACGTCAAGATTGCAAAGCAATCTTGACTCGCTTCCCTCTCAGTTCCACGACTAACGGATATTATGATTATTTGAAAAGTTTCTTAATTTTATTTAAAGTAATTTTTTAATCATTTCATTTGCAATAATAATATAGTCATGTTACTTTGTAGGTGTAACATATTGTTCGGTATAATTGAATATTAAAGGAGGGACTTATGAATATATTACTAGCAAAGCGATTAACATCGCTTTTTTTGTCGTTAATATTAATTATTACAAGTGGAGTGCAATTTTTTTAACGGGTTGCTCTACTAAAAATGAGAAAACACTAAAGGCAAAATAAAATTTATAGTATATTATAGGTGACGATATGAGAAGATTTTTTGGTATAATATTTATTGCAATAGTTATAATAATAATAGTAGTACTTTTGAAATGTTTTTTCACAGAGAAGGGCAATGAGGAACTATACTTATATGAAAATGAACATCTAAAAAAATACTACGGGGTTGTAATTGACAACAATAGTCCTCCAAAAAAAATTGATTATAATCAAACAGAAAAAATTGCAGATTTGCCGTGGACAGTCTTGTTTTTATGGAGTAGCAATGACGAAAGACCTAGTGAAGCGGAAGTGTTAAGAAATTCAAATGGATACATTTATTCGGTTTGCCAATATAAGAAAGGTTATATTGTAACCACATATTCAGCTGGTAGGATGGCCGATAGACATTATATTGTCAATATTCCATCAAAAAAAAGATTTGTAAAAACCATAAAAAAGGGTGTGAGCATAAAAAAACTATGGAAAATTGATTTTAAGTTAAGAGTAAAAGAATTTATAGGAAATTCAAGTGTTCATCGTTTTAGAGATGGAACAATGGCTTATGTGCATTATAAAAAAGCAGCCGATGGAGAATATCATGTGGATGAATATGAATTTTTTAAAGATGAATTGAAATTATATAAGAATATGCTAAGAAAAGATTATAAATTGATTAGTCAATGATAATGAGAGAACACATTTATTAAATTATACTGTTAAGACCATAACTTTGAAAAGACCTGTATTGGCATTGCTAATACAGGTCTTTTGTTTAGAATTTAGGGATAATCAAACTTGTTTAGGGTTTGGCAAGGTTGTTTAGGGTCAAACTTTAGGGGCAAATTTAATATCCGAATTTAGTGGACTTGGTTTTTTGACTCGCTTCCCAACTCGTGCAACATTTCCTCAATTATGATAAAATTCATATAGAAATTGTTTTAACATCGGAGGACCAACAATGGCAATTGATTACAAGCAAGAAGCAGTAATGGACTCTTCCCAGTTTGTGCTGCTTTCTGATTACGTTCCAGGAATAATTCAAGAAATACGATATTTTTCGACATTCAATTTTGTTGGAGAAAGAATAGATGGATACGAAGTGCCGTGCGCTATTTTGACAAAGGAAGCAGCTAGAGCACTCAAGGCGGTCAGCAACCAGGCCAACGCCAGAGGATTTAGATTAAAAATTTTTGACGCATATCGCCCTGCCACAGCTGTTAAGCACTTTGTCCTTTGGGGCATAGACGACCTCGATCAGAAGATGAAACCTTTCTTTTATCCTGAAGTTGAAAAGCAGGATTTGTTCAAAGAAGGTTACATAGCAGCGCAGTCGGGACACAGCAGAGGAAGCACAGTTGATTTGACACTTGTCGACATGATGACCGGAAAGGAAGTCGATATGGGAAGTGCGTTTGATTACTTTGGCGAGCTTTCTCATCCAGACTACAAGGGTGTGACCAAGGAACAATATGAGAACCGAATGATGCTTCAGGATATGATGGTCCAAAACGGTTTCGAGCCAATCGACTGTGAGTGGTGGCACTTCACTTTAAAAGACGAACCATTCCCGGACACTTACTTTGAGTTCCCGGTTTCATTAGATGTAATATAGAATTTTTTTGCCCCCTGCAACTTGTGGACAAAAAGATATGGAGTAGTAGCTATGAAAACTAGACAACAGGCACTTGATTACGGATTATCTTTTCCAGACACCTATCTCGATACTCCCTTCAGCGATACTAACTGGCAGTTGGTTAGAGTCAAGGAAAGCAAAAAAGCGTTTTTGTGGACGTATGAAAGAGATGGTTTGATCAATCTAAACGTCAAGGTGAATCCAGAGTGGCGCGAGTTTTGGCGAGAGGCATATAGTGCAGTAATTCCCGGCTATCATCAAAACAAGGAGCATTGGAACACTATAATTTTGGATGGAACAATCCCCGAAAAAGATATCAAGCGAATGATAGCAGAAAGCTATGATTTAATTACAGATTCGCCGACAAAAAGAATATACGAGGCGGTGAAAAAGATTCCCAAAGGCAAGGTGGCAACTTATGGCTTGATTGCAAAGCTAGCGGGCAATGAAAAAATGTCACGCGCAGTTGGAAATGCCCTTCACAAGAATCCGGACCCTGACAATATTCCATGCTTTCGCGTGGTGAACGCCAAGGGAGAGCTGCCTAAAAACTTTGCATTTGGCGAGGGCGTGCAGGAACGACTCCTCGAAGAAGACGGAATCAAGCTAGTTAATGGAAAAGTTGATTTAGAAAAGTACTTGTGGAATGTAAAAAATTGAAATTAGAAATGCGTACGTAGAAGTCAAGGCGCGACGCGATTACGTATGAAAATCGCAAAAATAGAAATGCATACGTAGAAGTTAAGACGCGATTACGTATGAAAAAAACAAAATAAGAAATGCATACGTAGAAGTCAAGACGCGATTACGTATGAAAAAAACAAAATAAGAAATGCATCCGTAGAAGTCAAG
>CACYHD010000060.1 GCA_902774125.1 uncultured Lachnospiraceae bacterium
CCACCAAGGAAGATGCACCTCCCCTTCACTCACAAGCCAAGAATGCAATCCCGGAAGATGGGGTGAGACGGAATTTGGAAAAGGTCCAGTGGACCTTTTCCCCGTCGAACCGACCGACGAAGCGGAAGATGGGTTGCGGGTGCCCAGTGGGCACCTCTTTGCGAAGCAAAGAAGCAACGACCGAGCCGGAGGCGAGACCTTGAACCCATGGGTTCAAGGGACGCTTCTGGGCTCGGAATACAAAAAAAGACAGATACCAGGTATCTGTCTTTTTTGTATTACTAGTGCGGAAGATGGGACTTGAACCCACACGGCTCGAAAGCCACAAGATCCTTAGTCTTGCTCGTCTGCCAATTCCGACACTTCCGCATACGTCTTTGACGCAAGAAAAATATTATCACAATATCAATCTCGCGTCAAGAACGTTTGTACTTATTATTTATTTAACTTTGGCCTTCTTAGCTTTACTCCAAGTTCCCCATTTCTTAATGCCGTCAACCATATAGTATCCTCTAATCTTGAAGAAATAAGTCTTTTTGCGTTTTAGCTTCTTGATTGTAGTTGTAGTCTTATTAGTCTTAACTAAAACTTTCTTAGCCTTCTTCATGCTCTTCTTCATAGAATACTTGATTTGGTATCCGCTAGCATCAATCTGTTTTTCCCATGTTAGCTTAACAGTTTTCTTCTTAGTGCTCTTAGCCTTTGTTATTTTACCTTTGACAATATTGTATGTCTTAGCTGTTGTAGTAGGCACAGCTCTTCTTTGCTCTTCAGTTGTTGTTGGAGCAACAGTTGTTTTCTCTTCAACCTGGTAAGAGATAATTGCTGCAGTTCCTTCTCTACCATCCATAGCGACAGCTGTTACCTTGATACTGTAATTTCCAGCCTCCTTGAGATAGTAATCAGCTTCAAAACTTGGTGTGCTAGTTGTTCCAACTAACTTATCATTGACATAAACATTGTATCCAACCGCGTTGGCACATTCAGCCCATGTAATAACACCCTTCTTATCAACTACAACGCCTTCAGGCTTATCTGGAAGAATAATAACTGTAGTAGTTTCCTTCTTAGTTGTTGTTTCTTCTGCAGTTGTTGTCTCCTTCTTTGTTGTTGTTACTTCAGCTGTTGTTGTAGTTGGCTGAACAGTTGTTACTTCCTTAGTTGTTGTAACTTCTTGAGTAGTTGTCTCCTGCTTTGTTGTTGTCTCTGCAGTTGTTGTAGGCTCTGCAGTAGTTGTTTCTGCCTTAGTTGTTGTAACCTCAGCAGTAGTTGTCTCTTCTTTTGTTGTTGTAACTTCCTGAGTAGTTGTCTCCTGCTTTGTTGTTGTCTCTGCAGTTGTACTCTCTTCTGTTTCTCCGCCTTCAGTTGTTACATCTGATTCAGGCTGTTTTTTTGCACACTTGATAACAGCAACCTCACGAACCTGGAAGCCGTAATCACCATGTCCATTCATATGAATCTTGACATATCTAACATTTCCGATGCCAGTGTACTGAGGAATATTACATACTGTATTTCCGCTGTCATCAGTTGATTTCATAAGAACATCCCATGTTGCAGCCTTTAATTTTCCAACAAGTTCAAATCCTTCATCCGGATTTTCTTCGTCATACGAATCAGAAACATAAAACTCAACGTTCTTACAGAATGTGTTATTAGACTTAAAGTTAACAATGAATGATCCAATTGTATCTGCGTCAACCTCTTGTCCCAAATCAATCACAACATCTTCGAATGTTCTTGATTTGTCCCAAAGTGATGACCAATACTTATCTGTTTTGCCGTCAGTCAGAACAGTTGGGTCTTTTCCTTCCTGTGTTGCTGTTGATGACACATAAACTGTCTTATTAAGAGCATAGTTAGATGTTGCTGATTTGATGTTAGCTGTCTGATCTGCTGGTTTTTCTGTTACAACAGGTTCAAAACCAATAACACCAAACTCTTTAACCTGATAGCCGTAATTAGCATGTCCATCAGAGAAATGAACCTTAACATATCTAAACTTCTCTAATGTTACGCCTGACAAATCCGCATCGAAGTGATTATCATCAAAAGCGACATTAGTGTAACTACCAACACTCTCATATGTAGTACCATCCAATGAAATAGCAACATCAAATGCTGTTACAAATGTAGCTTCATTCTGGCAATATAGCAAGAAGAAATCAATATTGCTTACATCTAATGACTTGCCAATTCCTAGGTCAATTACAACAGTCTGGTCTTTGGCTGATGATTTGCGCTCTGTGTTCATAAAACCAGTCATGCTACCATCTGTCAAAGCGCCTGCTTTGTCTTCTCCGCCTATAGAACTTTGTGTATAATCAGCGCCAAAAACAAGGTTAGAATCTGTAGCTAACAAATCCTCCTCATCAACAATTCCATCTACAAGTGAACTTGCACTATTAGCTGTATTAGGAATAAGATTGCGCTCATTACCGATTACAGCAAATTCTTTAATATGATATCCATATGTCTTACCACCTGAGATTAGGTTAAGCTTAACATATTTAAACTTAGTAATAGTTAGATTATCAAAATCAGGTGTAAGTGATGTATCTGTGTACTTATGGTTAGTATAATAACCAGCGCTTTCATAGTTTGTTCCATCTTGTGAAAGCTCAATACTTAGAGTATCAGCATTAGAAACACCTGAGGAAAAATGGATAAGGAACTTATTGATGTTAGAAACATCCTGTTCACCATCTAATGTAATATAAACAGATTGAGTTGTACTCTTTCCTGCTTTAGAAGCATAAGAATCTCCACTAATCTTACCGTCAGTCATTGCGCCATCTTTGTTTTCAGTACCTTTTGATGTGTACTGATATGCTGCACCTAATGTAAGGTTATAAGATGATTCTGCAACCTGCAAATCTGTCAAATCTTCAAGCTCAAGATATTCTGTTCCTGTAATTGCTGTAGTTGATTTTTGATATCCAGCGTTTTTAACTGGCTTATACTTATCACTATTAGCTGAAGGAACAATATATGTAGCATATGATTCATATTCCTGCTTTAAGAATTCAACTGATGTATATACAGTACAATCTTCGTATGTTGTGACAATTGTACCTTCAGATGAATAACCGTTTAGTTCTGTTCTATTAGGATCATTTTCGCCGATATATCTTGGTGCACCCACACTAGCAACATGAGCTAATGTTGCTCCATCGCCTTTCTTAAGCTGACCAATATTAAGAATTGAGTTGTGCTCTTGAGCTGCATACTGCCAATGAGAATGACCTGTAAACATTGTAACATTGTTGTACTTGCTCAAAAGAGCTTGCATATTAAGACCATCTGTAGTTTTAACTACATCCTTAAAGTCCAAATCATATGAATATCCGCCTTTGTTCTTTAGATCACCAACACAATTGTTGTAATCTACAGCGTCATTATTGTCTGTATTAACACACAAGAATGAGTGGAAATAAATAAATACATTTTTATCACTATATGTTTCTAGCTGTTCCTTTAGCCAGTCCATCTGACCTGTTGTAATAAGTTTGTCTGTATCATATGTCTCGCCTGTCTTGGCAATTTCGTTGAGGAAAATGTAGATATTTCCACCTGCCTCTGTAACGAAATCCAAACCTGGAAGATTCTTAGTTAAAGTCTCTCCGCCAGCCTGTGCTCTGTACTGAACCTCAACCGGATTAGTCAAAGCATCATTGGCAAGAATAGGAACATTAAGCTTGTTATCAACTTCGCCCTGCTCATTTACTGTGTAATAATTTTTGAATATTGAATTATAAAATTTCTCTGCTGAAGTATCTAGTTTGTTTTTGTCTGAAGTAGATACTGTAGTTCTTGTATCATGGTTACCTGTACATGTAAGTACTGTCATATCATCATACTTGTGAGCAGCTGCATTGTATTTGTCAAAAGAAGTCTGCTCTCCACCTGCTGTCAAGTCACCACAAACACCAACAAATTTAATTCCTTCACTATGCAAAAAGTCCATTGCAGCATTAACTGCTGGCACGGAGTCATCTTCAGCAAATGTAGAATATCTGCCATAATGTGGATCTGATAATGAACCAAATGAATATCCGTCAGTTTCCTCAAACAACTTGTCAGTTGGAAGATTGTACGTGTACTCTAGATTGTTTTTGCGGTAAACCAAAACCTTCTTAGCACCATATGGAATAGCTGTGTGGCCTGTTGCAATGTTAATTGAACCTTGGCCATCTTTAACAACCAATCTAGCCACATAAGAATACTCGTGATTGTTTTTGGTTAGCTTATCGCCGTTCTCATCACCCCAAAAAATCTTGTAAACCCCATCTTCAGTTGCAGATAGTCTGATTGTACCTTCTGCATATCCCGGTGTATTGTATGCAAAATCGTAACTAAAACTTGTTACTAAATCTTCATCAGCTCCAAAAATAACGTTTCCATTAGCATTAATAGAAACAACCATAGCTAGAGCTAATACAATACTTAGGATTTTCTTAATAAACTTGTTACTAGTCATAAAACCCTCCTTCAATATACCTATTTCATTAATAACCGCACATCCTAGTATCATTTTTAATTATAGTATCATATTTGATTGAAATATTAAGTAATAATTATTTTTTAAAAAATGAAACCAAGTAAAAAAGATTGCCATATGACAATCTTTTTTACTGTGTATTGAAACAATTTTATGTTGTAATAATCATGCTATTTAACTAAACCGTTGCCCCACTTGTAATCCACTTTAGGATAATTAGCATTTATTTTTTTCAAAATATTTTCGTACAAATATGTATGAGCATTATTATTGTTCATCAAGCAATTATCATAAAGAGAAGATGCTACATTTCCAATAGAATATGTCTCAACATTAGAATAGTACATTCTACCATCTGCAAGCTTAGCATACGCTCTAATCTTCCATAAACTGTTGAACTCAGTCTGAGTAAATGCCATAAATTTCATTGTCATAGCATAGCTTGTACCATTTGATATTGACTGAGAATAATTTTTGCCCAGGTTACCATTGTTAGTCGCGCGGTATGTTCTCGCATATGCATTACTTGTTCCGGCAAAAAGCTGGCTATCATCTACGCGTCCAGCGATTCCATACACTAGACCTCTCTCAACTACAGCACTGCCATTAATGCTATTGGCTGCTGTGTAAACCGCTCTAAGTCCCTGAACCGTTGCGCTAATCTGGTATCCATCAATATTTACTTGATTAGAAACATTGATAACAGACGGATCCGCTGTTGTAGCCTGCTTAGTTGTTGCTTGCGTTGTAATCTCCTTAGTTGTCGCTTGTGTTGTTGTCTGCTTTGTTGTTGTCTGTGCTTGTGTTGTAGTCTCTTCAACGTAAGCTGATGCAACTTTGTTTTTGCCCATAGGAATTGCAACAGAACTTCCCTGGTTGTATTCGCCGTTAACTTGAGTGTTGTTGTAATTAACATTTGTGCCTGCAGTTCTTACAGCCGCATTGGCAGCATTATAAATATAAGTATTGTTGAATGTTATATTTCTAATTGCAGCCCCCTGTTCGCTAAGATCCACTGCACCCATAACGCCATTCCAGCAATCTGAGCTCGTTCCAGAGCGAACCAAAATATTATTGGAGAACTCAATATTATTGTTGTTATTAAACTTAAATCCCGGGAATACTGTATTCAAGTGAATACCCGATGCCATAAAGGTATCTGATATGTAATTGTTGTAAATCTTATGGCCATTACCGCCGTAAATTGCAATAGCTCCAGCACGCCAAATCAAATCGATTGTATTGTAGCAAAAAACATTGTTAGACTCATCTTTAACGTTGTAGTCATTGTTCCACATTGCAAGGCCGTCGTCACCGTTGTTTCGAATGCTGCAATTGTAAACAGTTGCATTACTTGTACCCTGGCAGAAATTCACGCCATCTGCAAAGTTGTTTCTAATACGGCAATTAGCAATAGTCATTCCATCACTGTAGTCAGCGCCATCACCAAAGTTATAATCTGCCATCCAAAAACCACACTCAAAATGTTCTTCCCAAATATCATGAATGTTACAGTTAGTCCAAACATCCATAAAACACTTGTATATCGCATTTTCGCCGTATCTGGAACGCAAGTTGGAATTCAAGTAAATGTTACAAAACTCTACATTATTGGCTTTGTCACCGCTAATTCCGCCCATTTGCTTGGCGTCGCTAGTAAACTTAATTGTTGTGTACCACATTCCAGCACCACTTATTTTAATGTTAGAGGCGCTGAGATGCCAAATCTGGTCAATATTGAACTCTCCGGCAGGAATATATACTTCCTTGCCGTCTCTTGATGCTGCAGCCACACAGCTATTAAAAGCATTAAGGTCGCTTGCGCCATCGTTGGCAACAGCTCCAAAATCCGTAACAGAATATGCATTAGCCGGCTTGCTGATTGCACCACTTACCTCTTCTATTTCCAAAAAGTCTACACCGTATTTTAGGTTATTGGCCTTTGTGCTCTGAATTCTTATTTTATCGCCTTTTTTCAGCGACTGATTGAGCATAAAATGAACCTCGTCAAAGGCAAAGCAAGCTGTAGCATTGTCTACAGGCGCATCGCTAATTTCACCATTAAAAGAATTAGGGAAATATTGCCACATAAAATATGATGTCAAATTAACAGTCTGAACCTTATTCCCATTAACATACACATCCAAGGAGCCATTCAGTCCTCTTCCGTCACTACTATCGGGCATAGTAAAACGCATAGTCACTCCATTGCCTACTGTTGAGCATGTCCACTCAGCATAGGAATTGTTATTAGGAAGTTCGATATATGATCTTTCTGACGCCTGAGATGCTATATTGTTTTTGGCTATGTCGTCAGATCGAACTAACGATGCACCATTACCCAAAGATGCAATCGTAGAATCGTATCGTGTATATGGCATATCTGCACCAATGTTGGCTATATTAGAGTCAGCGCCAGGTATATTTCCATTGCTTGGCTGTGTTCCGCCGCCTGTCTCGCCTGAGCTTCCAGAATCAGCATTTTCAAAAACAAATGAAGTTGTTCCACTATTATAAACAGCCTTGTTGTCTGCAACATTAATGTTAGCATCACTCCCCACCCACTTGTTTTGAATTGTTGTATTGCCATTTAGATTTAGTACCCATTTGGAGCTATCCCAAACATCATATATAGTACCAAGAAGTTCCACGTATCCCTTCTTATGTTCAATGGCCATATAGGCTCCATTTCCTTTGTTTTGAATCCAGTATGTTCCGTCGCCCTTATTAGTTACATACCATTTGTAATTGTCATTATCGGCCTTATTCCCAGCCCCAACACTGTCTCCGTTCGCATAAAGGTATGTGTTGGAGTTAGCCACCTTAATATAGTATGCACTGTCCGCTTGTACTGTTGTTGGCTTAGCCACATAAAAAGCGCTAACTATCAAAGTTAGGCTCAACAAAACACTTAGTATTTTTTTCATAGTAATTCCTCTTTCGTTCAATAGTTTCTTATATATTATATCATATATGACAAACAGATTCGGTGTGTATTTTGAGTGACATGCTCCCACTACGTAAATCAATATGATTTTGAAGTAGGGGCTTCCTGCTCAATGACTCTTCTGAGCCAAGTATCAACAGGCTATCCTCGCGTGCCCCGCGATTCTTTTTTTTATTTATCTCATTTAGGATTTTTATTTTCAATCCGGTTACGGACATTTTTATGCATATGCCATCAGCGTTCTTTTTGCTTCTTCCCTGATATTTATTGCAGCATTTTTGTCCCTGTCCATTTCATTTCCACACTCGCATCTGTACACTCGATCTGAAAGTTTCAGTT
>CACYHD010000061.1 GCA_902774125.1 uncultured Lachnospiraceae bacterium
ACTAGATTTATTGGATGTAAAAGAGTATAAATACAAATATGAGGAAAATATTATTTTAGACCATGATTCTGAATATATTTTATTATCAGTAAAATATAGCGAAAATGAATTTGATTATCCAGCATTAGTAGTGAATGATAAAGGACATAATTATCATTTTGCATTGTTGGACAAAAAGAACAGTTTGATACATTACCTTTTTATTCAGTTTCCGCCAGATTTTGAAGGTGAAAAATACGTAGGTAAAGTTATGTTAGATTATTACGAGGATTATCCGGTATAAGTTAAAGCAGAAAGCAAATACTATGAAGTCTGGTATTACTATGATTCCGAGAATAATATGCTAGGAAGAAAACCTCATGGAAAAAAGAATACATTTGTATATAACAGAGGTGCTATAAAAACGTATATGAAAAAGTACTGGAAAGTGAAAAAACATAAGGGGTTTATTAGCTATTTTGATTACTTTTCTGGCTATAATAAACGTTTTCCGTATTTTGAAAATGATTGCACGAATTATGTTTCTCAGTGCATATGGTATGGGGCGTTGGAATGACATGGAATTGGTGACGTCATTTATTTTCATTCTTCAAAAAAGAAAAAATTTTCACATACAGTGATTATTAGTTCTGTAACAAAAGATGAAATAAAGTATTCTGGTCATACAAGTAGCAGGTATGATTTTTCGTTAAAAAAGTCGCTTGATGATAATAAGGGATATTATGATTATGTTGAAATATGTCATGTGAAAAATAAGGGGGTATTTTATGTCTAAAAAGAGAAAAATAATGATAGTTATTGTAGGGCTACTTATATTATCGGCTATTTCATATAAGCTAATTGATACTTACTATGAAAAACAATTAGTAAATATAGTAAAAGAGTGTGGAGACAAAGATAATTATAAATTGAACAGTAGTGTAGAAAAAGAATACAGAAGTATAATATACAATGAATTAAACGAAGTTTACAAAGGTGCGGGAGGATTAAAAAGAATTATAGATGTTAGTGTTGACGACAAAATTTCGATTATAAGTAGGAAGTGCCATATAGCAGTTGATTTTAAAACTAACGAAGGTGTTTTTTCAAAAGATGAAACAGCTGTAGAATATTTTTGGGTTGAATATGAATGGCGAGGTCTTAGGATTTACATTACAAAAGTAAAAAGAGATATTAGTGTATAGGAGCAGATAATGAAAAAGAAAATAATTCTTGGAGTAATCATTGGCATTTTGTTGATAGTATTAGTGCCATATATTAAAAATGACATTTTAACTTTTAAATATGGCGAAATGTTTAAAAATGGATATAAGGAAACAGGAATGATAGATGTAGTTGATTACTATAAAGTTTTTTCTTATAGCGAAAATGAAGCAAAAGTTTTTTATGTTTGCGACGGTCACGAGACAGGAAATTTCATCTATTTCAAAAAAGTGAATGGAAAATGGAAGATGAAAGATTATGACTGTATATGGTCAAAAACAGGAAGTGCCAGTGGATTCACCTTTCCTTTATACTATTAAATAATAATATTCTTAGTTTCCATTGATTCTAAGTGTAATAAACCCTTGGGAAGTTTAATTTATTAAAATTTCCAAGGGTTTATTACACTCCAACGATATCACAAAAAACGCAAGTATTATTCAAAAAATGATATACAGTTATTTTTTTAAATATGTTAAAATAACTTTAACTGTGCCAATTTAATTAAGAATTAAAATAATGTTGTAACGATGGCTTTAAGTCTGAAACATTGTTTTTGAATCTTAATGGCAAGAAAAAAATAATGAGGGAGAAACTATGAGTAATTTGAAATACTTGGACAAGAAGGGAACTTTTACATTAGATAATCCAGATCTTACTAGCTATATGTATTTTCCATTAGCTAATGAGGCGGGTATTCTTGGAGCAATTACACCTGACCTAAACGGTGATATCAAGCTAGACCAGAATACTTTTTTGATGGAGCCTGTTAGTAGTGAGAACCTACATAACAACAAGTCATCTCGCAACTTTTGGGTTTATGTAGATGGCAAGGGCGCTTGGTCTGCAACAGGCAAGTCTGCTAAGCAGCAGGCAGAACTTTTTGGCGACGACAAGGATGAGGTTAAGATGACTGCAGGTATCATGTGGCATCAGGTAGAAAGAACTTCTAACAAGATGGGGCTCAAGGCTGTTATAACAAGCTATGCTCCTAATTCAGATGGCGAAGTTGAGCTCAACGACGAGACATTAGAAGCGACAAACGACAAGGTAGAATTGACTAAGGTTGAGATTACTAATATTTCTGACAAGCCTATGGAAATAACATCAACAGTGGCGATTCCGCTATATGCCAGATCAGCTTCTAACATAAGAGACCACAGACACGTAACATCTCTTCTTCATAGAACACAGGTAATCAAAAACGGTGTTGTAATATATCCTACACTTACTTTTGATGAGAGAGGTCATAACAAAAACGAAATGCTATATGCAGCAATGGCCAAAGAAGATGTTTATGGTGAGATGGTATCACCAGTTGAGTTTTGTCCGGTAACAGAAGAATTCATCGGCGAGGGAGGAAGTTTTGAGAATCCTAAGTCAATCGTAAAGAATCTTCCTTTGACATACAAAGAAAACGACAGAGTAAACGGATATGAGACAGTTGGAGCTATGAGATTTAAGAAGTCTACAATAGATCCAGGTGAGACTAAGACATACATTATCACTCTTGGATACGCCAACTCAGAATCAGAAATGATTGATATCGGCAAGAAGTATTTGCTAACAAAACACTTCGACAAGTATCTTGAGGAAACCAAAAACTATTGGCAAAACAAAATTAACGTTAACTACCATTCAGCTGACAAAGAATTCGACAACTGGATGCACTGGGTTAATTTCCAGCCAATGCTTAGAAGAATGTACGGCTGCTCATTCCTTCCACACCATGATTACGGTAAAGGAGGAAGAGGTTGGAGAGATTTATGGCAGGATTGCCTAGCTCTTCTAATTATGGAGCCGGAGAGAGTTCGCCAGATGCTTATTGATAACTTTGGCGGCGTGAGATTCGATGGAACTAATGCAACAATTATTGGAAACAAGCAGGGTGAGTTTATCGCCGACCGTAACAACATTACACGTGTGTGGATGGATCACGGTGCATGGCCATATCTCACAACAAAGCTTTATATTGAACAGACAGGTGATATTGAATTTTTGGCAGAGACTAACTCTTACTTCAAGGATATGCAGGTTTGCCGCGGCACAGAAAAGGATCTTCAGTGGAATGATGCTCAGGGCAACAACCAGCTAACAGTCAATGCTGAGAAGTACGAAGGTACTGTTTTTGAACATCTATTGATTCAGCATATTACAGCATTCTTTGATGTAGGTGAGCACAACCACATTAAGTTGCGTGGCGCTGACTGGAATGACGGTTTGGATATGGCTGACGAGAGAGGCGAAAGCGTTGCGTTTACAGCACTATACGCTAGCAACCTTAAGAACCTTGCTCAGGATATTCTTAACTATGAAGCCAAGACAGGCAAAAAAGAAATAGCTATCGCAAAGGAAATGTATACATTGCTTTCTAACAGCTCAGCTATTTATGATAGTGTCGCTGACAAAAACGCAGCACTTGCTGAGTACGGCGAGAGCGTTAAGCACTTTATTAGCGGCGAAAAAGTTATGGTTGCATGCCAGGAAATTGCAGATATTCTAAGAGGAATGTCTAACTGGATTACTAACAATGTAAGAAACAACGAGTGGATTGAGTCTAAGGACGGCAATTCATGGTTTAACGGATATTATGATAACAGCGGCAAGGCTGTTGAAGGCGACTTCGAGTCTGGCGTTAGAATGATGCTAACATCACAAGTATTTACAGTAATGGGTAACGTTGCTACAGACGAACAGACAGCTGAGATTGTAAAGGCTGCCGACAAGTACCTATATGATCAGGCAATCGGTGGTTACAGACTTAACACAGACTTCAAGGAGGTCAAAACTGACCTAGGTAGATTGTTTGGTTTTGCATACGGTCACAAGGAAAACGGTGCAGTATTCTGTCACATGGCAGTAATGTATGCCAACGCTCTTTATAGCCGCGGTTTTGCCAAGGAAGGTTACAAAGTTATCAACACATTGTTCAAGCACTGTGAAGATTACAATAAGAGTGGTATTTATCCGGGCGTACCTGAGTACGTTAACCAGAGAGGTAGAGGTATGTACCATTATCTAACAGGTGCTGCAAGCTGGCTTCTACTTACTGTTCTCAACGAAATGTACGGTGTGAAAGGTAGCCTTGGTGCACTTAAGTTCGAGCCTAAGCTTCTCAAGGAGCAGTTCGAAAACAAGATGGCTTCTGCTCAGTGCATGTTCAGAGGTATCAATGTTACAGTAACTTACCAGAATCCATTCGATCTCGAAGTTGGCGAGTATGCTGTTAAAGAAATATTTATTGATGATGCCAAGTACGAAGGCGAGGCAGTTGACACAATATCCAAAGAAGATGTCGACAAGCTAGGCGACGAAGCACATATTACAGTAGTATTAGGATAGAAATAGGTTGAGTATAATGACAATCAGTGATAACTGATTCATAATAGGGAGTAGTTAAATGCTCGGTAGTACATTTTTTATGTAGGTGGATTATCTTTTAGAAATCGCAAAAACAAAAAATCCCACCTACATCAAAAAAGGAGACCGTGTTACAATAAAACTATATTAAATGAGTATAAAGCGTTCTAATCAGAACGCGCAGGGTGAAATCAAACATTAATAGAAGTAATTGCCAAAAACAAGAACAAGGGGAGAATGATATGGAGTACGCAAGAGCAATATGTTATTCAGGTTACCGCAGGGGACAGAATCCGCCGGAAGGAATATATCCTTCATATGACCAGATTGTCGAGGATATGAAGATTCTTGATAAACACGGATTCAAGTATATTAGAATGTATGATCCTATTCCATATGCGGAGATGACATGTAAGGTTATCAGAGACATGGGACTTGATATTAAGTTAATGCTAGGACCTGGACTTCAGTGCGAGGTTAACAATCCTGGTTGCCCATGGATGAAGATGAACTTCTCAGATGAGGAGCTAGCAGAACATGCTCGTCACAATGACCGCAACATTGACGAATTAATACGTATTGCCAATGAGAATGCTGACGTAATTAATGCAGTATCTGTTGGTAATGAAAATACACCGGACTGGGGTGCTAACAACGTTCCTGTGGAGAGACTTATCAGTTTTGCAAGAAGACTCAAAGAAGGAACTGGCAAGCCTGTCACATTTAACGAGGGGGCTTGGGAGTGGCCTAGAATACCGGAACTTGCCAAGGAACTTGACATTATTTCTGTTCACTCATATCCACTATGGCACGGCGTTTCTATAGAGGATGCAGTAGCAGAAAACAAGGAAGCCTACGTTACTATCAAAGGGCTATACCCTGACAAGGAAGTTCTATTCTCAGAAGTTGGATGGTCTACAAGAAGTCAGTCAGACGGACAGATGAATGCCAAGCAGGCCAACGAAGAAACACAGAAAGATTACTACGAGGAGTTTTGGAAATGGGCTGACGAGGCTCAGGTAATTGCTTATATGTTCGAAGCTTTCGATGAACCATGGAAGGGCGGAGACAATCCGGACGAGGCAGAAAAACACTGGGGCATTTACAACGAAGACAGAACACCTAAAAAAATAATGCAGGCATAGTATATGCCATATATAAAAAAGTGGTTTTAAAAACATGTAAACCTATAGGTCTTATGAAATGTTTTTGGAACCGCTTTTTTGTTGCCTGCCCAAAAGTCTTGGCGAAGAATTTATTAGAGTTGTCAAAATTTAATAAAGTGTCAAAAATTTAGAAAAATATTTCGGTATAAAAAAATAAAAAGTGTTGAAAAAATAAAGAATGATGTTAATATAAAACTAATGAAACGTAACAGAATACTTGTGCTGGCATATTGTTGGATACAAAAATGTAAGCGCTAACATTGAGGAGGATGGGATATGTTATATCCAATTGAAAACAAAGTAAGAGAAGTAAAGAACTTGAACGGAATTTGGAATTTTAAGATCGACACAGACAACGTAGGCCTGGAAGAGAAGTGGTTCGAGAAACCGCTTGTTGACACTGTACCTATGGCAGTGCCAGCCAGTTATAATGATCTTTTTACTGATGCGGCAAGCAAGGAGCATGTCGGATATGTTTGGTATGAGAGAGAGTTTGTGATTCCTGCTAGTTGGAATGATCAAAGAATTGTACTTCGTTTTGGCAGTGCCACACATCACGCATACGTGTACGTCGATGGAGAGCAAGTTGCATATCACAAGGGAGGTTTTACACCTTTTGAGGCTGATATAACAGAACTGCTTGAGGGATCTGATAAAGAAGATCACAGACTTACAGTTGCTCTTAGCAATGTGTTGGATTGGACATGCATTCCATGTGGAGAGGTTATCTCCGAAAATGATGAGAAGCATCCGGAAGGATATCATTTCCAGGAAACATATTTTGACTTTTATAATTACTCAGGTATTCATCGTCCACTTAAGCTTTATACTACACCTAAGAAATATATCGATGACATTGTAATTAGAACTGATGTAAAGGGATTGAGCAGTGGTTATGATAACAGCCCGACATTGAAGTTGGACGATTACAAAAAAATAGAGAATTTGCCTTTGCCAACAGCAGAATCTGTTACTGTAGAAGCATATGTTTTTGGAACTGATGATATATGTAAGGTTAGCATTATTGATCAGGATGGTAACGTTGTGGCATCTACAACAGCAATCAATAAGGTGGCAAGTGACCAGGTGGGTGCTGCGAGTAGCAAGGCTCAGGACGACATGATATATGCAGCAGAGCTAGAGATTGATCAGCCTATTTTGTGGAATCCGGGAGCGGCTTATCTTTATAAGTTGCGTGTGGAAGGTCAGGTCGATTGTTATACAGAGGAGTTTGGCGTTAGAACAATAGAGGTG
The DNA here is from genome assembly GCA_902774125.1 of uncultured Lachnospiraceae bacterium. Classification (GTDB taxonomy): domain Bacteria; phylum Bacillota; class Clostridia; order Lachnospirales; family Lachnospiraceae; genus Eubacterium_G. The sequence continues at coordinate 6,984 of CACYHD010000061.1, forward strand.
ACTGACAAGCAGTTTAGGATTAATGGAAGACCGTTCTATTTCAGAGGATTTGGTCGCCATGAGGACAGCGATATTCACGGCAAAGGATTGGATGAAGCACTCAACGTTAGAGATTTCAATATGCTCAAGTGGATTGGCGCCAATTCGTTTAGAACATCACATTATCCATATTCAGAGGAACATATGAAACTGGCGGACAGGGAAGGATTTGTTGTGATTGATGAGGTGCCTGCTGTTGGAATGTGCTTTTGGGATGGTCAAAGTGTTTTTGGCGGCAATAGAGTTAATGATGAGACTCTCAAGCATCATCTCGATATGCTAGAAGAAATGTTTGCTAGGGACAAAAATCATCCGTGTGTTGTTATGTGGTCTATTGCCAACGAGGCGGCGACTCACGAGGAAGGGGCAGTGCCATATTTTGAAGCTGTTTCTAAGAAAATGAGAAGTCTGGATGACACAAGACCGATAACTATCGTTCACACAACGGGAGCGGATGGTGACAAGATAAGTCAGTGGGTAGATGTTATATGTGTTAACAGATATTATGCCTGGTACACGGACCATAGCCATACGGAAGTTATAGGACGTCAGTTAGAACTTGAAATGAATAAGTGGCATCAAAAGTATAATAAGCCAATTATACTGAGTGAGTATGGTGCTGACACTATTGCCGGATATCA
>CACYHD010000062.1 GCA_902774125.1 uncultured Lachnospiraceae bacterium
ACACCCCATGAAAGTGCAAGCTTTCTCCATGTCTTTTCATCAGTTGTAATACCTAGTATATCAGCAGGGCTTCTGAATCGTGAAATAAGTCTTGCTGTCATACCTGATAGTGTACAAACAGAAATACATTTTGCTTCAAGGTCGATAGCCATGCTACATGTTGAATGAGAAACAGCATCTACAGTGTTTCTGATTTCGAAATCCGCATTGCTAAAACGTTTGGAGTAGTGGATACCCTTTTCTGTTTCTTCGGCAATCTTGGCCATAGTTGCAAGAGCCTTAACAGGATACTTGCCTGCAGCTGTTTCGCCTGAAAGCATAACTGCGCTTGTTCCATCGTATACAGCGTTAGCTACGTCAGAAATCTCGGCACGAGTAGGTCTGATGTTAGTAATCATTGATTCGAGCATTTCTGTAGCTGTGATAACACGCTTTCCAAGCATTCTACACTTTGTAATAATCTTTTTTTGGATTGCAGGAAGCTGCTCGAAAGGTATTTCCACACCCATATCGCCACGGCCAATCATAATTCCGTCAGCAACTTCACAAATCTCTTCTATATTATCAATACCAGCCTGGTTCTCGATCTTAGCAATAAGATCAATCTCGCCATCACCGTTAGAAATCAAAAAGTCTTTTACATCTAGCATATCCTGCTTAGTAGAAACAAAAGAGCATGCAATGAAATCAACATCGTTTTTGATTCCAAAAAGCAAATCTTTTTTGTCCTGCTCGCTTAGATATTCCTGCTTGAGCACTTTGTTAGGGAAACTCATACTTTTTCTATCTGATAGAACACCACCGGCTGTTACTTCTGTAATAATTTTAGTTCCTTCAATTTTTGTAACCTTGAATTCCATAAGACCATTGTTGAGAAGAATGCGGTCGCCTACTTTAAGATCTTCATTAAGTTTGTTGTATGAAACCGAAACTTTAGTCTGGTCGCCTTCTACATCATCTGTGTGAAAAGTAAAAGTATCACCGGCCTTAAGTGTGATTTCATTTTCCTTAAATGTTTTGATTCTATATTCAGGGCCCTTGGTGTCTAGCATGATAGCTAGTGGGTAATTGAGCTCTTCGCGAACTTTTTTGATTGTATCAACCTTGGCCTGTTGTTCTTCGTGAGTTCCGTGTGAAAAGTTTAGTCTGGCAACATTCATGCCGTTCTGGCACATTTCCTTAAGCGTTTTTTCGTTACTGCTTGAAGGGCCAATAGTACATACTATTTTTGTTTTTCTCAAAATAAAAACCCCCTTATTATATTTAGTTTTATGTTTTTTGCTACTATATTATAATTGAAAAAACAACAGTACTATTGTAACGCATCCCGTCCAAAAATCAATACACGATAAAAAAACTGCACTAGATTGTTTTAACAGTTAGAATGAGTTATAATAAAAAAGATTGTAATAAATATGAAAGGAATGTAATCTGAATTAGATTACGGGAATGATTATGAGCAATAAAATATTAGTTACAAGATCTTCTATGCCAACTTTCGAAGAGTATGCAGAAGAGATTAAAGAACTTTTTGAAACTCACTGGCTTACTAATATGGGACCTAAGCATATTAAGTTAGAAGAAGAGTTAGCTAAGTATTTGGATATTAATAAAGAAAACATTGCGCTTTTTGTTAATGGACATCAGGCGCTTGAATGTATTATCGAGGCACTAGGTCTTGTTAATGTTGTTGATGAGAATGGAGAGAAGAGAGACGAGGTTATTACAACACCTTTTACATTTGCATCAACTACTAACGCGATTGTCAGAAAAGGTCTCAAGCCTGTATATTGCGATATCAAGGAAAGCGACTACACAATCGATGAGACTAAGATTGAAGAGCTTATCACTGACAAAACAATTGCGATTATTCCGGTTCATGTTTATGGAAATATTTGTAATACAGAAGCTATTGAGAAAATTGCCAAGAAGCATAATCTCAAAGTAATCTATGATGCGGCTCACGCATTTGCAGTGGAGAAAAACGGAACAAGCTCAGCCAAGCTAGGTGATGCGTCAATGTTTAGTTTCCACGCTACAAAGGTTTATAACACTATCGAAGGCGGAGCAGTCTGCTTCAAGGATAGCAATCTTAAGCAGGTGCTTAACAACTGGAAGAACTTCGGCATAAGAGGTCCTGAGGAAGTTGAGTATGCCGGCGGTAATGCCAAGATGAATGAGTTCGCTGCGGCTATGGGTATTTGTAATCTACGTCATCTTGATGATGAGATTGCCAAGAGAAAAGCAGTAGCTGACAGATATACAGAAAACCTTAAAGGAATCGATGGAGTTAAGCTCAATGAAATCCCTGACGATGTGAAGTTCAACTACGCATATTATCCGGTTTTCTTTGATAAGGAAGTGCTTGGAGTTACAAGAGACGATGTTTTTGCCGCTCTTGAAGCAGAGGGAATTGGAGCTAGAAAATATTTTTATCCACTAACTAATACATACGATTGCTACAGCGATCATTATGATATGTATCCAACACCAACAGCACTTAAGATTTCATTGGGAATTTTGACACTTCCAATGTACGCAGATCTTCAGCTAGAGGACGTGGACAGAATTTGTGATATTATCAAAAAAACAGTAAAGGCATAAATAACAGGAGGGTATTATGAAAAAATTAAGTACAGACAAAGCACCAGCGGCTATCGGACCATATTCACAGGCAGTTGTAACAGGTAATCTTTTGTTCTCATCAGGACAGATTGCACTAGATCCTGCCACAGGAGAAGTTGTTGGAACAACTATAGAAGAGCAGACAGAGCTTACAGCGATGTTGTTAAGACAGTGTGTTTTTTAGATGACATGAACGACTTTGGGGCATTTAACGAAATATATGGCAAATACTTTACAGAGAAGCCAGCAAGAAGCTGTGTTGCAGTAGATACACTTCCAAAAAATGTTCTTTGCGAAGTTGAGGTTATTGCCGAAATTAAATAGTAAAAATTAATCATAGTAATCTGACAGGTTGCTATGATTTATTTTTGGAGGAGATAAGATGGATAAAAAACATTTGGAAGTTTGGGATATTGATGGAGTGGGCTATGACCATGTTGTAGACTATCAGTCATGGGCAGTAGCGAAGCTTACTTATATAGATGAGCTTGAGGTGGACAATCTTGAGACTATGCAAAAACATAATGAGTCAGATGAGGTTTTTGTGTTGCTTGATGGGGAGTTCACATTGTTTCTCGGCGGACAAGGTGAGCACATTGGTGAGATTGAGGCAGTGAAGCTAGAACCTCTCAAGGTTTACAATGTGAAGGCGGGAACATATCACACTCACGTTACAGAAAAGAATTCCAAGGTGCTAATTGTTGAAAATAGAGACACAGGAGATGATAATTCTCCGGAAGAAGATTTGACCAAAGAGCAGCTAGATATAATTAAGGAATTGTACTATAAGGTCAATTCGGATAAGTAATAAAAAAGTACAAGCATAATATGTATCATATATTGCTTGTACTTTTTTGTTATTTTATTTTTAGCATAGATAAGTAGCTGTTGTGATATTTTTTGTTAGATGTCACATCGTCGCCAAACCAATCTGGTGCGACAAAGGTTTCGGCCTGCTCGAGCGATTCGAATTCAACTTCCACAAAGGCGAGTCCTAAGAAGCAACCTTCAAAAACATCGAGCTCTGCAGTGAGACCATCGTGCAACGGAATAAAATATCTTGTTTTTGTAATTATGTTGCCATCTGCTTTTTGGAGCAAATGTTCATAGCCTTCTTTGGAAAGTGGAAGGTCGTACTCAGTATGAGCTACGCCACCACCGTTTTTGTAAGTCAAAATATATTTATCATCTTGCTTTCTTATTCTGACAACTGGAGCAGTGCACAAGTATGCTTGCTCTATGTGGCTGTTTTTGTATTGTTCGATATCAGCAGGAAAGTCTTTAATTTCAAACTTTTTTTCTATTTCCATATGTTCCATAAGTTTTCTCCTTCGGGTATTTTCCTATTAATAATGATTAAAACAAGTATATCACTCCATTTAGTTAAAAAAAAGTTTACATTCTAGCAACAGCATTATAATATATTGTTTCTATAATTGAGTGGTATGATGAAAAAAATGTCCCAAAGGGCAGAGGAGGATTATATGAAAACAGTTTATGCTTTTCTTGCAAACGGTTTAGAAGAAGTTGAAGCATTGATGGTTATCGACTTACTTAGAAGAACTCACAAGCTTGATGTAGTTATGGTTTCTATAACTGATGACTTGCTAGTAGAGGGTTCTCATGGAATTAAAATTTATGCAGACCAGACAATTGATCAAATCGATTTTGATAAGGGTGATGCAATCTTTTTGCCGGGAGGAATTCCTGGAACACCTAATCTGGAGGCATGTGATAAGTTGACTGAGCAGATAGTTAAGTATGATAAGGAAGGAAAGCTTGTTGCAGCAATATGTGCAGCTCCATCTATTCTTAGCAATCTGGGATTACTCAAGGATAAGAGTGCTACAAGTTATCCTAGCTTCGAGGACAAGATGGATTGCAAAAAATACGGTGGCAAAGTCGTACGAGATGGCAATATTATTACAGGTTGCGGTCTGGGAGTTGCTCTAGAAGAGGGACTTGAAATAATCAAGTATTTGGTAGATGATGCTATGGCTAAGCAGATTGCTGATGCGATTTGTTTTGGCACAAATTAGAAAAGTGACATAAAAGACAAAATATGTTATAATAACTCTCTGTGTAAAATGACACAGATGTTAATAAATAAGTTTGGCACAAGGCCACGAGGAGGAAAGACGTAATGAAATTCGAAATTAAAGAACAAAAAGATAATACAGCAAAGCTAGAGATTGTAGTACCAGCAGAAGAGTTTGATGCTGCGATTGAAAAGGCATATGAAAAAAACAAAGGACAGTTCAAAATAGATGGTTTTAGAAAAGGAAAAGTTCCTTATGCTATGATTGAAAAGATGTATGGACCAGCTGTTTTTTATGAAGAGGCAGCAAACGAAGTTATTCCTGATGCTTATGAAGAAGCAGCTAAGGAAAGTGGTCTAGAAATCGTAGCACAGCCAGAAATCAACGTTACTAAGATTGCTAAGGGCAACGAGTTAGTATTCGAGGCAGAGGTTACTCTAAAGCCAGAAATCAAACTAGGTAAGTACAAGGGCGTTAAGGTTGATGAAATCGACGTTACTGTAACAGATGAAGAAGTTGAAGCTAGAGTAGAGCAGGCTAAGGAAGCTAATGCTAGACTAGTAGCAGCAGATGACAAGGCAATCGAAGATGGCGATCAGGCAATTATCGACTTTGAAGGTTTTGTTGACGGTGAAGCTTTTGCAGGCGGTAAGGGTGAAGACTATCCACTAGTAATCGGTTCTCACTCATTCATCGATACATTCGAAGATCAGCTTATCGGTAAGAAGGTTGGCGATGATGTTGATGTTAATGTAACATTCCCAGAGCAGTACCAGGCAGCAGAGCTTGCAGGTAAGCCAGCACTATTCAAGGTTACAATCAAAGAAATCAAAGTTAAAGAGTATCCAGAAATCGACGATGAGTTCGCTCAGGAAGTTTCAGAGTTTGATACATTAGATGAATACAAGGCTGATATTAAGAAGCAGCTTACAGAAGAAAAAGAAGCTAACGCTAAGAGAGAAAAAGAAAGCAACATTATCGAAGCTATCGTAAAGGATTCAGAGATGGATATTCCTGAGAAGATGATCGATGCTAGCGCAGACAGAATGGTTCAGGAATTTGCACAGCAGATGTCAATGCAGGGTATTACTTTTGACCAGTACCTACAGATGACAGGCTCAACAATGGATCAGATGAAAGAGCAGGTTAGACCTCAGGCTCAGGCTAGAGTTGAGACAAGCCTAGTTCTTGAAGCTATCGTTAAGGCTGAAAACATCGAAGCAACAGATGACGAGCTTAAGGAAGAATTAGAGAAGATGTCTAAGATGTACAACATGGAAGTTGAAAAGATCGAAGCTATGCTTGGTGACATCGACAAAGAAAACATCAAGAAAGATATTTGCACAAGAAAGGCTGCAGAATTAGTAGTAGCTGAATCTAAATAAATTCGGGGGTAAATTATGGCTTTAATACCTTACGTCATTGAACAGAACTCTAGAGGAGAGCGTTCATATGATATATATTCAAGACTATTAAAAGATAGAATTATTTTTATCGGCGAGCAGATCGATGATGCTTTGGCAAGCACAGTAGTAGCTCAGATGTTATTTTTGGAATCTGAGGATCCTAATAAGGATATTCATATTTATATTAATAGCCCAGGCGGTTCAGTAACTGCGGGAATGGCTATTTATGACACTATGAATTACGTTAAATGTGATGTGTCAACAACATGTATCGGTATGGCTGCATCAATGGGAGCGTTCCTACTTTCAAGTGGAGCTAAGGGCAAGAGATATGCTCTTCCTAATGCCGAGGTAATGATTCACCAGCCACTAGGTGGTGCTCAGGGCCAGGCATCCGAAATCGAAATAGCAGCAGAACATATCATCAAGACTAAGAAGAAGTTGAATGAGATTTTGGCCGCTAATACAGGTCAGGATGTTGCTACTGTTGAGAAGGATACAGATAGAGACAACTGGATGAGCGCAGACGAAGCTAGTGAGTATGGACTAGTTGATGAAGTAATTAGAGAAAGAAATTAATTGATAATAAGGCACCGCATTAAGTGGTGCCTTATGTGGACTTAATAAGTTTAATAAAACTCTTAAGAAACGGAGATAATAATGCCAAAAATGACTGATGCACCAAGATGTTCTTTTTGCGGTAAAAGAGATGATCAAGTTAGAAGATTAATAGCAGGACCTCAAGGAAATTACATTTGTGATGAATGTATAGACATTTGTGCTGCAATTATTGAAGAAGAATTGTATGCAGACAAAGTAGCTGATCAGGAGGCTGAAAGAGAGGATATCAATCTTCTCAAGCCTAAGGAAATCAAAGCGTTCCTTGACGAATATGTTATTGGACAGGATGAGGCCAAAAAAGTATTGTCTGTAGCTGTTTATAATCATTATAAACGTGTTTTGGCAGGCGATGATTTAGGTGTAGAATTACAGAAATCTAATATTCTAATGCTCGGTCCAACCGGATCAGGCAAAACTTATCTTGCTCAGACACTAGCTAAGATTCTTAACGTACCTTTTGCAATCGCTGATGCCACAACATTGACTGAAGCCGGATATGTGGGCGAGGATGTGGAAAACATTCTTCTTAAGATTATTCAGGCTGCTGACTATGATATTGGCAGAGCAGAGCACGGTATTATATATATTGACGAGATTGATAAGATTACCAAAAAAGCAGAGAATCTATCCGTGACACGAGATGTTTCAGGCGAAGGTGTTCAGCAGGCTCTTCTCAAGATTTTAGAAGGAACAGTTGCTTCAGTTCCACCTCAGGGCGGACGTAAGCATCCTCAACAGGAAATGCTACAGCTTGATACAACAAACATTTTGTTTATTTGTGGCGGTGCATTCGACGGACTTGAGAGAATTATCGATAGAAGACTAGATAAGAGTGGTATTGGTTTTGGCTCAGAAATCAAAGAAAAATCAGAGGAGTCAATCGATACATTATTCAAGCAGGTTCTACCGGAAGATTTAACTAAGTTTGGTTTGATTCCAGAGTTTATCGGACGTGTTCCTGTTACAGTATCACTTGATCTTTTGGATGAAGATACATTGAAAAAAATATTAACATTACCTAAAAATGCTTTGATTAAGCAGTACAAAAAACTATTTGAGTTAGATGATGTTGAACTAGACTTCACTGACGAGGCTATAACATCTATTGCCAGACAAGCGGTGGAACGCAAAACAGGTGCTAGAGGACTTAGATCAATTCTCGAGGCAAGTGTTATGGACATTATGTACGAGACACCATCTGATGACAATATTAAGTCATGTACAGTGACAGAAGAAGTGATTGATCAAAAAGGTCAGCCTATTATAGAGTACAAGGCTGGCACCAAAAAGAAAAATAAGAAAAAGGATTAATAATAGGAGTTATTATGACAATTAATAATACAACACTACCAGTAGTGCCTCTTAGAGGATTAACTATACTTCCGGGGACTACTGTTCATTTTGATATTAGTAGAGAGTCATCTATTAACGCTGTGAAAGAAGTGCTAGAACACGATGGCTATCTTTTTGTTGTGTCACAGAAGGATCCTAAAATGGAAATGCCTACCAAAAGCGATATTTATGAGGTGGGAACATTAGTAAAGGTCAAGCAACTCAACAGACTAACAGAAAATCTAATGCGTGTTATGGTAGAGGCCAATGACGCTGCAAAAGTTATAGATTTCTATAATGGCGGTGAGTATTATGAAGCGTTGGTTGAAGTTGTAGGCGAGATTGAGGTTGATCCTATCGAGGGAGAAGCTCTTCTTAGAGATATGAAAGAATTGCTCAAGAACACAGAAATCGACGAGCTTTCTAGAAGAACATACAGCGAGTTACTTGGTATGAAAGATCCTCTTAAACTAATGACAGAGTTGCTTATATCAGTTAATTCAATTCCTTATTCAATCAAGCAGGAATTCCTTAACAGTACAACACTTATGCAAAAATATGAGGTAGTGTACGGATATTTTATTAAGGAAAGCAAGATATTATCTATCAAGCAGCAGATTAATGACAAGGTCAAAAAGAGACTAGAGGAACTTCACAAGGAGAGCATTTTAAGAGAACACTTGAGTGTAATCAACGAAGAGCTAGGCGATGATACAATGTCAGAGGCTGATGAGCTTGAGAAAAAAATAAATGAATTAAATGCCAAGGATTATGTCAAAGAGAAGCTTCTTAAAGAACTTAGCAGATACAAATCATTTGGTCGTGGCGGCGTAGAAGGCAATGTGATCAGAACTTACATCGACACTATGCTAGAAATGCCATGGGATAATATGACAGAAGACAATCCTGATCTAAACAATGCTCAGGAAGTTTTGGATAGAGACCATTATGGACTTGAAAAAATCAAAGAAAGAATTATTGAATTTCTTGCAGTTCGCAATCTAACTAAGGATGAGGGCAATAGTCCTATTATATGTTTAGTTGGTCCACCGGGAACAGGCAAAACAAGTATTGCCAAGTCTGTTGCAGAAGCATTGGGCAAAAAATATCTTAGAATATCTCTAGGTGGTGTGGACGACGAGTCAGAAATCAGAGGCCATAGAAAAACTTATGTTGGAGCTATGCCGGGAAGAATTGCTACAGGCTTGAAGCAGTGTAAGAGTGGCAATCCACTAATTCTTTTTGACGAGATTGACAAGCTAGGAAGAGGAATACACGGTGATCCTGCATCAGCACTGTTAGAGGTAATGGATTCTGAGCAGAATGTTAACTTTAGAGATAACTACATTGAAGTTCCAATAGATCTTTCTAACGTATTGTTTATTTCTACAGCAAACGATGCAAGTACAATTCCAGAACCATTGCTAGACAGAATGGAAATAATAGAAGTTAGCGGATATACAGCTAACGAAAAATTCCATATTGCAAGAGAACATCTTGTAGAAAAACAGATTAAAAAGCATGGTCTCAAAAAATCTCAGTTAGAAATAACAGATGATGCTATTGAAGAAATCATCGAGTTTTATACTAGAGAAGCCGGAGTTAGACAGCTTGAGCGCGAGATTGCCAAGATTTGCAGAAAGTGCGCAGCAGCTATTGCCAAGGATGGCAAGAAAAAGCTCAAGGTATCATCTAGAACATTGAAGAAATACCTAGGTCGCAAAAAATATGAGAACGAAATGGCTAACAAGAAAGATGATATAGGTATTGTTAGAGGCCTTGCATGGACAGCTGTAGGTGGTACAACACTTCAGGTCGAAGTTAATACAATGCCAGGCAAGGGCGAACTTAAGATAACAGGACAGCTTGGAGATGTCATGCAGGAATCAGCTCAGATAGCATTGTCTTATATAAGAAGCATCGCATCTAAGTATGGTGTTAGCGACGACTTTTTTGCCAAGCACAACATACACATTC
>CACYHD010000063.1 GCA_902774125.1 uncultured Lachnospiraceae bacterium
CAGCCTTCAGTGAAATTTGCGAAGCAAATTGAACTGGCAAAGCTTTGAGCGACAGCCTTCAGTGAAATTTGCGAAGCAAATTGAACTGGCAAAGCTTTGGACGACAGCCTACATGAGTAATCCGAAGGATTACGAATGGCAGCTTGTTACTTATTTATTCACCTTAATAAACTTAACCTTTTTCATACCCGGCATCATCTTTTTCAATTTGTTTTTCATTTTTTTAGTTGTCAATAACTTGTACCATTGATCGTCTTGGTCGTCCCATGTAAAGTCATATTTATAATACTTGCGTCCTTTTTTGTATTTTGCTTTTGGAACAAAATATTTAGGCGATTTCACCCTTGCAAAATAGCGATAATCACCGGTATGATATTTGCCATCCACATCAGAGTACTTCTTTATGTCCTTCATGCGATAGAACCATCCAGTATAATATTCGCAATACTCATCAAATCCGTATTTTTTCTTGTCCTTAGAAACAAAATATATTCTCTTCTTCTTTTTTGAAACATACATCTTACCATATTTTTTAAGTTTCTTATCAGTGTTGTATACCAACTGTGTTTTTTTGACAGTCTTAATCTTACTATCATATGTATACACAACTCCATTGGCAAAAACATCCTTGATGCCATCGCCTGTCATATCAATAAAAGCATATTTTTTTACATTTTTAAGAGTCTTCAAAGTTTCCATCAATGCATTTTTAGATTCTGCCTTTATCTTAGTTGTCTCCTCAGTCTTATAGACACTGCCATTATGAGCCTGCCCAATCTGGTCGATACTATTGTCATCAGTCACCGCAATTGCATCCGCCTTTGTGTATGGCGCAAAACCCAGTACAATAGTCATCACCAAAAATAAAATAATCATTTTTTTCATAGTTATTCTCTCCTTTCATTCCCCAACACATTTTAAAGTATACATTTCAAAAATTAATGTTTTATTAGAAAAACCACTTTTTTAGTTTAATCCAAAACACTATTAACTCTGTTTTAATTATATCACATACATTTTGTTGAGTTTACAAATGTTGCCACACATTTTTCTAAGTTGAAAGCAGTCGTAAGAAATGTTAAAATTTAGTTACGAGGCCGGCTAGCCGGCACAGAACGGACTGTCTAAAACTAGTTATTTAGACTCAAAACAAAAAAGGAGGATTTACTATGGATAAGTATTTCTGTAACCCATGTGGCTATGTTTATGACCCTGAAAAAGGCGACCCTGATAATGGTATCGCTCCTGGAACAGCTTTTGAGGATTTGCCAGACGATTGGTGCTGCCCACTTTGTGGAGTTGAAAAATCTTCATTCCAGAGGGTTATTGAATAATCTATAATTCAATATTATTAAACAATTACAACTGAATATTTTGTTATATACGGTGGAATACCCTGTATAAAAAAAGACTATCTGCATTTGATATGTACCCAGAATCCTGGACACATATCAAATGCAGATAGTCTTTTTTGGTTACTTTTTGTAGCAAGTGTTTTGCTAGTCCTCCGTATAAGCTATAGCACATTTCACTGCTCGCTTCCACCCTTTGATGCACTTATCTACTTTTTCTTTTGCCATAGTTGGCTGGAAAACATCGTTTTTATCGTTGTGCGACTTGAGTTCGTTTTTGTCCTTCCAAAAACCAGTGCACAATCCCGCTAAATATGCAGCGCCTATCGCTGTTGTCTCAACTAATTCAGGTCGTTTGACCACTAGCCCGGAAATGTCAGCTTGAAACTGCATCAAAAGATTGTTTTTGCTGGCGCCGCCGTCCACCTTCATATCATCGATTATGGCATTCTGCGACTGGGCCAAGTCGGACTTCATAGCCTCTAACACATCGTTAGTCTGATATGCAAGCGACTCAAGCGTCGCCCTAACCAAGTGTTCTATGCTAGTCCCCCTTGTAAGGCCTACAATTGTGCCCCTAGCATCTTGATTCCAGTAAGGCGCCCCAAGTCCCGTAAAAGCCGGCACCACATAAACGCCATTGGTATCCTCAACGCGTGACGCAACCTTCTCGCTGGCCGGCGCTGAGTCAACAATTTTTAGCTCATCGCGCAGCCATTGGATAGCCGACCCAGAGACAAAAACACTTCCCTCGAGGGCATACTCCACATGATCCGTGGAAGCAGCTATCGTAGTCAACAAGCCCGCAGTAGACTTGACTGGCTTGTCGCCTGTATTCATCATAAGAAATCCGCCGGTGCCATATGTGTTTTTGACATCGCCCACTTCAAAACAACACTGGCCAAAAAGTGCCGCCTGTTGATCGCCAGCAACACCGTTTATCGGAATGTTGTCTGATGTACTTTCGTTGAGCGCCTGATTAATCTCTGCCACCAATTTAGGAGACAGGCAACCATAATCATCGCTTGACTTTTTGACTTCCGGAAGCATCGAACGTTCCACGCCAAAAACATTGAGAAGTTCATCATCCCAGTCCAATTTATGAATGTCAAATAGCATCGTGCGAGATGCATTAGTATAGTCTGTCGCGTGAACCTTTCCGCCTGTTAGATTCCACACAAGCCAAGTATCGATCGTTCCAAAAATCAAATCGTCGGCGCTAATAGTCGTATCCTTCGAGACAACATTATCTATAATCCACTTAATCTTAGTTGCAGAAAAATACGCATCAGGAGTCAATCCTGTTTTGTCGCAGATTAAACTCTCCTTGCCGTCTTTTTCCAACATATCTTTTATGGCATCTACCATCTCAGATGTTCGTCTGCATTGCCAAACAATCGCATTATAAACAGGCTCACCTGTGTTTTTGTTCCAAACAATAGTCGTCTCTCTCTGGTTTGTTATTCCCACGGAATCGATGTCGCTAAGCGTAGCACCTGCCTGCTTGAGGGCGCCTATAATTGTTTCTTTTTGGGCATCCCAAATCTCGACAGCGTCGTGCTCGACCCAGCCTGCCTTAGGAAAAATTTGTGTAAACTCTTTGCTGCATTGAGAAACTATTTGGCCATTGTGGTCTACAAGAACTGTTCTTGCGCTTGTAGTACCCTCGTCCAAAGCCATTATGTATTTTTTCATTTTGTGACCTAACGTACTTTAACTTTTTCTAGGTGCCAGATGTCTGATACGTATTCTTCAATAGTTCTGTCTGATGAGAACTTGCCTACGTTAGCTACGTTAAGGATGGCTGACTTAGCCCAACCCTTCTTGTTTTTGTAAGCTTTTTCGACTCTCTTCTGTGCCTCAGCGTATGAGTCGAAGTCCTTAAGAATGAAGTATCTATCAGCAACTCCTGTTTCTTCCTTAGTTAGAAGTGAATTGTAAATAGGTCTGAATAGTTCTGTGTCGCCGTTAGTGAATGTTCCATCAACTAGCTGGTCAAGAACTTTCTTGATTGCTGGATTGTTGTTATAAATCTCAACTGGGTCGTAACCACCGTTGTTTTCATAATTGATAACTTCGTCTGATGATAGACCGAAGATGAATGCGTTCTCCTCGCCAACCTCTTCAACGATCTCAACGTTGGCACCGTCCATAGTACCAAGTGTTAGAGCACCGTTTAGCATAAACTTCATGTTACCAGTTCCTGATGCTTCCTTAGAAGCTGTAGAAATCTGCTCTGAAACGTCTGAAGCTGCAAAAATAATTTCGGCGTTAGATACACGATAGTTTTCGATGAAAACAACTTTGATTCTACCATTAATATCTGGGTCGTTGTTAACAACATCTGCAACGCTGTTGATAAGCTTGATAGTTAGCTTAGCAATCTTGTATCCTGCTGCTGCCTTAGCGCCAAAAACAAATGTTCTTGGAGTAAAGTCCATTCCAGGATTAGCCTTTAGCTCGTTGTATAGGTGCATTACATGAAGGATGTTGAGAAGCTGTCTCTTATACTCATGAAGTCTCTTAACCTGCACGTCGAAGATTGAGTTAGGATCAACATCAACTCCATTATGCTCCTTGATATATTTAGCAAGACGCTTTTTGTTAGCCTTCTTGATTTTCATAAATTCTTTTTGGGCATCCTTGTCGTCTGCAAACTTAGCAAGACCTTTAATCTTAGATAGGTTAGTAATCCATGCCTTGCCAACCTTGTCTGTTACCCAATCTGCTAGAAGTGGGTTAGCGTGAAGCAAGAAACGACGCTGTGTGATACCGTTTGTCTTGTTGTTGAACTTCTCTGGCCACATTTCGTAGAAGTCCTTAAGCTCCTGATTCTTAAGAATCTCTGTGTGAAGTCTAGCTACACCGTTAACTGAGTAAGCAGCGCAAATAGCTAGGTGAGCCATTCTAACCTGTCCATTATAAAGAATAGCCATACGGTTAACCTTGTCATAATCTCCAGGGAATCTGTCCTCAATAACTGCGCAGAAACGACGGTTGATTTCTTCAACAATCTGGTAACATCTAGGAAGTAGTCTTGAGAAAAGATCGATAGGCCACTTCTCTAATGCCTCTGCCATGATTGTGTGGTTAGTGTAAGCCACACATCTTGTAGTGATATCCCAAGCCTCATCCCACTCAAGCTTGTAATCATCCATAAGAATTCTCATAAGCTCAGCAACTGTTAATGTTGGATGAGTATCGTTCATCTGGAATACAACCTTGTCTGGTAGATGCTTAAGGTTTTTGTGTTTTTTAAGGAATTTCTTAACTGCTGTCTGCAATGATGCAGAAACGAAGAAATACTGCTGTTTTAGTCTAAGTTCCTTACCTGCGTAGTGGTTGTCGTTAGGATAAAGAACCTCTGTAATTGTTTTGGCAAGGTTCTCCTGCTCAACTGCTGCAAAGTATGAACCCTTGTCAAACTCCTCTAGGTTGAAATGCTCGATTGGCTCAGCATCCCAAATTCTAAGTGAGTTAACTACCTTGTTGCCGTAACCTACGATTGGAAGGTCATATGGAACAGCGTTAACTGCCTGATAATTTTCCTGAACGAAATAGTTACGTCCATCTTTATGCTCAACCTTTACAGTACCGCCAAAACGAACCTCGCATGTAAGTTCTTCTCTTTTTACCTCTAGTGGGTTGGCGTGCTTGAGCCATGTCTCTGGTACTTCCTTTTGGAAACCGTTCTCGATTTTCTGCTGGAACATACCGTACTTATATCTGATACCACAGCCGTATGCTGGGTAGTTAAGTGTTGCTAGAGAATCTAGGAAACATGCAGCAAGTCTTCCAAGACCACCGTTACCTAGCGCTGCGTCTGGTTCCATATCTTCAATAGTATTGAGATCCAATCCTAGTTCTTCAATACCTTCTCTAATCTCGTCTCTTTCTGAAAGGTTGATGATCATGTTACCTAGAGCTCTACCCATCAAAAATTCCATTGATAGATAGTAAACTGTCTTGGCATCATTCTCTTCAAAAGCCTTCTGTGTAGCAATCCAGTCGTCGATAACCTTATCCTTAACTGCATAAGCCACACACATATATTTGTGTCTATCGCTCAAATCCTCAAGGCTGCTTCTGTATAAGAGTTTAGCCGCCTCATTTACACGAGTTTTGAATTTTTCTTTGTACTGTTGTTTCTTTGTTAAAGCCATAATATTACTCCTTATATGGTCGTTTCACCCAGTGCACTGTTATATTAAGCCGAAGCTTGCAGTCCACTGCTATTATTTTACCACAAATACGGTGTTTTTACTACCAAAACCACTATATATAGTGCCAAAAACTCCTTTTAACGTGGCAAAAATCCATTATATAGTTCCAAAAAAATGAAAAAGGAACGAAACCTATGTGTTAAGTTCCGTTCCTCATAAAATACTTAAATATATAATTTAGTTTTTAGTACCGAATACTACCTTCTCACCGTTGATATTCCACTCTTTTTCATCGCCGATAATTTCGTCGTACACTACCTGCTCTGTAAGAGTTTCGTTTTTGATCATATCCTCGTTAGCAGCAACGATAGCTTTGATTTTATCATTGTCCTTAAGTGAGAATGTAATCTTATCCATAACATCGTAGTCGTTGTCCTTACGCATTGTCTGAATCTTTGAGATGATTTCTCTTACGAAACCTTCCTCGATTAACTCATCTGTAAGGTTTGTGTTAAGAACTACTGTGATGCCATTGTCTGAATCAGATACATATCCCTCAACCTGAGCTGTGTCGATAAGTAGGTCTTCCTTCTCTAGGACAACTTCTTCACCGTCAAAGTCAAATTTGAGAGCGCCGTCTGTGTTAAGAGTATCCATAGCCTTGTTGCCGTCTAGTTCCTTAAGTGCTCCCTGGATTTTGCCAAGTAGCTTACCATACTTAGGACCTACTGTCTTGAGCTGTGGCTTGAATGAGTAAGAAGTAAAGTCTCTTACATCATCTGTAAAGTCAACAGCCTTAACATTAAGCTCGTCTAGTATGATTTCCTTATAGAAATCAGATAGGTCAAAATCTGCCTTAACGAACATATTGCCGATTGGCTGACGGTTTTTGATGCTTGATGCATTACGGCAAGCTCTACCAAGAACTACGATATCAAGTACTTTCTGCATAGCGTCCTCTAGTTCTGTATCAACCCATGCCTCGTTAACTTCTGGGAAGTCACATAGGTGGATTGACTCAGGTGCGTTAGCATCTACTGACTTAACTAAGTTCTGGTAAATATCTTCACTCATAAATGGAATCATTGGAGCAGCTGCCTTAGAAACTGTTGTAAGTGCTGTGTACAATGTCATATAAGCGTTGATCTTGTCCTGTGGCATTCCTTTAGCCCAGAATCTGTCACGGTTACGACGTACATACCAGTTACTCATCTCATCAACGAACTCATCCAAAGCTCTTGCAGCTTCTGGAATCTTGTAGTCTGCTAGATTAGCGTCTACATCCTTAACCATTGAGTTCATTCTAGATAGCAACCACTTATCCATTACTGGTAGGTTATCATAGTCTAGCTCGTACTTAGTTGGATCGAACTGATCGATTTCTGCATAAAGTACGTAGAATGCATATGTATTCCATAGAGTACCTAAGAACTTACGCTGTCCTTCCTGAACGATTTTGCCAGAGAACTTGTTAGGTAGCCATGGTGCTGAGTTAGTATAGAAGTACCATCTGATAGCATCAGCTCCGTATGTCTCTAGTGCGTCAAAAGGATCAACCGCGTTACCCTTAGACTT
>CACYHD010000064.1 GCA_902774125.1 uncultured Lachnospiraceae bacterium
CAAGTTCTTCAACTTTATAAATTTCAATATTAATATCCTCATCTGGATCAAGGTTTTGGTGAGACTTAATAAGATTGTGAGCTACATATATATCTATTGTTTCTCCTGAGTAAGCTATTGCTGGCACAATATTTATTAGAAACTCCACGTCATTAGACTTGTAGCCTGTCTCCTCCTCGAGCTCTCTAATGGCACAGTCCTTAGTTGGCTCATCAATACCATCCTTACCACCTGCCGGAATCTCAAGTGCAAACTTATCTATAGCATTACGCCATTGTCTAACCATAATAATACGGCCATCATCCATTACTGGAATTATTGCGGCAGCCCCCTTGTGCTCCAAATAATCCCATTCAACTGTGTTATTATCAGGTGTAACAACTGTATCTTTACAGAAATCTAATATTGCGCCCTTATATACTACTTCTCTTTTTATACGATTAAAATCTCTCATATTAAACTCCAATCATCTAATGAATTCTCAACAAAAAATACTAATACTGTTGCTGTGAAACCTCAACAAAATTATATAATTTAATTACTTAGTCAATTCTTCACAACGCTTTTTGCAAGCCTTTGTGGCTTCGTTAATAGCATCGTAAAAATTGTTTTCAATAAGCTTATTTACACCTTCTATAGTTGTTCCGCCCTTTGAACATACATTATTTCTTAGCGTTTCAGGATCTGTATGTGTTTCCATCATTAGCTTAGCGCTGCCGTAAACTGTCTGAGCTACCATCTCTCTGGCATCATCAATGTCTAGTCCAAGCTCAGCACATGAATTGGCAAGTGCATCCATAAACATAAATACATATGCTGGTGAACTACCTGATGCACATACAACTGCATCCATAAGACTTTCATCAACAAACTTCATCTTGCCAAAAGATGAGAAGATTTGATTTACTGTGTTGAGTTCTTCTTCATCCAAGGCATCCTTTTCAACGCAAACGCCTGTCATACCAGCATTAACCATGGCTGGAGTATTAGGCATTGTTCTAACAATTTTGCCGCCAAACTTATTTTTGAGACTTGCAATTGTAACACCTGGTGCCAAAGAAATAACAACCTTAGAATCATCTATGTAATCTTTGATTTCTTCAGCGACATCATCAAACATTTGAGGCTTAATAGCCAAAACAATGTACTTAGATTGTTTTACAACATCAATATTGCTTGTAACATAATCTATTCCTGTTTCTTCTTTGATTGCTTCGAGCTTATCAATGTTTTTTCTTGTATAAGTTATTTCATCCTTGCCAAAGCTAGATAAACATCCTTTAAGAATTGCATAACCCATATTACCCATTCCAATAAAGCCTATTTTGTTCATAATTACACCTCTCTTTTATTTTGTATGGAGAATTTTCTAATTGTATTCAAAAATAGAGTATTCTCTGTTTATTAATGATTTTTGCTTGTTTTCAAGCATCCCACAAATTATATCACAAAGTAAATAAAAAAGGGAAACATAAAACTATGTTTCCCTATGTAGATATATTATTTTGCGTAATCAACAACTCTTGATTCCCTTACAACGTTAACCTTAATGTGACCTGGATATTCTAGCTGAGATTCAATCTGCTTAGAAATCTCTCTAGCCATTAATACCATATCAGCATCGCTAACCTTTTCAGGAACAACCATTACTCGAATCTCCCTACCCGCCTGGATAGCAAATGAATTATCAACACCGTCAAATGAATTAGTGATTTCTTCAAGCTGTTTTAGTCTGTTTGTGTATGCTTCTAATGTAGCACGTCTTGCACCTGGTCTAGCTGCAGAAATAGCATCAGCTGCCTGTACAATACAAGCAATCAATGTCTGAGGCTCAACATCACCGTGGTGTGACTCTACAGCATTAACAACTGTAGCTGATTCCTTGTATTTTCTACAAAGATCAACACCTAACTGGATATGTGTTCCTTCCATCTCGTGGTCTACTGCTTTACCTATATCATGTAATAAACCTGCTCTCTTAGCAACTCTTACATCAAGACCCATTTCAGCTGCCATAAGACCTGACAAATGAGCTACCTCGATAGAGTGCTTTAGCACATTTTGACCAAAACTTGTTCTGAATTTAAGCTTTCCAAGAAGCTTAATAAGTTCAGGATGAATGCCGTGTACACCAACTTCTAGTACAGCTGACTCACCTTCTTCTCTTATTACATTCTCAACTTCTTTTTGAGCTTTATTAACCATTTCTTCGATTCTGCTAGGTTGAATACGTCCGTCAACAACAAGCTTTTCTAAAGCTATTCTTGCAACTTCTCTTCTAACAGGATCAAAAGCAGATAAAACAACTGCTTCAGGAGTATCATCAATAATTAATTCAACACCTGTCAAAGACTCAAGGGCTTTAATGTTTCTACCCTCACGTCCAATTATTCTACCCTTCATGTCCTCATTAGGTAAAGAAACAACTGAAACTGTAGTTTCTGAAACCTGATCAGTGGCACATTTTTGAATTGCATTAACAATAATATCTCTTGCCTTCTTATCAGCTTCTTCCTTAGCTCTAGCTTCAAGTTCTTTAACTAACTTGGCTGTTTCAATTTTAATTTCTTCTTCAACGGTTTGTAATAATTGTTCTTTTGCTTGTTCAGAGGTTAGCCCAGAGATTCGTTCAAGTTCATGTACGCGTTGCTCACTTAATTTATCTACTTCTTCTTGCTTTTGAGATAGATTAATCTCTCTATCCTTCAAGCTCTGCTCTTTCTTATCAAGTTCTGAAGCTCGTTTTTCAACAACTTCTTCCTTGTTAAGTACTCTTTTTTCGTATCTTTGTATTTCCGTTCTACGCTCTTTGACTTCTCTATCTAACTCATTTTTTGTTTTTAGGTTATCTTCCTTAGCTTCAAGTAAAAGCTCTTTTTTAGTAGCCTCAGCTGTCTTAATTGCGTCGTCAATAATACTACGAGCCTTATCCTCAGCTGAACCTATCTTCTTTTCGATAACACTTTTTCTAATAAGTATAGTAATCAAAGATGCTAGAAAGGCGCATACAACTCCTACGATAACATAAAATAGAGTTGAATCCACTTTGAGCACCTCCTTATTAAATTTTCATTGTTCACACAACAAAAATATTATACTTTTATAAAGATATTATGTCAAGTTGTCTAAGCGATTACGGATATCTTCATACGAATAACCTTTTGATGCCAAATAGGCCATAAATTTTGATTTTTGGGCCATATCAGAAACATCATATTTGTTCTTGCGTTTTATAATCAGTCTATCCAAAGACTCCAAATCGCTAAAATCAGAGTCCTCAAAAGCATTCTTTATTATTTCACGATCAATACCTTTTTTCATCAAGTCATATTGTATCTGTTTTTTACTTTTGACCTGTGACTTATAATCGATATATATCGTGGCGTATCTATAGTCATTAATCAAATCTATATCCGTAAGATTATCTATAATTCTATCTATTACATCTTCCGGATAAAAACCTGCTTTAAGCTTATCTATAATATATTTTTTGGTCTTATATGAAGTATCTAACATATATAGAGCTCTCTCTCGCCCTCTATTATAGAGAATCTCCATTATATTGCTATAAACATCATCGTTAATGCGGGTACCTTCTTCGATGCTTAATCGCTTTAGATCGCCTTTGTATAACAGAAAAGCGAAATGATTGTCTATATATATTTTGAATCTACTTTTGTATGGTTCAATCTGCGTAACTATCATGTACAACTCCTATAAATAAATGGCGATGTATTACATCGCCATTTCAGTGTTAATTATACAAATTATTGCTCTGGTATAATCTCGTCAGCAGTTCCTTGATCTGTTTCTTCAGCTTCTTCATCGCCCTTAAAGTAATATTCTCTAACCTTGTTTTCAATTTCTTCGAGAACATCCGGGTTTTCTTTTAAGAACTTCTTAACTGTCTCACGACCTTGACCAATCTTCTCATTATTGTATGCATACCAAGAACCGCTCTTTACTACAACTCCGCAGTTAGCTGCCAAGTCGAGCACGTCGCCTTCCTTGGAAATACCTTCGCCGAAAATAATATCAAACTCGGCTTCACCAAATGGAGGAGCAATCTTATTTTTAACAACTTTTACTCTGGCTCTGTTACCAACCATCTCGCCCTGACTCTTAAGAGTCTCAATACGACGAACATCAAGTCTAACTGATGCATAAAACTTAAGAGCACGTCCACCAGTTGTAGTCTCTGGATTACCGAACATTACTCCAATCTTCTCTCTAAGCTGGTTGATAAAGATCAATGTACATCCTGTCTTATTAATGATTGGTGTAAGCTTACGCAAAGCTTGAGACATAAGTCTGGCATGAACACCCATGTGTGAATCGCCCATGTCACCATCAATCTCAGACTTAGGAACTAAAGCTGCAACTGAGTCAATTACAATGACATCTACAGCTCCCGATCTAACCATAGTCTCTGTAATCTCCAATGCCTGTTCACCGTAGTCAGGCTGAGAAATGTATAAGTTATCAATATCTACGCCGATGTTTTTGGCATAAACAGGATCAAGTGCATGCTCGGCATCAATAAAGCCTGCCACACCACCTTGTTTTTGAACCTCGGCAATAATATGTAAAGCTACTGTTGTCTTACCACTTGATTCTGGTCCGTATATTTCTACAACTCTTCCCTTAGGAACTCCGCCCTGTCCAAGAGCCAAATCCAAGCTTAATGAACCAGTTGGCGTTGTTTCAACATTCATATTAACTGACTTGTCGCCAAGTCTCATTAGTGATCCTTTTCCATAATCTTTTTCAATTTTTGCAATTGCGGCATCTAAAGCCTTAATCTTCTCTGACTTATCCATTACAACTTCCTTTCTTTGTTCGAACTTATGTTCGCTAACAATATAATAATATAATTACGGGAGTATGTCAACAAAAAAATTAATAATATTTAACACACATATAATACACTAATTCATTATATTGTGCAACTTATCATTGTGTTGTATAGTAAACTTTTTTTATTGCTCACTCTTTTTCTCAATATAATAATAGCTGCCTATATGTCCAATAATCGGGACACATAAACAGCTATTAATAAAGGAGCATTAAACAATCTATTTTACATTAACTTTAATTTCCTTATATACACCGTTTTGTGCAAAAACAAATACGCTGCATGAGCCTTTGCCCTTTGCCACTATAACTCCCTTATTGTTAACAGTAGCGACATTTTCATTGCTACTTTCATATGAGAGCTTGCGGTGGTTTCTAATTTTTTTCTTAACTTTAATTTGTTTAGCCTTAAGTTTAAATGATCCGCCGAGGCTTAAGTTAACGTTAGCTCTGTTAACTTTGATTTTTTTGGCGTTTCCAACCTTGCCACCCTTTGTAGCTGAGTGAATCATCTTGGATATAGCCAAAACTTTGCCGTTCGCGTCAATCGCAACGATTAAGTACTTATAATACTTGCCCTCCTTAAGCTTTTTGTGTGTGAAGCTTGTCTTTGATACAGTTTTGATTTTCTTAATCGACTTGCCGCATCGGCCGCCAAAAACAATATATTTCTTCGCGCCATTCAGGCCTCGCCATATAAGTTTTTGAGATTTCTTGGCAGATTTCTTGACTCTTGCTGTTAATTTGCCAAAAGTTGAACCTTCAGGATCATTATCATTTTTAGCATTAATTATATTTTTTTCCACATCGGAAATATTTTTATAGTTTACTTCTGTTTTGTTTTCTGTTGGTACAACAGTATTTTCCTCAACCTTTTTAGTCATTGTAACAAAACTTGTAACCGGCTTAGTTGTCTGCTCAGTTGTCGATGTAAAATCTGT
The DNA here is from genome assembly GCA_902774125.1 of uncultured Lachnospiraceae bacterium. GTDB lineage: Bacteria > Bacillota > Clostridia > Lachnospirales > Lachnospiraceae > Eubacterium_G. The sequence continues at coordinate 5,796 of CACYHD010000064.1, forward strand.
TGACTGTACAGTTGTTTGTTCTGTAATTATAGCCTGAGTTGTCACAGGTTTTGTTGTCTGAGCAGTTGTTGAATTTGTTGTCTGCGCCCTTGTTGTAGGCTGTGTAGTTGCCACCTGAGTAGTTGCAAGTGTTGTTGTCTTAGTTGTTGCCTGAGTTATCGCCTGTGTTGTTGCTTGTGTTGTTGCTTGAGTTGTTGCTTGAGTTGTTGCCTGAGTTGTCGCCTGTGTAGTTGCAGATGTTGTAGCTTCAGTTGTTGTAATTATTTCATTATCTATAATCTTAACCTGTCCTGTTGCCTTGTTATATGTAATAGATGTGGCAACAGAAACTTTATCACCTTTTACTGATTGAACTGATACAGTGTGCTCATCTCCGTCTGCAAACAAGTCAGAACTCAAATTAGATGCAAATCCTGTTTCTGTTGTAATATATTGGCCATCAACATAAACATTAAAGCCGTCCATTCCAGTCAATGCACCCCATGCAAAATAGAATGGTAATTCATCATTTCCTGCGTAGCTTAGACCAAATGGTACTTGAATAGTATCATCAATATTTTCACTTGGTCGTGTTGTCTGAACTTGAGTAACATTTGTTGTATATACCGATGAGTCATCAGTCATATCCTGGCCCCAATTATGTGTAATAATATCGCCCGGATCATCTTCACTCTTTGTTGACGCCTGCGTAGTTTCAGGTCTTGTTGTAGCCTGTGTTGTTGCCTGTGTTGTTGCCTGTGTTGTTGCCTGTGTTGTCGCAGGCATTGTTGTAGCCTGTGTTGTCGCCTGTGTTGTCGCTTGAGTTGTTGTAACTGGTGCTGTTGCTTTGGACACTGTGTAATCAGCAATATTAGCCGCGCCACCAAGTGTAACGAAGGCAATCTTGTATGAGCCTGCGCTGTTAGCAACAAAACTAACCTCGTGATCAACAAACTGTTCCCGCAGAATGATGATCTCGGAGCTCCTATCACATATTATGATGACGTAGAGGACGGCGTAGAGGTTCTCGCTCAGTACGTTGAAAAGGATGCTCCTATCGGAGTAGACAAGAACTGGCCGGCTAAGTTCCTTCTGAGACTTCAGGAACTCGGCGGCGGCAGCGAATACCGCAACGGAT
>CACYHD010000065.1 GCA_902774125.1 uncultured Lachnospiraceae bacterium
CAAACAAGTGGAAATATCTGAACTATTGCCATTAGAACAAGTACTATCCAAAGGAGTGGCCTAGTAATCATTTTACTTTTCTTTTGCTTCATTTATGCCACCCCCTTTTCTAAATTTTTAACTCTTAGTCTTCTTTTAATTTCCTTATCGCGTCTCTTCTGTTCTTTTCGAGCCTTTATGGCATCTCTGTCTGCAAAAACCTTATTGAGAGCTACAGTTGCCACTAGACAAATTATAATGAACAATACACCGATAGCATTACCATAGCCGTATCGGTAGGATTTAAAGCCTTGTTCATACAAGTAGTTCGCCGCGAATTGCGTGTTGTTTTTGCCTTGCGTCAAAACGTAAACAGTTTCCATCTGCTTCAATGCAGAAATTACAGCCATTGTTACGTTTACCTGAATAACCGGCTTCATAAGTGGTAATGTTACTTTTAAGAAAGTTTGTCTTTGGTTGGCACCGTCAATAGCAGCTGCTTCATACAATGTAGGATCAATGTTTTTGATTCCAGTGTAATAAATAAGCATTCCCCATCCGAAACCGTGCCAGATAAGTACGATTAGAACTGACCAAATAGCTGTGTTAGGTCCCAGCCAATCAGTTTCGCCTTTTCCGCCAAAGAATCTAATAATATTGTTAAGTAATCCAAACTTAGGATTATATATATTTTTCCATAGTGATGCGATAACCGCTACAGAAATAACATTTGGTATGAAGAAAATACATCTAAATACGTTTTCCGCTTTACCGCCTAGCTTGTCTAGTACTGCTGCCACAATCATAGCAATTGGATGCTGGATAAAAACAAATCCGATTGCCAACAATAATGAATTCAACAATGAGCGTCCAAAGGCTGCATCATGAAATAGATTTTTGTAGTTATCCCAACCTATAAAGTTGAAATCGCCCATGCCTTTGAAATCTGTAAATCCATAAAAAATACTCAAAACGATTGGTGTCAAAATTGCAAATAGAAACAACAATACCCCAGGCAAAACTAGACTTAGTATTACTAATTTATTGCTGTATAATTTTTTCATTTACTCTGCTCCTTTAAAAATAAAACCGCCAGTTTTTATTACTGGCGGTTCTATGTTAATTTTTAATTTTATTATTTTTTACATGCTTCGCCAATAGTTTTCAAGAAGTCATCTACTTTCTTGCTTCCATTGCATACGCCTTGGATTTCGCTTTCGATACTTGTCTTGAAAGCTGCAGGACCACAGTCATTAATTGGTGTTCCTGAAAGGCTTGTAGAATTATTTAGAATATCAACGACCTGTTTCTGTAGTTCAGACTCTTTGCCTGTCATGTACTCATTCTGATCCTGAGCTGACATACCAGCGCCTGCTTCCCATTTATACTTTGACCACTTGTCTGGCTGATAAATGTAGTTTAAGAACTTGATAGCTTCTTCCTTAACTTCTGAGTTAGCGCTTACTGCGTATCCGCCACCGTTCCAAGCTGAGATATCAGTTGCAGTAGCCTTGCCATCTTTGATTGTTGGCATTGTGAAAGCTCTGATGTTATCTCTGATTTCAGCCTTGATATCTTTGTTCTCAGCCATACCTGTTTCCCAGCTACCCATGTAGAACATAGCTGCTTTTCCGTTTGTGAATAGGTTCATAGCTGCGCCGTAATCCTGAGTATCATAACCCTTCTGGAATAGACCTGCATCAGCAGCATCCTTCATAAGCTTTGTAGCCTGCTTCATTTCTGGAGAAGTGAAGTCGCCCTTAGCAACTGCGTCGCTAACCTGCTTTGAGTAATCCTTACCTGTAATCTTGAATAGAACGTCTGCTAGGTAGCAGCATAGTGGCCAACCGTCGCCACCGTCCATAGCTACAGGAGTGATATCCTTCTTCTGGATTTCCTTACCTAAAGCTAGTAGATCATCATATGTCTTAGGTACTTCCCAACCATTGTCTTTGAACATCTTCTCGTTGTAGTAGAATAGTCCAACGTCTGTTGTTTTTGGAAGACCATATAGCTTACCGTCATATGTGTAACCGTCTAGAGAACCTTCGATGAACTTGTAATCTTTGTAGTCATCTTTGTTAAGTTCTGCCAAAACGCCTGACTCAACTACGTCGTCCAAGAATGCTGGCTGACCCCAGATGTGAACGATATCTGGCATACCTTCCATTGAATAAGCCTTGAACTTAGTTTTGTAAGCTTCTTCGTCTAATGCTTCAACCTTGATTTCTACATTAGGATTTTCCTTCATGTATTCATCAATAAGTTTCTGCTCTACCAGACCTTCACCGTTCTTACGGTCTGTAGAATTAGAGAATAGTTTAAGAGTTACCTTGTCTGATTTCTTGTCAGATGATCCACATCCAACTAACATAGTTGCGACCATCGCAACTGCCAAAATTAGCGATAAAATTTTCTTCATATTAACCTCCTCAATTTTTCCGTCATCTTTTTGGTAAGTTAATATTATCACTGTTAGATAACCAAAAACAGATGAAAATCATTAAAAAAGGTGGACAATCTTCAACTCTTGTTATTTTTGACCAAAAATATGCATATTCGCGCATAAAAAAAGGACTATAAGCAATAGTCCTTTTTTGTTTCTTAAATTATTAATAGAGCTTAGGCAAATTTGAAAACGCTTGTAAAACCAGTAATCTCTAATATTTCCATAATATCAGTTTCTACGTTCTTTACAATCATTTCGCCCTGCTTATTCATTATCTTCTGGCAGGCAAGTAACACACGTAGTCCTGCTGATGAAACATATTCCAAATTTTCAAAATCATAAACAAGCTTTTCAACTCCGTCCAGCTGGTCTTTAACTTCTTTCTCTAAATCGGCAGAAGTCACAGTATCCAGTCTTCCTACTAATTGTACGTCCATTTCATTTCCGTTTACTTCTTTGATAATATCCATAATCCGACCTCTTCTTTCATAAATATTACGTTACCTTTATTATACTATAAACCAGCCTATTTGCAAAACAAAAGTGAAATTATATATTACAAAATCCAAAACAAAATATCTTATTCATTATTTCACAACGATTTTTAGCTTTTTGTATATTCCATTTTGTGCATATACGTAAACATCACATCGACCCTTAGATACAGCCTTTATTACACCGTTGTTGCTTACTGTTGCAACCTTCTTGTTCATAGAGCCGTATCGCAAACCTATATGCTTACTCGCTTTTAATTTACCACCCTTGGCTTTTGCTTTAATACTTATTTTTTTGCCTGCCTTGAGTTTCTTGAGCTTTCGGATTACAGATTTTTTAACCTGTATCTTAGTGTAATTGCCTTTCTTAGCTGTGTTAGGTCTCACATGAATAGTCTTGGATATAGAAAGAATTTTTCCATCGGCATCCAAAGCCGCAACGAAGAACTTATAATACGTTCCACTCTTAAGCTTCTTGCCTGCTATCTTTTTGATATTCATAGTAGACTTGCTTATGCTGGCAATCTTCTTGTACTTGTTGTTTTTGCCACACTTATTGGCATAAATCACATATGTGCGAGCACCCTTCATCTTATTCCAAACAAGTTTGATAGACTTTTTGGACTGCTTCTTGCTTCTAAGTTTTAGATAGGAGAACCTGCTTTCCTTGAGGTCCTTGTCGCTTCTTAAGTTTTTAATCTTATTATCCAAGTCTTCTATATTCTCGCATGAAGCTTTGACTGATGTAATCGTCTCCTGAGATGTTGCCTCTGTTGATGTTGGCTCTGTTGATGTCTCCTCAGTAGTTGACTCTTCCGCAGTTGTAGTAGTTTCTGTTGTTGATTCTGCTGCTGTAGTAGTTTCTGCAGTTGTTGTCTCGGCTGTTGTTGTCTCGTCCGTCGTAGTCTCTGCAGTTGTAGTCTCTGCAGTTGTTGTCTCAGCAGTTGTTGTCTCGGCTGTTGTTGTCTCGGCCGTTGTTGTCTCTTCTGTTGTTGTCTCAGCTGTTGTCGACTCTACCGCAGTTGTAGTAGTTTCTGCTGTTGTTGTCTCGACTGTAGTTGTTTCTGTCACTGATTCGCTTGTAGTCTGACCTTCAACTGTTATATCTATGTTAGCCGGTTCTGACTCAATAGAACCTTTGCAAGCAACAACGCTTACAGTAAATGTTTTTTCCTCTGTGCCTTCATTGACAAAAATAGACTTGTCCAATACACATTCTGTGAAAACATTTGTATTACATAGCATTCCATCAACATATATCTTATAGCTTTCTGCTCCATCGACAGCATCCCACATAAATAAGTAGTTATATTTTGATTCGATATATGTCAATCCTGCCGGAGGATCTAATTTTTCTTGGGCAGTTGTTGTCTCTTCTGTTGTTGTCTCCTCTGTTGTTGTCTCAGCAGTTGTTGTTTCTTCTGTCGTTGTCTCCTCTGTCGTTGTCTCCTCTGTTGTTGTCTCAGCAGTTGTTGTTTCTTCTGTCGTAGACTCTTCTGTCGTTGTCTCAGCAGCTGTAGACTCTTCTGTCGTTGTCTCAGCAGTTGTTGTTTCTTCTGTTGTTGTTTCTTCTGTTGTTGTTTCTTCTGTTGTTGTTTCTTCTGTTGTTGTTTCTTCTGTTGTTGTCTCTTCTGTTGTTGTTGGTGTTACTGGGTTGTATGGAACCAAAGTCCATTCGCCCAAACCTGTGAAACTTGGATATTCACCAGCTTGTAGTACAGAGCCAGTTTCTTGGGCTTGAAAGTCTTTACCTACTGTTATATATCCCAATAAGGCATCCGTGTTAATAGAATCAGTTTCGTTAGTCCAAGATATTTTTACATCACCTGTTTCTGTAGTACCACATGATCCTATTCCTGTATTCTTTGTTCCAGAGTGGGCAATGATATTACCTCCTGTAATAGTAACAGTACCGTTTGAATCCTCGTCTGAATAACCTTGACCTATGGCCGCTGCACCTTCTTCAACAAAAGCTTTAACTTGACCACCATTTATGCTGATATCGTACTCACTATTGTCATTCGTAAAGCTAAGGCCCGTTCCAATAGCTGCACCGTATCCTGAATAAACACCAGTTAATACAGTACCACCATTGATTGTAATATCGCACCCTGTCCCATTATATCCTGATCCGATACCTGCGCCGTTACTACCGCCATATGCTTCAACGTCGCCATCGTTGATAGTAACTTCACCGCCATATCCGCCTTCAACACCACCGATACCGGCAGCATTTTGTCTACTTTTTGCCAAGACAGTTCCACCGTTTATTATAATCTCGCCAGCATCTTGTCCTTCACTTGCTCCAATAGCAGCGTTAACACCCTCTTCGCATCTTGCTTTGACCGTTCCCTTTCCATCAATTGTAAGCGAACTTCCGTCTTCAACTTCTATACCTTTGTTAAGTTCAAGAGTAACTCCCTCACTCACATGAATTCTGGCATGGAAAGAAACAACTCTATAATTACATTCTGTGTTTTCTGTGATATATATGTCGCCTACCCAATCGTCTTCTGCAGCGCTGACAACTGAATAATCAGACATCAACCCTACAATCATAAAGCAAACCAATGCTAATGCAATAATTTTTTTAAATTTCCTATACATATTTTTTTTCACAAAGAACCAAAGCACAATTAACTGTGTTTTGGTTCCCTGCTTTACTCCCTTATTATTTTGATGCCAAACTTATATCATTTAGCCAAACTGATGGATTACCACTAGCAAACTTAACTTCTGCGTTTGGTCTAGCCTTACCATTACCTCTTTGGATGTACATATATAGTCCCGAGCTAATTAATTCGTATGTGCCTTTAGTATCCTTTTTGAAAATACCGGCATTCAAGTTAGCTTTTCTATCATTAACATCTGTAAGGTTTTCCCACTCGTTTGTAAAGTTATAAGTATAATCGTCAGCACTCTTTTCTGAACCCTTGTCATCAGATCCAGATGATGAATCAGAATCATCATCTCCATCCAAATCAATGTCTGTTGGAACGCTAATAAATGGTTTGAGTGTTGGTGTACCATCTTCTTCCAAAACAATGTCTGTTGGAACACTAATAAATGGTTTGAATACTGGATCACCATTCTCATCATTAGCAGCATAATTTTTATCTGGATCTTCACCGTCAAGTCGTTCAATTTCGCTATTGTCAACTTTTTCATCAATAGTTACGTAAGGAGCTGCGTCACCTGTGCAGAATCGCAATCCTGTAATAGGTGATAGTCTAACTCTTCTACTGTTGATATAGATATCTTTTTCGTTAGTGTAATATAGATAAATAGGTGTTCCCTTAGTTCCTTCATTTAATGAAGTTTTACTTGCCAAGTAATATTTAACACCATTGTGAACAATGCTTTCTTCTGGCTCGCCCGACTTAACAACCATGTCATATATGTCTTGGTTTTCTCCGACTGTTTCATCATAATCAAAATCAAAGTCAAAGTCGAAATCGCTCCAATCTTCGCCATCGTCAAATCCGAAATCAAAATCGAAGTCATCCCAATTCAAATCGTCATCGTCGTCATCATCAGTGTTATCAAAATTAGTATCAAAGTCTGACCATTCCATTTCTTCCGGAGTTTTTTCCTCGTCAGATTCTTCTTCTTCAAGTTTTTTGTGTTCAAGAGCTTCGTCTATTTCCTCTTGCTTCAACTGTAGTCTGGTATTGTACGCCAAGTACAAATGATTATTACCAGCGCCGTAGTTGAGACTTGCTTCCGAAACATGAGCCAAGCCCTTCTTATATGCATTTATTACAGCATCATTATATGTTGATCCGTTTACAATTGAAACTCTTGTAAGAACATCGTCACCTGAATGAATTCCGGCATCAAATTGTTCTGTCAACATATGAATGTATAGATTCATGCATTTCTGATCTTCAACATAAACAATGTTTTTATTAGCATCAGGTGCAACTACCAAAGCTGTTGCACATAATA
>CACYHD010000066.1 GCA_902774125.1 uncultured Lachnospiraceae bacterium
TTTCCGGAACGGATTTTGGAGAACAAAAGAACGGAGTTTTCGTCCCTTGTGGACATTATAGAAAACTCCGTTCTTCTGTTCTCGTACTCACAATATGTCATAATCGCCGATTACCATTAAAAACCACCTCGAAACAGTTTCAAATAGGCCACAACTTTTATTGTGCAAACTAGCCTATTAGTGTATAATTAATGTAACTGTGGAATTCTAACTTTTTTTAAAAAAATTCCGCAAAAAACTAAGAAAAGATAGGAGAAATATATGGTTAAATTATCAGAAAAAGGAATGTTTTTGCTTAATGGAACTGATCTAGTAGAAAGCTATGATGGAATGAGTGTTGAGGATGCTAAGAAAAACACAATGGCATACTCTATTTTGGAGGCTCACAACACATCAGGCAACATGGAAGACTTACAGATCAAGTTCGATAAGTTGACATCACATGACATTACATTCGTTGGTATTATTCAGACAGCTAGAGCATCAGGATTGGAAAAATTCCCTATTCCTTATGTACTTACTAACTGCCACAACTCATTATGCGCAGTAGGTGGAACAATCAACGAAGATGACCATATGTTCGGACTTACAGCTGCTAAGAAGTATGGCGGAATCTACGTTCCACCACACCAGGCAGTTATACATCAGTTTGCTAGAGAAATGCTTGCAGAAGGCGGCAAGATGATTCTAGGTTCAGACTCACATACAAGATACGGTGCTTTAGGTACTATGGCTATGGGTGAAGGCGGACCTGAGCTAGTAAAACAGCTCTTGGAACAGACATATGATATTAAGAGACCAGAAGTTGTAGCAATCTACATGACTGGCGAGCCAGCTAAGGGCGTAGGTCCTCAAGACGTTGCTCTTGCAATTATCGGTGCTGTTTTTGAAAGCGGATACGTTAAAAACAAAGTAATGGAATTCGTTGGACCTGGCGTTAAGAACCTAAGTGCTGACTTCAGAATTGGCGTTGACGTTATGACAACAGAGACAACATGTCTATCATCAATCTGGAAAACAGATGAGAAGATTAAAGAATTCTATGACATTCACGGAAGAGTTAATGATTACAAGGAATTAAATCCTGGTGACGTTGCTTACTATGATGGAGTAGTAGAAGTAGATCTTTCAGCTATCAAGCCTATGATCGCTATGCCATTCCACCCAAGTAACACATATACAATTGAAGAAGTTAACGCTAACCTAGCTGATATTCTTCACGATGTAGAGCAGAAGGCGCTTGTTTCACTTGACGGTCAGGTTGAGTACTCACTAGCTGACAAGATTAGAAACGGTAAGTTCTACGTTGAGCAGGGTATCATCGCCGGTTGTGCAGGTGGTGGATTCGAAAACATCTGTGCGGCAGCAGACATCCTAAAAGGACAGAGCATTGGTTCAGACGAGTTTACACTTAGTGTATATCCGGCATCAATGCCTGTATATATGGAACTTATTAAGAACGGTGCAGCAGCAGACCTTATGGAGACAGGTGCAGTGCTCAAAACAGCATTCTGCGGACCATGTTTCGGTGCTGGCGATACACCAGCTAACAACGCATTCTCAGTTAGACATTCAACAAGAAACTTCCCTAACAGAGAAGGAAGTAAGTTACAGAATGGTCAGATTAGTTCAGTTGCTCTTATGGATGCTAGATCAATTGCAGCAACAGCAGCTAACAAGGGATTCTTAACAGCAGCTACTGATCTTGATGTTGAATATAAGGGACAGAAGTATCACTTTGACAAGAGCATTTATGAGAACAGAGTATTTGATTCTCACAATACTCCAGACCCACAGACAGAGCTTAAGCTAGGACCAAACATTAAGGATTGGCCAGAGATGGTAGCTCTTCAGGACAACATGCTACTAAAGGTTGTTTCTGAGATTCACGATCCAGTAACAACAACAGATGAGTTGATCCCTTCAGGTGAAACTTCATCATATAGATCTAACCCTCTAGGTCTTGCAGAATTTGCACTATCTAGAAAAGACCCTGAGTACGTTGGAAGAGCCAAGGAAGTTCAGAAGGCTGAAAAGGCTGTAGAAAACGATCAGTGTCCAGCAGAAGTATTGCCAGAACTTAAGAAGGTTAAGGAACTAGTTAAGGCTAACCTTCCAGAAGACAAGCAGTACAACAAATCTAATATCGGAATTGGCTCAACAATCTATGCAGTTAAGCCAGGTGACGGTTCAGCTAGAGAGCAGGCTGCATCATGCCAGAAGGTTCTGGGCGGATGGGCTAACATCGCTCAGGAATACGCTACTAAGCGTTACCGTTCTAACTTGATCAACTGGGGTATGTTGCCATTCATTTATGAGGATCTTAACATCCCATTCAAGTTGGGCGATTACATTTATATTCCAGATGTTAAGGAAGCTGTAGAAAACAAGAGTACGGAAATTCCAGCTTACATTATTGACATTGAAAACAATGAATTCAAGGAATTCACTTTGAAGCTAGGCGATATGACAGACGATGAGAGAGATATTATCTTGAAGGGATGTCTAATCAACTACAACAGAAAATAAAAACATTTTTATACCTAGTACAAAAAAATACGGACATAAGGATGGGGTAAATATGTTTTTCAATTTTATACTAAATACAAATAAAAGGGACGAAGTCCCACGGGGAGAAGCTATGAGTAAACAATTTATTACACAGGATGATTGCTACTTGTTCGGAAAAGGCACTCACTACGAAATATACAACAAGCTAGGTGCACACCTTGTTACCATGAATGGTAGGAAGGGTGTTCACTTTGCAGTGTGGGCGCCACACGCAGTCAACGTTTCAATTATAGGTGATTTTAACGACTGGATTGGTTTTGATCACAATATGGAATGTAACAACGATAACGGTATATGGGAGTTGTTTGTTCCTGATGTGAAGGAAGGGGCTGCCTACAAGTATGTTATTTCGGCAAGGGACGGAAGTACACATTACAAAACAGACCCTTACGGCTTTTGGAGCGAAGTCAGACCTGACAACGCATCAAGAGTTTTTGACATAAGTAAGTATAAGTGGAAGGATTCAGCATGGATCAACAAAACAGCTGAGGAAAACCATTACGAAAAGCCAATGTCTATATACGAGTGTCATCTAGGTTCTTGGAAAAAAGATTTCAAGGGGCCAGAGGATGAGGATGGTTTTTATGACTATAAGCGTCTAGCCAAGGAGTTGGTAGATTACGTTAAGGACATGGGTTATACTCACGTTGAGCTTATGGGTATATTGGAATATCCATTTGACGGCTCATGGGGATATCAGGTAACTGGATACTATGCTCCTACATCAAGATACGGTGATCCATCAGAGTTCATGTATCTAGTAGATTGTTTCCACCAGGCAGGAATCGCCGTAATTCTTGACTGGGTGCCAGCGCATTTCCCAAGAGACGCTCACGGTCTTGCTATGTTTGATGGCGAGCCACTATACGAGTACGCTGACACAAGACTAGGCGAACACCCTGACTGGGGTACTAAAGTTTTTGATTACAAAAAAACAGAAGTGTGCAACTTCCTTATTGCGAATGCACTTTTCTGGGTTGAAAAATATCACATCGACGGTCTTAGAGTAGATGCCGTGGCATCAATGCTTTACCTGGATTACGGTCGTCAGGACGGCCAGTGGGTACCTAATGAGTACGGTGGCAACGAGAACATTGAAGCTATCGAATTCTTTAGACACCTAAGCAGCATTATGCACTACAGAAATCCAAGAGCTTACGTTATTGCTGAGGAGTCAACTGCTTGGCCTGACGTAACAAGAAGCCCTGAAGAAGGCGGACTTGGTTTTTCATATAAGTGGAACATGGGTTGGATGCACGATTTCCTTGAGTACACTAAGCTTGATCCTTTATTCAAGAAGGGTGCTCACAACAAGATGACATTCGGCCTAACATATTGTTTTAGCGAAAACTTTATATTAGTTCTATCTCACGACGAGGTAGTTCATCTCAAGTGCTCTATGTACAACAAGATGCCGGGATACCCATCAGACAAGTTTAAGAACTTGAAGACTGCTTATGCGTTTATGTTCGGACATCCTGGACGTAAGCTTCTATTCATGGGACAGGAATTTGCCCAGTTGCAGGAGTGGTCAGAGAAGAGAAGTCTAGACTGGTATTTGTTAGACGAGCCAGAACACAAGGATATGCAACAATTTGTTAAAAAATTATTGCATGTATACAAAAAATATCCAGCACTTTATACAGAGACTAAGGGATACGGTGCTTTTGAATGGATTAACGCAGATGACAACGAAAGAAGTATATTCAGTTTTATAAGAAAAACAACAGAGCCTAACTACAAGAATTCAATTGGTTTTGTATTCAACTTCACACCAATGGAAAGAGGCGATTATGTTGTAGGTGTACCTAAGGCTGGAACATACACAAGAATCTTCACAACAGAGACAGGAGATACTAAGACAGTTAAGTACAAGGCCAAGGAAGGTGAGTGCGACGGCAGACCATACAGACTAGAAATTCCACTAAGACCTTTTGAAGCTGTTGCCTTTGAGTTCCCTAAGGTTGTGAAGAAGAGAGCACCTGCCAAAAAGACAACAAAGAAGACAACAAAAAAGTCAACCAAATCAACAACAAAGAAATAAAAGAGAAACATGATCAGTAAAAAAACAAAAAATATTATCATTGCCATAATATTATTAATACTTGTGGCAGGGGTAGTTGTAGGAATCGTCAGCAGAATGAAAAAAACTGACGATTCTTATAATGCTACCGCTAATGCGGTTTATGATAACTTACCTACAATGTCTGCGTATTACAAAGGCACTAAGGTAGGAGAGATATACGGTTATACTAACGAGTTAGATGAGTCAACAGAGCGCAAAAACATTGTAGTTATTCCGCCAAGCCGCAACACAGAGTTTAGAATCAAACAAAACGGCAATGAGATAGAATCAATTCAATACGAAGTAAAAAGTACAGAAGATGGTAGACTAGTTGACAATGGTCCAATCGAGAAGATGAAGAAGGATGGAGATATTAATATATTCTCATATCATGCTAACGCCATTGTAGAAACTGGTAAGGAATACCGTCTTAGATTTATTGTGTCTACTAATAAGCATGAGTCTATCAACTATTATGCCAGATTGATTGTTTCTAATAATGAGTTTGTCAAAAAGCAGATTTCATTCATTAAGAAGTTTAGCAATAGAACATTTGCAGAAACACAGAACTCATCTCTTGCAGCTTATCTGGAACCATCGGAAAGACTCAAGAGCAATGACAATCTAGGTAATGTTAACATCAACTCAAGTTACACAATGCTTATTTGGGGTACAATGTCTGCTAGCAAGATTGGCAAGACATCTGTTACAACACGAGAATGTGTAATTAGAGAGAATGGCAATTCATGCACATACACATTGAATTATCAGATGAAGGCCCGCAATGCGCAAAAAGTAACAGAGAAGTACAACGTAGCGGAGACATTTACTGTGTGGACATACATGGGCAAGGAATACCTTATCGGATATAACAGAGATGTTAATCAGATATGGACAGCCAACAACCACAACGTTGGTAACGCCTTTATAGACTTGGGAATTCAGAGCGAAGACTACCTAGAGCACGCAGAAAGTGCCAACGGCAAGTACATTGCATACTCAGTCAATGGCGACGTATATTCATTTGATCTTGAAAACAAAAACATTTACCAAATATACAACCTTGGAGCTAGCACTAGAGAACAAAGTGAAATGACTAAGGCTAAGGCAGTTGGAATAAGCAACAAAGGCGTTGTTGACTATATGATTTATGGTTACAGCAGAGCCAACAACCACAAGGGACGCAACGGCATATCAATAATGCGTTTTGACCCTAAGGCCAACAAGTCAGTAGAAAAAGCATTCATTCCATGTAACACATCCGCATCTGTTTTGGACAAGCAGTTGCAGACATTGTGCCACGTGGGTGATGGAACACTTTATATAATGGTAGATAATACAATATATTTTGCCAACCTCAAGACACAGGAGTGGGGTGTTGTAGTATCTAACTTGGACAACGATAGTTTTGCCGTAAGCGATGATGGCAGAATTCTAGCTTACAATTCCAATGCAACAAAGGAAAACAGTGACGAAACTGGACATAGCTGTTACAATAATACTGCAGCAGGTGTGTGTATCAGCATTTCCGCGGAAATAAGGACACGCCGGTGGTAGCGGAATAAAGTCGGTTCTTTTAGTGGGGAAGGACTAAATTCCACTTCGAACTGGAAGTTATGAAATAAACGGATGTGACCCGACAATGCCTGCTGTAATTAATCTGTGAGCACAGTTACTATTTGTTGGCAGGGAACCGGCGATAGTAGGTGGCAATGCTCACCCCCATACGGGCAGCGATTTCTTTCGGAGATAATCCAACAGCAGCAAGTTGGGAGACCTCTCTGGGAGAAATCGCTGAGATTTTGGATTTTCTGCCTGCATGCTTCTTTCTTGTGCCAGAGCGTCTGTCCTTGAGAAGAGATGGGGTCAGATTAATCTCATCAACGGGAATCTTGCGGAGCCCAAAGGCAAGAAGCTTTTCATGCAGATCGGGGAACATAAATTCAACGATATCGAAGGGAGACTTTCCGCCGAATCTTTCAAGGGGAAGCGAGTTGATGTGGCTAAGGACAGTATTCAGCGCGTCCTGGTCAACCAGTCCCAGCAGTTTCAAGTCGTGTTCCTTTGGAAGGACATAGCGTAATTCAATGTGATTGTTTTCTAAGGTTCCTTTCTGCCCAGACTGCATGGGATCACAGTAAAAGATACGGGTGCGGCGAAGGCCGTCGGCATTCACTTC
>CACYHD010000067.1 GCA_902774125.1 uncultured Lachnospiraceae bacterium
ATTGAAAATGTCATGAGAACATTTACTCTTGATGCCAGTAATCTAGAACGTATTAATGTAGTCGAGTCTGGACTTAACAATAATATTATTTTTAAAATGTACGTGTATTTGCTAGGATTCATGCATATTGCTATGCCAGTTGTTTTGGCGCTTACAGCTTACTATATTGTTGTATATTGGGCTGAGGGATTTTGGCTCAAAAAAGTTAGATTCATTCGTAAGGATGTTCATATTTTTTCGGAATACAATAGCAAATCATTAGCGCTGGCTGAAGATATTATTAGGCATCGAAAACAATTAGGTCTGCTCAAAAAGACTTACATAGTTTTTGCCAACTTCCATGAGGAGAAGGACATAATCAAAGATCAGTTTGAAGGCTTCAGAGTTTATACTGTGGCCCAAAACATAACAAAGATGGCTAACGTTGCAACAAAGTCAAGAAGAAGAGTTTTTTATTATAACATCTCAGCAGATGAAAGTAGAAATTTGAGCAACACATATAGTTTGATTGATTCTTTGGGTAAGAAGAAGGACAAAAACAGCGAAGTCACTGTATACATTTTTACTAAAAAAGCTGGAACAAGTGTTTTGACTGATAATCTAGATAAAGGCGATGTTAATCTTTTAGTTCTCAATGAAAACGAACTATCAGCAATTGAATTGATGAGTGATAATCCACTTTATGAACACATCAAAAACAATACTATATCAATGTTAATACTTGGTTTTGGTGAAATGGGACTTGCTGTGTACAAGACAGCAATGTGGATGGGACAGATTGCGGATGTTCATTTGAAGGTAACTATTGTTGATCCTAATGTATATGGACGCAAGTCAGAACTTGAAGATGATTATCCTGAAATGTTTTCAGAGGATTACGATGTAACATTTTGTGACGCTGATTTTTACACTAAGGAAGGTATACAACGTGTTATGGAAATATGCGGCGATGCAACATATATTGCCATAACTAATGAAGGTGTGGACAATATTGAGCTAGCTATGAATATGCGTAGAGCATATTTGATGAAAGATTCAAGTTTTACTAATAGACCTTTTATAGGAATTAATGTAGATACAAAGGCACAAAGCAAAATCATAGAAACATTATCCAAAGCTAGAGAGGGAAGTACATCTCCAGAATATGACATTGAAGCTTTTGGAAGCATTGATCACATTTATGCTCATCATTCACTTCAAAAACTTACGAAGGAAGAAATTGCCAAAAACGTCAATATATTAATTAACCAGAACGAAAAAATAAGTGAAACAATGAAAAGATATAATTCATTGGAATTTATAAAGAGAATGAATAGAAGTGTTGCGCTACATATTCCTACCAAACTATTTGTTGCAGGATTCCAACTTGAAAGTGCAGAAAAGGGTTTTGGTGATAGTAAGTCTGGTATTACCAAAGAGGAATACGAGGAGCGTGTTAAAGGCGAACTTCGAACTAAGCTTGTACGTATGGAGTACAATAGATATGTAACGTTCTATAGAATGGAAGGTTGGAGCAATGCTACACAAGAAGAAATGGACCAGTGTGGTAGAGTTGGAATTAAAGCTGAGCACGCACCATCTTCGCCAATACTAAGAAAAATAATCAATCTAAAACTTTATGATGAATTAGCCCAAGATGAGTCAGTCGATTTGGAAAAAATCACCGAAAGATCTGGCAAAAATATAGATTGTATTCCAGACGTAATAACTGAATGCGACTCACAATACAATCCGTTTTATAGAGATTATAAGATAACAAATGTAGAAAAGTAAGGTTTTAAGCCTGCATCATATGATGCAGGCTTTTTTAAATTGTGCTAGCCCCCTTTTTTTGCTATAATACTGCTGTGGTACGTCTATACCACTTTTGTTTTGTTGCACCAAAACAAAATGGGCTTACCGCATATTCATGTAAGAATAGGAGACTAGAATGAAAAGAATTATAAAGAAATTTATTAGACCTTTTTATCGTATATACAAAAACGGCCGACTAGGAACTAAGTATAAGGAACAGATGAAACCGGAAATCATCCTATATGCTTTTAACAACAAGATTATATGCAAGGCCAAGGGTAATTATAAATACAACTTGATAGTCAACGGAACTAAGCACAAGTGCCGTAAGAAAGGACTCAAGTTTTCGCTAACTAAGGCCAACTTGAAGATGTTCAGAGAAGGTGACTTCCAGGCTACAGCTTGGGGACATCATATTCTGGCCAAGTACAATGGAGAAGACCTTAAGGTTACATTCCTTGATAAGAGAATCATTGCTGTTGATGGCAAGGAATACGAGATGATTAAGGATGGCTACATTGTTACTTCAATTGCGAGAGAGGACAATGATCTAGTTGTAAGTATTAGCCACAGAGGTTTTGATGGTAATCTCAAACTGTTGCTAGCCAACCGCAAGTACAACCAGGTTGCCAAGTTCGAGACTAACAATAACAAGGCTAT
The DNA here is from genome assembly GCA_902774125.1 of uncultured Lachnospiraceae bacterium. Lineage (GTDB taxonomy): Bacteria > Bacillota > Clostridia > Lachnospirales > Lachnospiraceae > Eubacterium_G. The sequence goes on from CACYHD010000067.1 coordinate 2,455, forward strand.
TATCACTAATATAGAAGAACTTCTTGAAGACAACGATCTTCTAAGAATGATTTGGGTTAGCGACGACAAGGTAGTCAGAGCTGTAAGTACTGTTTTTGAAGACGACAAGGTATCTACTAGACATTTCTACGACTTCACTAACATCAAGAGCAAGAAGGAAGGCTTTACTTATGTTGCCAACCAGCTAGACGCTCCGATTAAGCCAATCAAAAAAGGCTACAAGCGCGTTAAGAAATTTGGATTCGATTACAACGAGAAGGCTATTACAGTCACTTTCAAGAAAAAATACAAAAACAGCGTTATGGAACTTTACCTACGCAGTCTCAAGACAAACGAGGCAGAACTCGTAGGTAAGTATGATGTGGCCAAAAACATTAAGATTACAGACTTGGACAAGATTCTTGATAGAGAGATTAACTACTTAGATAGATACGTTCTAGAGTTCACGGTTATTAACAAAAACGGCAAGAAAGTGGACAACAATTGGATCAACATCAAGAAGACTAAGACTAGAAAACTTGAAGATTACATTCTTTATACTTCAGGGGACAATCGTTTGGCGTTTTATGACAATCAGCTTTTGATTGTGGAGAATGTCAACAACCACTTTACATATGAAGAGAAGCTAGACTTCGATCTAGTTAACAATACATTTACAACAGACTTCGACATTGCTATGTCAGGCGCTCAGGCTCAGCTTGATCTCAAGGTAGAATCACTTCTATCAAAGATTAGTGAGATTACAATATATCTTGAAGACAAATATATGGGCGAGAGCATTGAACTTGCTACATGCAAGATTGCACAGCCATCTAAGAGAGTCAGCGAGTCTGTAGCTATCGACTTGGACAAGCTTGAAGAGTCACTATACTACAATGCTAGACTTAACTTTAAGATAGGTGTTAAGTATACTGGAGACTACAAGGAAACAGGTTTCCTTACAAAGGCTAGAGGCAACTACTCTGTACCTGACAGATATCTTCTAACAGTTGACCGAGAGGATGATCTTGTTATGACATTCTATATCGGCGCTAATATTTATAACTTGAATGTTTGGGAGACATCTAGAGACGAGTACGAAAAAGGCGTGGCTTTCCAGACTGGTAGAGAAAAATATTTTGAGACATTGCGCAACGAAGATTTGGATGAGAAACTTGTGTTTTTCGAGGCCAACCTAGGCAAAAACTACACAGGTAACCCTAAATATCTTTATGAATATATGATTAGCCATCCGGAGTATGAGGGCTACAAGTATGTATGGGCTTATCCGGATGTGGACAGCGACAAGATTCCTGGCAATCCAACGTTAGTCAAGAGAGGTAGTGAGGATTATTTCTATTATCTAGCTAAGGCCAAGTATTGGGTTAACAACATTCTTTTCCCTGTCAAAGAAAAAAGAAATGACACAGTTTACTTGCAGACATGGCACGGCACTCCACTTAAGAAGTTGGGCTTCGACATTGAGTGCGAGGGACCTGAGAAGCAAGCCTTTGGCAACCTATACAAGGAAAGTCTTAACTGGGATTATTTCTTGACTGACAACGATTACGGTGAGGAAAAACTTGTTGGAGCTTTCCACTTTAAGAAGAATGTTATCAAGAAGGGTTACCCTATTAATGACATTTATCACAGGAGCGAACTTAAGGATAGAGCGGTCCAGACTCTTACAGAAGAATTTCCTGTTATCAAGGACAAAAAGGTTATTCTCTACGCACCAACATGGCGCGACCTTCAAGGTGATTATGTAAGAGGATATGACTTCAGCCTACCTTTTGATATAGAAGAACTATACGAGAAGTTTGGCAACGAGTACGTGATTATGGTTAAGCTACATCACTTGATTGCCGACAGTCTAGAGATTGATCCTAAGTACAAGGACTTCCTTCTCAACGTAAGTTACAAGGAAGACGTTATGGAACTTCTATGTATTACAGACGTTTTGATTACAGATTACTCTAGCGTTTTCTATGATTTCGCTAGTGCCAAGAAGCCTATGTTGTTCTACATGTACGACTTGGACGAGTATATTAATGAGACAAGAGGCTTGTACGTATCTGTAGACACATTGCCAGGACCTATTATTGAGAACAACGCTGATTTGGTAGAATCTATTGCACATATCGATGACTACAATTACGACAACTTCCCTAAGTTGAGAGAATTCTGTCAGGATATGGCCAAGTATTGCGATGGCAATTCATGCAAAAACGTTTTGGATATAGTTATAGGTGAGAACAAGTAGTAATCAGTATTAATGATTGGAGCAAAAATGATTAAAGTTTTAGTTTTTCCATGTGGTTCCGAAATTGGATTAGAGGTGCACAACGCCCTTAAGTTCGACAAGCATATTGAACTTTTTGGCCTCAGCTCAGTTCCATGTCACGGAAGCATGGTGTACAAAAATTATATAGAAGGAATATCATTCATCGACGACCCTAACTTCTTAGATGAACTTAACGAAATAGTTGATGAAAATGAGATTGATATTATTGTACCTGCATATGATGACGTTATTCTCTATCTTGCCCAAAATGAAGATAAGCTTCATTGCAAGATTGCAACATCATCATACGAGACTTGCGACGTAGCAAGATCCAAGATTAAAACATATGAGATTCTTAAGGATGAGGACTTCACTCCTAAGATGTATTCTATCGATGAGGTTAGCGAGGATGTTTTACCATTGTTCGCTAAGCCGGATATCGGCCAGGGCTCACAGGGCGTGGCCAAGATTGAGACTATGAAGGATCTCGACCAAATTCGCGATATGGCAGATGAGTATGTTATATCAGAGATGCTTCCAGGTCAGGAATATACTATTGATTGCTTTACTGACTCAGAGGGTGAGTTACTTGTTGCATCTATGAGACAGCGCAAAAGAATTAGAACTGGTATTAGTGTTAATTCTATTACATACGCTACACCTGATGATGTTATGGCAATTGCCAGACGCATTAATGATAAGTTCAAGTTTGACGGCGTTTGGTTCTTCCAGGTTAAGGAGGATGCTAACGGCAAGTTCAAACTTCTTGAGATGGCACCAAGAGTAGCCGGCTCAATGTCTACTAGCAGAGTTAGAGGATTCAACTTCATTCTCAACACTGTATATCAAAAAATGGGATACAAGGTTACAGCTATACTGCAGAGGTGGATAGAGCATTTTCTAACAAGTACAAGCTAGATATTGACTATGATACAGTTTATGTGGACTTCGATGACACAGTAACTTATGCCAATACAGTTAATACTGAGACAATTGCTTTCTTATATCAATGTCTCAACAAAGGCATTACTATCAAATTGCTCACAAGACACGCCAAGGAAATATATGATTCACTGGCACATTATCGCATTGACCCTAAGTTGTTTGATGAGATTATTCACATTAAGGACGAAACAACGCCTAAGAGTGATTACATTACAGACGAACGAGCAATTTTTATCGATGATTCGTTTAGAGAAAGAAAAGATGTAGCCATAAAGTGTGGTATTCCTGTTTTTGACTGCGATGCTATATCTGCACTTATGGATTACACATACTAGATATTTAGGAGGAACGATGAGTAACACTAAGGATATAACTTTGTCAGTTGTTGTGCTTAGTTACAACAACGAACAATATATAGAAGATTGTCTTGATTCAATTGCCAGACAGGGTATTGATTCCTATGAGGTTTTGGTAGTTGACGATTCTAGTACAGACAATTCTGCTGAGGTAATACAACGATATATCAAGGATCATCCACAGTTTGAGTTGATAGTTAAGCCTAACTCAGGTGGCGCGCTTTCTTCTCAAATTGGAATCGAGAGAGCACGCGGCAAGTATGTGGCTTTGGTTGACTCGGATGATATCGTGGCTGATGGCGCGTACCAAAAGCTAATCGCTAGAATTGAAGAGGATGGTTCTGACTTTGCTTCAGGTATTCCTATGCGAATGGTTAACGGTTTTATGCACAAGGCACTTAACGACCAGCAGGAACGTGATGTTTTTGCCAAGGATTGCGTCCTAGAGACCAAAAAAGAAATCGAAGATTACACTCGACAGGTTTTCTATTGGAATGCTGTATACAAGACAGATTTTCTTCGTGACAACAACATCAAGATGCCAGCCCATCTTTTGATTGCCGATAGAATATTTATGTACAAGGCAGTTATGAAGGCTAGCAAGATTAGTGTTATTAGCGACGTAGTTTACTACTGGCGCAAAAAAGAAAACAGCAACAAAATTTCTATTACAGATCAGACTGCAGAGTTTCACATGATTGCTGACAGATGCGATTCATTTGAGGCTCAGATGAAGATTTGTATTGATGAATTCCAAAACAACAACGAATACAACAAGTCTATTTGGGAAAACAGTTTCATAAGAATGTATTACCCATTATACGAAATAGCGGATGAGGAAAACGAGGACAAGGGCTACGACGATTTCATTGCAGCTTGCGAGCGATACAGATTGTTTTTGCTTCAGTACAAAGCGTTTTTTAACCACTTAGTTATGAACTCAGACATTCCGCTATCAACTAAGTATATAACTGAGAGAATTATGACTAAGCAGTACGAGGATTTGTATCAGTTTATGGTGGATAAGGACAATGTTGCTCAGCTTGATGTGGAGCGCTATGACAGCAATGTCTATAACGCGATGCTAAGACTTATTCATCTTATTTCTGTGAGAACTATTGAGCAGGAGAATGGTAGAACATACATTAAGCTTCAGCTTGTTGTGAATTCTGAGGAAAACGACGAAATCGACATTCTTGAAGTTTTTGCTTACAACAGATATTTCGAGCAAAAAAAGATTGTTCTAGACTACGATCCGGTCACACGTAGAATTGATATAACAGATCTTAACGATGCTACTTATGTTTTGGCAATTATATGCAGACACCGCGGAGACATTCACTACTATATTCCACAGGTGGCTGAGGAACTTGCCAAAGTTAAGAAATATACATTCGGTGAAAGCGTTGTAACTTACAACACGGGAACAGCTATTTTGACGCTTCAGCGCAAAAACAGATTCACTCTTCTTGCCAATGGAGAGGATAAGTACTTGCTCGGTGTCAATTATCCTGAGGATGTTAAGGAAATGTTTTTCTTCAACGTTGCAGAGAATATCCGCATTCCTGTTGAAGGAAAAAACGATTTGTACGAAATCAATCCGAATGAATTGCCGGATGGTGATAACGTACTTATATACAAAACCAAAGATGACCTATACACAACAGTTAGAAAGGTTGAGTTGAGTAACAGCGACCTAGACAGTGAAATGGTTAGTAAGGTTATCGTTAGAGGTAAGATTGAATTCGAAAAAGGAATTGATGAGATACTAGATAGCGATGATGCCCTAGATGAATAAAATAATGTAGTTGACAACACATTTTTTATGGGCTATTATTAGAAAAGGTTCGCGAACTTTTATGTTTGTGAATGACAATTGAACAAAGACTGTGATGGAGACAGTAGTTAATCGTTGAACGCATAGCGAATTCGGGATGGTGGAAGCCGAAGACTAGTAGATGCTTAATGAAAATCACTCCGGAGTTGCGGCCCCAAATCATTATCACAAGATAGAGAGTAGGCGCCGACGGATGCTCACCGTAAAAGGAGCCACGTGTTTAGAGAAATCAGACATGCTGTAAAAGGTGGTATAGCGAAGCACCCCTTCGTCCTTTACAGGAGAAGGGGTGATTTTTTATTAAAGGAGAAAAGGCGATGTACAAAAAGGTATCAAAAAATCTTAATTTTGTCGACAGAGAAAAAGAAACTGTTAAGTTTTGGCAGGAAAACAAAATTTTTGAAAAGAGTATGGACAGCCGCAAGGAAGGTGAGACATATACATTTTATGATGGCCCTCCAACAGCTAATGGTAAGCCACATATCGGACACGTTCTTACTCGTGTAATCAAGGATATGATTCCTAGATATCAGACTATGAAGGGCAAGATGGTTCCTCGTAAAGCTGGATGGGATACACATGGTCTTCCTGTAGAGCTAGAAGTAGAGAAGATGCTTGGTCTTGATGGCAAGGAGCAGATTGAAGAATACGGAATGGAACCTTTCGTTAATAAATGTAAGGAATCTGTTTGGAAGTATAAAGGAATGTGGGAGGATTTTTCAGGAACAGTAGGTTTTTGGGCTGACATGGAGAATCCTTATGTAACATATGATAACAACTATATTGAGTCAGAATGGTGGGCTCTCAAAGAGATTTGGAACAAAGGTCTTCTATACAAGGGCTTTAAGATTGTTCCTTACTGCCCACGTTGTGGAACTCCTCTATCTGCACAGGAAGTAGCTCAGGGCTACAAGACAGTAAAGGAGCGTTCTGCTATCGTAAGATTTAAGGTTGTAGGTGAGGATGCTTACTTCCTAGCTTGGACAACAACACCTTGGACTCTTCCAAGTAACGTTGCTCTTTGTGTTAACCCTAGCGATACATATGTTAAGGTTAAGGCTGTTGACGGATATACATATTATATGGCAGAGGCACTTCTAGATACAGTTCTAGGTGGCCTAGCCGAAGATGAAAATACTAAGGCATACGAAGTACTTGAGACAATGAAGGGTACTGACCTTGAAAACAAGGAGTACGAGCCATTGTTCGATTGTGCCAAAGCTGTTGCTGACAAGCAGCACAAAAAAGGCTTCTTCGTAACATGCGATGATTATGTAACAATGAGCGATGGTACTGGTATCGTACATATCGCACCTGCATTTGGTGAGGACGATGCACAGGTTGGTCGCAAGTACGATCTTCCTTTCGTTCAGCTAGTAGACGAAGCTGGTAAGATGACTGGTGGCGCTCCAGCTGAAGGCAAGTTCGTTAAAGATGCAGACAAAGATATCCTTATCGAATTAGATAAGAGAGGTCAGCTATTCGATGCTCCTAAGTTCGAGCACGAATATCCACATTGCTGGAGATGTGATACTCCACTTATCTATTACGCTCGCGAATCTTGGTTTATCAAGATGACAGAAGTTAAGGATGACTTAATCAAAAACAACAATACAATCAACTGGATTCCAAAGTCTATCGGTGAAGGTAGATTTGGTAACTGGCTAGAAAACGTTCAGGACTGGGGTATCAGCCGTAACAGATACTGGGGTACACCGCTTAACATTTGGGAATGTGAGTGTGGATGCCAGGAGGCTATTGGTAGCAGAGCAGAACTTGCAGAAAAATCTGGTAATCCAGACGCTGCCAATGTTGAACTACACCGTCCATACATTGACGAAGTAACTATTAAGTGTCCTGACTGTGGCAAAGATATGCACAGAGTTTCAGAGGTTATCGACTGCTGGTTCGACAGTGGTGCTATGCCTTTTGCTCAGCATCATTATCCATTCGAAAACAAAGATGTTTTTGAAAAACAGTTCCCAGCGCAGTTTATTTCTGAGGCTGTTGACCAGACAAGAGGTTGGTTCTACACACTTCTAGCTGAGTCTACAATTTTATTTAACAAGGCACCATACGAGAATGTTATTGTTTTGGGACTTGTACAGGACGAAAACGGACAGAAGATGAGTAAGTCTAAGGGTAACGCGGTTGATCCTTTTGACGCACTAGAGACATACGGAGCTGATGC
>CACYHD010000068.1 GCA_902774125.1 uncultured Lachnospiraceae bacterium
CATATAAGATGAAACTTGAGACAATGTCTCATCAGGGAAAAATATCGAATCAGGTAGAGGATGATTCAACTTCTCGACAAGTTGTCGAGAAGTTGGTGTCGGCTGATAAAATTGGAAAAGATTTCGGAGAAAGTGGAAGGCAGGTACAAAGATATATCAGACTGACAGAGCTTATAAGCCCCATACTTGATAAAGTTGATCTTAAGAAGATAAAGCTTAATCCTGCTGTTGAATTATCTTATCTGACCGAGGATCAGCAGAGAATTTTGTGGGATATAATGGAAGAAGAATCAGTTGTTCCGTCATTATCAAAAGCCAAGCAGTTAAAAGCACTGAGTCAGCAGAACAAGTACAACAGAGAATCAGTATATGCAATTATGGTCATATCGACAGCTAAAGAAAGGCAGATTACCATAAGCCATAATGCTATTGCAAAATATTTTGAACCGGATACAAGCAATGAAGAAATAGAGCGTATTATATATCGGCTGCTTGATGAATGGAACAAGAAAGGAGGAAGATAATGGATGAGCCGTTAAAACTAGTAATAAGGTCACCTTTTTTGAGACCAGCCTCATAAACGTTAGAAGTCTTGTCCACATCGTTGACAAATGGCTTATCAATGCCGGCAAAACCGATAACAATTATTGAAAGAATAAAGGCCAATATAAAGTTGAAAAATGGTCCCGCAAAAACAATTGCCATTCTCTGCCAAACATTTTTGGAGTTGAATGAACCTTCTTCCATATTGTCCTCATCCTCACCTAGCATTGCACAAGAACCACCTAGAGGCAATGCCTTCAAGGAATACCTCGTTCCCGACTTAGCCACTCGGCTGAGCAAGCGTGGTCCCATACCAACCGAAAACTCGTTGACTACAACGCCACACTTTTTGGCCACAATAAAATGACCGAACTCGTGTATCAAAACCAAAATACCAAAAATAATTAAAGCTATAATAATACTAATAACTGTCTGCATATAATCTCCTACTTATAATGATAGGCGTGACATATAGCAATTAAGTTTTATATGGTTCATTATCATTATAAAACTTACTATGTCCCTTAAATCGCCCACTTACTTGCAATTGTGTCATAAACCCATTGCTCGATTTCAAGAATCTGTTCAACAGATGGATTATCAATAGGTTTATGCTGTTTCATACAATATTCTATAATATCTGTTATATTTAAGTAACTTATTTTTTTGTCCAAAAATAGCTGTACTGCTTTCTCGTTAGCAGCGTTAAAAACAGTTGGCATAGAATCGCCGTGATTTTTGTCGCTATTGCGGGCAGCCTCGTAAGCCAAAGCCAACCCTCTAAAATTGTTAAGATCAGGTGTTTCAAAGTTAATTGAAGCAATCTTATCAAAATCAACTCTATCCCCTGCCAAATATTTGCGCTCAGGATAGTACAAAGCATACTGGATAGGAAGTTTCATATCCGGTGTTCCAAGCTGCGCCATAATGCCACCATCCTCGTACTGAACCATTGAATGTATCAAACTCTGTGGCTGAACTACAACTTGAATATCTTCTAGTCCTACACCAAACAACCACTTAGCTTCAATAACTTCTAAGCCTTTGTTTACCATAGTCGAAGAATCGATAGTTATTTTTCTACCCATAGACCAGTTAGGGTGCTTGAGAGCATCCTCAACTTGAATATCTTTCATCTGCTCTCTTGTCCAGCCTCTAAAAGGTCCACCGGAAGCTGTGAGCAGAATCTTGTTAATCTTGTTCATGCTATTGCCCTGAAGGCATTGGAAAATCGCGCTGTGCTCACTGTCAACAGGAAGGATTTTGACGCCCTTCTCTCTCGCTTTGGGCATAACTAAGTGACCGGCAGTAACAAGCGTTTCCTTGTTGGCCAAAGCAATATCCTTGCCTGCTTCAATAGCCTCAAGTGTAGGTCTAATACCAATCATCCCTACAAAAGCTGTCACAACAATCTCGGCCTCTTCTATTGTCGCTGCTTCAATCAAGCCATCCATTCCAGAAACAACTTTAACTGGCTTGTTTTGAACTCGCTCTGCTAACTGAGCAGCTGCCTCTTCCTTGTATACACATACAAGTTTAGGAGCAAATTCTTCAATTTGCTCCTCTAATAAATCAATGTTGGAACCTGCAGCAATTGCCACAACATCCAAATCGTCATTGGCTCTAACAATATCCAAAGTCTGAGTTCCAATCGAACCCGTAGAGCCTAATATAGATATTTTTTTCATTTTTTGCCTCGTTTAATTATTAAAATACATATTTGAGAACATGGATAAGAATCCAAATAATTGGGGCAATGTAAATTACACTGTCGAATCTATCCATAATTCCACCATGACCAGGAATAATATTTCCGTAGTCTTTAATATCGTTATTGCGCTTGATAGCAGATGCACAAAGATCTCCAATCATAGAAACAAAACCTGCTACTGCACAAATGATTGCAAAAACAACTGGTGTGTTAGGAATGTCTTTAATCTTATCTGCAAAAACAGCACCGTAAATCGCGCCAAGAGCTGCAGCACCGATTATTCCACCAACAGCACCTTCAATTGATTTCTTAGGGCTAAGAACTGGTGCCATCTTATGCTTACCGAAAGCCACACCTGCAAGATATGCACATGTATCACAGCCCCAGCTAGCCAAAAAGATTAGCCATACTGTGTAAATACCGTTATCTTCCATACGTGTAATGTAAAGGTATGATAGCATCACACCTGCATAAATTGTACACATAAGTGCATTAGATATATTTTCTGTTTTGTACTTAGGATAAGTAAAAACATATTCTGCCAAAAGTGTTATTAAGAATATAACAACAAAAATCATCATGTAGTTAGTTCCATGAATTTCTTTTCCAAGAATACTAACATTGTATTGTGATGCATATATTAGACCGTAATAAACTACTACAGCAATATAACCAGTTATACCTAATATTGTATTGTGTATTTTTAGCGCCTTGTATAGCTCATATACTGCAACTAATGAAACGATTAGGTTAACACAAAAAAGTATTCTGCCGCCAAAAATATCCTGTCTTCCACCCCATACAAGAGATGCAATAAGTAATAGCACTAGAACGATGCCTGATGCAGTTCTAGTAAAAAATGATTTGTTCGCAAATTTGTTTGCCATAATAATTATTCCTCCACTGTTTCTTTATTGGCTCCGCCAAAACGTCTATCGCGCTTGTTATATTCGATAATAGCTTGATCCAAATCCTCTCCCTTAAAATCAGGCCATAGCTTTTCAGGAAAATAATACTCTGTGTAAGCTGCCTGCCACATTAGGAAGTTAGATAATCTCACTTCACCGCTAGTTCTAATCAAAAGATCAGGATCCGGAATTCCTCTTGTATCAAGGCTATCAGAAATCATCTCTTCTGTAATATCTTCCGGTTTAAGTTCTCTTGCTTGAACCTTCTCGGCTAACTTAGTAACACCTCTTCTTATCTCGTCTCTACTACCATAATTGAGAGCGATAATAAATGTTATTCCGTCGAAATCCTTAGAAAACTCTTCAAGCTCTGCAATGCTATCTTGAATGTCTTGATCAAGTCTGCTCTTGTCTCCAATAACCATACATCTCATGTTGTTTTCTTTGGATTTTTTGAGACACTGCTTCAAGTAATCTCTAAGAAGTTTCATTAGACCTTTTACTTCTTTTTCAGATCTATTCCAGTTCTCAGTTGAAAAAGCATAAACAGTAATATACTTAACTCCAACATCATGGGCATGTTCCACAATCTTTTCTACTGTTTTGGACCCTTGTGAATGACCAACATTTTTTGGTACGTGGTGCTTTTTGGCCCAACGACCGTTACCGTCTAGAATAATCGCTATGTGATTAGGTATATTCATACCAGTCAAATCAACACTCTTAGCCATAATGATTCCTTTCTACAACCTTCCATAATACAGAAAATAGAGGAAACCAAGTTTCCTCCTTTTCTAACTACTTTATAAATATTCCAAACTCTTATGTCTAGATTTCTTAACAATATTATACTGTCATAATCTCGTCTGACTTAGCCTTTACAGCGTCGTCAATCTGCTTGATATGTGCATCAGTTGCTTTTTGAACATCATCATCGTACTCTTTGATTTCGTCCTCAGAAACACCATCAGCCTTACCTTTTTTCTTAATGTGTTCGATAGCATCTCTTCTAATATTTCTTACTGCAACCTTAGCGTTCTCGCCCATCTTCTTAACGTCTTTGACAAGTTCTTTTCTTCTCTCCTCTGTAAGTTCAGGGAAAACAAGTCTGATAACCTTGCCGTCGTTTGTTGGGTTAATACCAATCTCAGCTTCGTTAATAGCATGCTCGATTACTTTGAGTAATGAAGCATCCCATGGCTGAATTGCAATAATTCTTGGTTCTGGAACTGAAACGTTACCAACCTGCTGAAGTGGTGTCATAGTTCCATAGTAATCAACTTTAATGTTATCAAGAATATGTGGGTTAGCTCTACCAGCTCTTACTGTAGTAAATTCTGTTTTTAAGCTTTCCACTGACTTATCCATTTTTTCTGTTGCTGTATTTAATAATTCCTGCATAATATCCTCCTAAAAATATATTATAATTGTCTGTTTGCCAAACAAATTAATAACTGCTTTAATTAATCAACTGTGATTATTGTACCGATGCTCTCGCCTGCTGCAGCACGCTCAATGCTCTTGTCCTCATTGAGTCCAAAAAGAACCATTGGCATCTTGTTCTCCATAGCTAGAACTGACGCTGCCAGGTCGATAACTCCTAGTCTGTCATCAACAATCTTACTGATTGCTAACTCATCATATTTTTTGGCATCCGGGTTAGTGTTAGGATCAGAATCATATACGCCATCAATTGCTTTGGCTCCAAGTATACAATCTGCCTCTATTTCAATAGCGCGAAGCACCATTGTCATATCTGTTGAAAAATATGGATGACCTGTTCCACCTGCAAAGAAAATTACCTTGCCAGCCTCTAGGTCATTAACTGCCTCATCCTTAGAAAACAGTTTAGTCCATGTGCCACACTCGAAAGGTGTGTAAACATTAGTATCCATACCCTCTGTTCTGAAGATTTCGGAAACGTACATACAATTCATAATTGTAGCAAGCATACCGATTCCATCTGCCTTAGGTCTATCAATCTTATTGCTAGTGCGACCTCTCCAGAAGTTACCACCACCGATAACGATTGCAACTTCTACGCCCTTGTCCACAATTCCTTTGACCTGCTTGGCAACTGCCACGCAAGTATCCTCGTCAAAACCGTGGCCTTTATCACCAGAAAGTGCCTCACCACTTAACTTTAAAAGAACTCGTTTCATAATATATCCTTTCGCTTTTTCTTATTATGTCTTGTTCTAAAAACACTATTATTAGAATACCATATTAGAGCGAAGTTTTCTATTCAATTTTAATCCGATTATTAGGTTTACATAACAAGCAAGTCATCTGCATAAAATATAAATACAGAAAGCAATAAAAATAATAAAAGTAACCAAATAAGCGATCGGACCCAGTTCTTCGTCCGGTTGCTGATTCTTTTTGCTTTCCTGCT
>CACYHD010000069.1 GCA_902774125.1 uncultured Lachnospiraceae bacterium
AACACCTGCCCAAACGCTATCTGATGTTGTTGAGTATCCTACGTTAGGATTTTCAAAATCTGCCCAAGTATCACAAGATACAACATTACCGTTCTCATCTACATCCATAAACGCGAAGTTAAGATGTGTAATGTAATTACCTGGAATCTTGTTTGGTGTAAAATTCTTTTGGCCTGCATAAATAGACCACTCACCATAGTACATAACGTTTCTGTACTGTGGATTAATTGTTGCAGCTTCTACTTTTTTTGTAGCTGCAGGTAGGTAAACATTAGCTAGTGCAATATTGGCAACCATTACGATTGCGATTGCTACGCTGCTTACCTTGCTCATTAAGCTTTTCTTTGAAAAAAACTTTCCTAATTGCATATAAGCCTCCTCTTTTCACTTTCTCGTTCTTTTTACACACAAAAATAACAAAAGAATCGTTAATTTTCGTTCACTCTCTGTAGCACTTTTATTATTCCGACTGCGTGTTTTGTCTCGCTTAAAGTACCATTAAGAAAAAGTCAAAAAAAGGATGTATTTTCGAAGGTTGGTGTGTTTTTTTAGTTTGGCATAAATAAAAGACACTTTTTCTACATTCTCATATCCCTGTTAGAAAAAGTGTACTTTCATTCAAAACTATTAACTTTTTGATTTTTTGTTTTTGCCGACTGTTTTTTAATCTATGTTGTTTTTGCCGACCTTATTTTTTGACTCTATTAAAATATTCTTTAGTTCCCTTTACAATTATAGGGCTCAATGCAAGTATAGCTATTATATTCGGTATAGCCATAAATCCGTTTAGTATATCCGCAATCGTCCACACAAGCTTGACTGTCATATATGGTCCAATAAATACAGCTAATATGTACAAAACTCTGTATACTATCACTGCCGCTTTGCTTTCGTTAGTCAAGTATTCCACACATCGCTCGCCGTAATAGTTCCAGCCGAGTATTGTTGTGAAGGCAAAAAACACAAGACAAACCATCAACAGTATACCTGCCGCATTGCCAGGCAAGAAAGGCAAGCCGTCCTTGAAAGCCTTGATTGTCACGTTGACACCCTCTAGATTAGCATTCTTCCACGCACCTGTAATTACAATAGCAAGTCCCGTCATTGTACATACAACAACTGTGTCAATGAACGTTCCTGTCATAGATACTAAACCCTGTCTAACAGGCTCTTTTGTTTTGGCCGCTGCCGCCGCGATTGGCGCAGATCCCAAGCCTGCCTCATTAGAAAAAATACCTCTAGCCACACCTCGTTGAAGGGCGATTGCAAAGGAAGCTGCAGCACCTCCACCTATCGCTCTTGCGCCAAAGGCTCCTTCTATTATTTCTCTTATAGCTTCTGGAAGCTTATCAATATTAATAATAACCAAAATTATAACTAACAGAATATATATTCCCGCCATAAACGGAACGACAAACTCAGAAACTGCCGCGATTCTTTTGATTCCACCGATTACAACTGCCGCAGCAATTATTGTCACAATGCAGGCAGTGATTACAACTGCAACAGAATAGTCTTTGCCAAACAATGTAACAACATGTTTCATTTTCGGATCAAAAATCCCTTTGACAGAATTGGAAATGCCATTAACCTGAGCAAATGTTCCGATACCTAGCAAACCAACACAAGCACCGAAGAATGCAAACAATCGTGCCAGCCACTTCCAATTAGCTCCCATTCCTTTTTCAATGTAATAGAATGGTCCACCCAAAACGTGACCTTTTTCATTGATGTGACGATACTTAATAGCCAAAAATCCCTCGGCATACTTAGTCGCCATTCCTAGCAACGCTGCAATCCACATCCAAAAAAGTGCTCCCGGGCCACCGGATAGAATACCAATAGCCGTTGCAACACCAACAATGTTTCCTGTACCAATCGTTGCCGAAAGCGCTGTACACAAGGCGCCAAAGCTGCTAATTTCGCCTTCTCCGTCTTTTTCTTTCTCAAAAATATATTTGAATGCCTTGCCTAGTTTTGTAATCTGAAGTCCTCTAAGTCTGATTGTCAAAAACAATCCTGTTGCTAATATCAAAACAATAAGAGGTATACCCCATATAAAATCATTTATGCTGTTTAGTATTTCTGTTACTTTTTCCATTATCCATTCCTTTTTGTAGTCTTACATATTATGATTTTTGTACTCTCTAGGCGAAACACCTTTAACTTTTCTAAAAATTCTAGAAAAATATTTTTCGTCGTTATATCCTACCTTGTATGCTATCTCATAGTTTTTGAGAAATCCCTGCTCTAGAAATACGCAGGCCTTCTCTATTCTCACCTTGTTGAGATAATCCACGAAGCAACATCCCAAGTCCTCAGTAAACTTAGTAGATATATATCCTGATGAAACGCCCAAATGCTCTGCCAAATCAATAAGCTTGATTTTTTCGGAGTAGTGATCTCCCACGAATTCTACCGCCTCTTTTATTACTTGAGAATATTCGTTTTCCTCCTGACTAATATTCTTGTCAGTGTCGCTTATATGTTTTTCGATAGTTTCAAGAATTACATTAGCTCTAACCGGCTTGAGCAAATATTCTCTAGCGCCATATCTAAGAGCCTGCTGAGCATACTTGAACTCATCATATCCGCTTAGAATAATCACGATAGGATCGAATCCTGCCTTTTTGATTCCTGCCATCACTTCAATTCCAGACATTAAAGGCATCTGAACATCTAACAAAATAATATCAGGCTCATACTTGAGAGTCATTTCTAAGGCTTCCTCTCCGTTAGCAGCCTCATAAACCTTATCTATCAGTTCTGTATGAAGTTGTATATACTTGGCCACGCCTTTTCTAATAGTATCCTCATCATCGGCAACCAATAGACTAATTGACATGTTATTCCTCCTCGTTTTCTTTTTGGATAGGAACTTCGATAATAACCTTTGTTCCTTTTCCTTTTTCGCTTTCAATATCCAGCTTGAAATCATTGTTGTACTTGATTGCAAGTCTCTCCTGAATATTTTTGATAGCATATCGACCGATTCGCTGGTTGGCGTATTGCTTGTTTTCTTCCCAAAGCGCCTTAACCTCGCTCTCAGTCATTCCTATACCTGTATCACTTATCTCAAAGTGCAAATATCCTCCAGCCTTCTTGGCCAAAACCTTAACCACACATGTAGTTGTAATGTTCTCTAGGCCATGTACTATGGCATTTTCTACGAACGGCTGGATAATTAGTTTTGGAATAATATTATCCCTTACACTTTCTTCAATAACAATCTCGTACTCTAATCTCTTAGAAAAACGCATTTTTTGAATCTGCAAATACTTATCGATAAGCTCAAGTTCCTTCTCGACAGTCACCATGCTGCTTCCTCTACTCAAAACAAGTTTGAAGAGATCAGACAATGCAAGAATACTATCTGCCAAGTCTTCCTGATCCTTCTCTGTCGCCTGCCAATACAAAGAATCCAACGTATTGTAAAGGAAGTGCGGGTTGATTTGAGACTGAAGCGCGTTAAGCTCACTCTCTCGCTCCTTAATTGTAATGACATAGTTTTCATCAATCAATAACTTTATGTCATTAACCATCTTGTTGAAGCAATTAGCAACCTCACCGATTTCGTCATTAGTTGTCACATCAACTCGCTGGTTGAAGTCACCTGTTGAAAAAGCTTTTATCGCCTTAGTAACCTCGCCCAATGGCTTAGTAACAACTCTTGATATAATATGTAGCAATGGGAACAATAATATAAGCATTCCAAGAAGCAATAACGCTGGCGTCACTGCAAGGTCAAAAAGATGTCTTCTTATATTGTACTTAGGTACAACCTTGCAAATGATGCTGTCATTCGCACCTCGTTGCATTGTAATAATATTGTATCCATTATATTTAATATAGTTTTTGCGTTTTTTGTAATTTTTTAAAATAAATTTTTTGTTTTTGACGCGTTTAAGAACAGTTGAATCTAGCTTGCCACATCTGATAAGCTCGCCTCCTGCTTTGTCCAAAACAATGATGCCTTCCCTAATATCTTTAATCTCGTTTTGGCACATCTCGTTAAAACGATTTTTGTTAGCTCCAATCATAACAATTCCTATTACTCTGTGAAGTCTAACATCATAAATAGTTCTATAAAAAACTTCCTTATCTTCTCTAGTATATGAGTATATGTTGTTTTTGCCGTGATCCACACTGAGCCACATCATATTGTTGTAGTTTTCTAGTATAGTTTTGTAGTAGTGCGTTTTCCTGACAGTCTTTATACTCGTATAGTATGTACTTCCATCCACACATCGCAAATATGGTCTAAGTCCATTCTGAGGATATATTGCAATCGTCTGGATGTTCCCCTTAAGAGCCATCATATCCTGTACCATTTTCATTGGAGCCTTTTCTAACCACAATCTTGCGTTTAGGCTTTCGCTCTCAATTTTCTTGCGGTCGCTTATCTTGAGCAACTTCTGAACATCCTCATTGATGCATATGTACGTGGAAATGTTTTTGATTTCCTCCTGAGCTGTATAAATATTATTAGCCAGATTTGATGCAGAAGAAATATCTCTCTCCTTCTTTTCGGTGAGAGATGTATGATAGGACTGCACAAACAGCCCTATACATACTGCAACCAAAACTGGCGTAATAATTAAATATCCATAAAATATAAATTTTTTCTTTACATTAAGTCCGCTTACTCTGTCTTTAATCTTTTTAAACAATGTTTTATCCCTTTACTGCTCCCATAGCAACACCCTTTGTGATGTGCTTGTTAAGTACTATATAGACTATTATAGCAGGTGCAGCAGAAAGTGCCATAGCGGCAAACTGCGCTGCATAATCTGATGAATACTGTCCAGTAAGATCTAATACTGTAAACGGAAGTGTTCTCCATCTATCTCTTAGATACATTTGTGCCATAATGAATTCGTTCCAATTGTTTAGGAATGTCATAATTGCCACTGTTGCAATAGATGGCTTAAGCATTGGAACAATTATCTTAAAGATAATTGTATAAATATTACAGCCATCGATTACAGCCGCTTCCTCAAGTTCAAAAGGAATGGATTCTATAAAACTCGTCATCAGGAACAATCCCTGTGGAAGCGAGAATGCCACATACGGTAGTAGCACTGCCCACAAAGTATTAGTCATACCCAGCTTAGAATAAATAGTGTAGTTAGGTAGCAATGTAGCATGAATAGGAATCATCATTCCCATTAAGAGAAGTACTTTGACGAATCCACTAAGTTTCCATCTCATTCTTCTACATGCATATCCCGCCATAATAGATACTAATATAACTATTATAACCGCTAACACGTTAATAATGATACTGTTTTTTAAGTAAATTAAATATGTTCCGTTGTCAAAAGCTTTTACAAAGTTAGAAAACTTGAGCTTTTCCGGAATAATCAAAAGACCGTTAGTGTACATTTCTGTAGCACTTGCAAATGAGAAGTCCAATAACCAAACAAGTGGAAATATCTG
>CACYHD010000070.1 GCA_902774125.1 uncultured Lachnospiraceae bacterium
TTGCTGAAAGCGGCAGAAAACAGTTTGCGGAATGCTTCTGTATCATCTGCTACACCGTCTCCTTTGGCATTGAAATCCTGAGGGGTAAGAGAATTCGTTTTGACTTCTTTTACACCAAGTGAATACTGTGACAGATATGCGATCTCCTCTGACAGTGAACTTCCCTGCCGAATGATCGACGGAGCGTTCATCTGATCGGCGGATGTTCCCTCAAAAAACTCTTCTGTAGTGTCAGCTGCTGTGTTGTCTCCTGAAAAAATCAACTGGAATGTTACGCCTCCATCGCCGTACCATGGATTAGCCCAACCTACAATTGAGTTTTCTGTTACAGAATACAAAACATCTGCACCGCCATCGCATGTAGCTGTTGTGTAAGTAAGTGTCTCTGGATTTGCTGCCTTAGCTGTTGAAGGGGCATAAACAATTCCAGCGATAACCAATGCAAGTGCACTAATAATAGAAACAGCTTGCTTAGTAAATCTACTTAGGTTCATAGTTTCTTCTCCTTTCGATATATACAATTTTATATCCGGGTTTCCCCAATTCCATACCATTCTAGTATAACGAGGTGCAAAAATTAAGGGTCAAATTTAAAAAAAGTGTGTCATTTTAGAGTAACTAAAATAACACACCTTTTTTATTAAAAATCAAAAAATGATAACTGACTATCTTCTGGCATACCTTCTATCAAACCTAATCTAGCCATTGTATCCTGAACTGTTTTGTTAACACCAGTACGCTCTCTCATTTCCTTTTTGGAAATAAACGGCTTACCGCCATTAGCTTTAATAGCTTCTTCTAATCCTTCTGCCGCCTTGTCTCCCATTCCAGAAATAGAATCAAGAGGTGGCATTATCTTGCCATCGATTATTTGGCACATATGAGCTTTGGCCTTGTATATATCTAGAGGCAAAAACTCGTAGCCTCTCGCATACATTTCTTTGACAATCTTCATATCACTAAATGTATCTTCATCTTTTTTAGCCGCTTCATTGCGATTAATCTTGCCCTTTAGTGCTTCGTACTCGCCTTCTAGTCTGTTTTTGCCCAGACACATTAGCTCGTAGTCAAAAGCCTTGGCTCTGATACTCAAGTATGCCGAATAGTATGCCAATGGATGATAAACCTTATACCAGGCCACTCGAAGCGCCATCATAACGTAGGCTGCCGCATGGGCCTTAGGGAACATGTACTTAATAGTTTTACATGACCATATATACCACTCTGGAACACCATGTTCTCTCATAATATCCTCTTCGGATACTTCCTTGCCGTTCTCATCTTTTCGCATAAGTAGTCCTCTACCTTTACGAACGTGCTCCATAATCTCAAAACTTACCTGAGGATCAATTCCCTTTCCTATAAGATAAACCATAATATCGTCACGAGTACAAATAGCTGTTGTGATTGTACATCTACCGTCTCTAATAAGTACCTGAGCGTTGTTAAGCCATACGTCAGTACCGTGAGACAAACCTGCAAGACGCACAAGATCCGCGAACATCTTAGGCTTAGTGTCGACAATCATCTGAATAACGAAGTCAGTACCTAGCTCTGGAAGTCCCAAAGAACCAGTTGGACATCCGTCTATATCATCCGGAGTGATTCCCAATGCCTCAGGTCCCTCGAAGAGAGACATGACTTTTTCGTCATCAAATGGAACATCTCGCTGAGCGTTAGTTCCTGTATATTCTTCTAGATATTTGATCATAGTTGGATCGTCGTGTCCTAACTCGTCAAGCTTGAGCAAGTTACTCTCAATAGCATGGTAGTCAAAATGAGTAGTAAGTGTATCCACCTTCATATCATTTGCCGGTTTTTGTATTGGAGTAAACTCGTATATTTCTCTATCTCTAGGAACGATAACAATACCACCAGGATGCTGTCCCGATGTTCTCTTAACACCTTCAATGTTTTTGGCAAGACGTTCTATCTCAGCGCTACGCTTCACTTCTCCAACGTCTTCAAAATATCCTTTAACATATCCATACGCTGTCTTCTCTGCCACACCGGCGATTGTTCCAGCTCTAAATGTATTGCCCTCACCAAACATTTCCTCTGTGTAGGCATGAGCTCTAGCCTGGTATTCACCAGAGAAGTTAAGATCGATATCAGGCTCCTTGTTTCCGCCAAAACCAAGGAATGTCTCGAAAGGTATTTCCAGACCATCCTTCTTGAGCTTAGCTCCACAACAAGGACAATGCTGGTCAGACAAATCGAATCCTGTACCGAATTTTTCTCTTATATCTTTGACCTCTGCCTGTAGCTCATCAATTTTTTCTTGAGGCACAGGCTTAGCTACAGAGTATTCTCTCTCGAAGAAAGAACTTCTACATTCCGGACAATAGTAATGTGGCTCTAGTGGATTACATTCAGTAATACCCGACATTGTCGCCGCAAACGATGAACCTACGGAACCTCTTGATCCTACTAAGTATCCATCTTCTACTGACTTCCACACAAGTCTCTGAGCCATTATGTACATAACGGCATAACCGTTTCTTATAATAGAATCTAGCTCTGTCTCCAATCTCTCCTGAACAATTTGTGGCAACTTATCACCGTACATCTCATGCGCCTTATCGTAACAAATGTTACGTAGGTTCTCCTCTGAGTTATCAAGTACTGGTGGGCATTTGTCCGGGTTGATTGGACAAACATTTTCAATCATATCAGCAATCTTGTTAGGATTTGTTATAACAACTTCCTTGGCCAATTCTGAGCCTAGGTAAGAAAACTCCTTGAGCATCTCCTCTGTTGTTCTCAAGTACAAAGGTGCCTGATTTTCGGCATCTTTGAATCCTTTTCCGGATTGAATTATTCGTCTGTATATTTCTTCATCTGGATCTAAGAAGTGAACATCACATGTTGCCACTGTCATCTTGTTCATCTTCTTGCCCAAATCAATAATCTTTTTGTTGATATCTTCTAAGTCTTTCATAGAAGAAACAGGCATCTTGTCATTTTCAATCATGAACTCATTATTGCCCAGAGGCTGGATTTCAAAGTAATCATAGAAATTAGCTCTACGCACAACTTCTTCTGCAGGCAATCCTCTAAGAATAGCCTGATACAACTCACCGGCCTCACACGCTGAACCCACAATAATTCCCTCACGCAATCTTTCCAGATCACTTTTCATAATTCTAGGTTTACCCTGAGCGAACGTCTTAACGTGGGCAATAGATACAAGTTCGTACAAATTGCGCTTACCAATATCGTTTTGGCACAAAATAATTGCGTGGTAGCTTGGCAGTTTGCCTTTGAACTCTGTATCATTAACACTGACCTCATTAATTTGGTCAAGCGTTGTAATGTCCTTTTCCTTCAATCTCTTGCATAGCTTTCTAAAAATATGTGCAGTACACTCAGCATCATCTACAGCTCTGTGGTGGTTTTCCAGTACAACACCAAGAGCCTTGGCAACAGAGTCAAGTTTGAAACTTCTCTTAAGTTCTGGCACTACTAATCTGGATACACCAACTGTATCCACAACTGTTCCACTCATTATCTCGTCATCGCCCAGTCCTAGTTCTTCAGCCTTAGCTCTAATAAAACTAATATCAAACTCAGCATTGTGAGCCACAGTAACTGAACCCTTACAAAACTCCAAAAATTCTGGAAGGACCTTATCAATTGTAGGCTTGTCAATAACCATTTGGTCATTTATGCCAGTGAGCATTTCGATGCGGTATGGAATAGGTATCTCAGGATTGATCAACTGAGAAAATCTATCTACTATCTCTCCGTTAACAACCTTAACAGCACCGATTTCAATAATCTTATCAAGGTTAGTACTAAAACCAGTTGTCTCGATGTCAAAAACAACATAAGAGTCATCAAGACTTTGGCCGCGAGGGTTTTCTACCATACCTTTAGTGTCATCAACAAGGTATGCCTCAACGCCATATATAACCTTAAAGTCACATTCCTTACCCTTTTTCTCGCACTCTTCTTTTATTTTTTGGTATTCCTTATTAGCAGATGGGAAGCACTGAACAACACCGTGGTCAGTTATAGCCACTGCCGGATGTCCCCACTCATATGCTCTTCTAACAATAGCCTCAACAGGAGAAATAGCATCCATCTCGCTCATCTTAGTATGGCAGTGCAATTCCACTCTCTTGTAAATGGATGTATCTTTTCTCGCCTCACTTCTTATAGATGGAATAAGTTTAATTCCGCCTACTCTAGTGATTTCTACTTGCTTGTCAAAATCATCATATCCCGCTGTACCATTCAATCTAATACACAAGCCCTTTTTCAGCTTGGCCAAAAATGAATCTCTAGCTTCCTTATTCGGAACAAACTGCTTTACTGTAATACTATCTGTAAAGTCAGTAATATTCATGTTCATAATAAACTTGCCAGTTCTAGTCTCTCTGTCTTCTATAGACATAATCTGTCCAATTACTTCTACACGACCAGAGTCTTCATATATATCTGACAATTTCTTAAAGTATTTTTCGTCCTCCTTAAAGTCACGGCCGAACAATACGTCTGTTTCTTTTTCTTCTTTTTCTGTTTCTTTTTTGGCCTTGGCCTTAGTAGCTTTCTGTGTGTTTTCTTTTTCCTTTTTGGCTTCCTCCATTTCATGCTTTTGCTCCATAATAGCATGGACTTCGTTGCGAAGCTTGAGTCTGTTCTCCTCGGCAAATCTGTTAGGCTTCTCTTCCTTGAGTATTACGTTCACTTCGATATCTCTATCAAAACGTTCCTTAAACAGATCTACCAATATTCTTTTCATGTCGTCGATAAAAGCGTCCGTAATAGGATTTTGATAAAAATCAATAACAAGAATATTGCCCTTAAAGGCCATTGGAGCATTTTTGAACATCAAACCTAAAGACATCTTATCCTGCATTATTTCAGTAACAAGACTGTCCTTGTAAGATTCCAAAAGGTTTTCTAGTGTATATTGCTCAGACAAAATGTATTTTTCTATTATCTCAAATTTGATTTTGCCCGAGTGATAACACTTCTCCAGTTTTCTTTCAATATTCAAAATAGAAGACTTATCTATAAGTCTTCTACTTACTATATATATTCTAATTTTGGTGTGTGCAAAGTTAGAAACGACACGCACCACATCGACATCTTCCATCAAAAAAGTCAATTCATCATCAACCTTTAGCTCTGGAAAAACATCCATAAATTTTCTATTTGCCATAACAACCTCCAATTATTATATTTGAACCATATAATAACTTATGTTGTGTTTTCTATTATTTATTTCCAGTTTTTTAATTCTTCTTCTAACGCATCTAGTAACTGCTCTTCA
>CACYHD010000071.1 GCA_902774125.1 uncultured Lachnospiraceae bacterium
CAAAATAAGAAATGCATACGTAGAAGTCAAGACGCGATTACGTATGAAAAAAACAAAATAAGAAATGCATCCGTAGAAGTCAAGAAAAGACTACGTATGCAAAACATAAAATGAAAAATACATCCGTAAAAACGCAAAATAAAAAAGACCTGCTTGGCAATGATATGTACCCAGAATACTGGATTAATATCACAACGCCAACAGGTCTTTTATTTACTAACTAGTCAAGCCTATAGATTCTCCAAATCTTCCTGATTGATAATCTTGATACCATTCTGCTGTAAAACGTTAACAACTTTCTTGTTGTCGCCAACCTTCAAGATCATCAAAGCATTGTTAGTTCCCTTAGCAAAGAATGCGTAGCAGTATTCCACATTGATGCCTGCATCAGAAATGATCTGCATAGTCTTGGCCATTGAACCAGGTTCGTCAGGGAATTCAACACCAACAACGTGAGTCAAATTGCAAACCCAATTGTTTTCCTGAAGAGTATTAACTGTTGTAAAAGGATCATCAACGATAATTCGCATAATACCATAATCGCTTGCATCCACTACTTCAAGAGCTCTTAAGTTTATATTGTTTTTGGCAATGAAATCAGTAAGTTCTGTTAACTTGCCAGGTTTATTTTCTACAAAAACTGAAATCTGATGAATGTACATAACATACCTCCTTAAATCTTTCTGTTGTCGATTACTCTGACTGCCTTGCCCTCTGAACGAACGATAGACTTAGGTGAAACAAGAGAAACCTTAGCATAAATGCCAAGCATGCTCTTAAGAGCTGAAACAATCTGTTTTTCTTTCTGTTCAATTGCACCGATTCTATCAGAGAACATCTCTGGAGTCATCTCTACCTTTACTTCTAGTGTATCACTGTTATTAATTCTGTCTACTACTAATTGATAGTTAGGAGTCATTCCCTGGTTGATTAGAACTTCTTCAACCTGTGATGGGAATACGTTAACACCCTTGATAACAAGCATGTCGTCAGTTCTACCTTTAAGTCTCTCGATACGAGCTAGAGTACGACCACATTTGCATTTTTCGTGAGTAAGAGTTGTTATGTCTCTTGTTCTATATCTTAGAAGTGGGAAAGCTTTTTTGTTGATACAAGTAAATACAAGCTCGCCCTGCTCGCCGTCCGGCAATACTTCTTCTGTCTCTGGATCAATAATTTCTGGAATGAAGAAATCTTCGTTGACGTGAAGACCGTCCTGGCATTCACATTCGCTGGCAACACCCGGGCCGCTGATTTCTGTTAGACCATAAATATCGTAAGCCTTAATTCCTAGCTTTGACTCGATGTCCTGTCTCATTTCTTCAGACCATGCCTCGGCGCCAAAAATACCGGATTTAAGTTTGAGGTTATTGATATCACCGCGCTCGATAGCAGACTCTGCAAGGTAAGCAGCGTAACTAGGAGTACAGCAAAGAATAGTAGCCTCCAAGTCTTTCATAAACTGAAGCTGTCTATCTGTGTTACCTGATGACATAGGAAGTGTTAGAGAACCTAGCTTGTGTGAACCACCATGTAGTCCGGCACCACCGGTAAATAAACCGTATCCGTATGCTACGTGTACCACATCTTCCTTAGTACCGCCTGCCATTACTAATGCTCTAGCACAACACTCGTCCCAATCATCTATATCGCTTTGTGTATAAAAAGCAACAACTCTACGACCTGTTGTTCCTGAAGTAGAATGAATACGAACACATTCTGACTTAGGAGCTGCAAGCATTCCGTCCGGATATGCATCTCTCAAATCGCTCTTTGTGACGAATGGCAACTTGTGCAAATCGTCAATTGACTTGATGTCGTCTGGAGTAAGTCCTGCTTCTTCCATCTTTTTTCTATAAGGAGCAACATTTTCATACACTCTTTTGACTGTATTGACTAAACGCTCGTTTTGTATTTTTGTAAGTTCTTCTCTAGAAGCTGTCTCGATAGCTTCATTAAAATATTTACCCATTTTATCACCTCTCTAATAAAACTTCTTATATTTTACAATATTTAGTGTGGCATAGCAAACAAAAACAGCACATGTATTAAAATTTTAGAAAGGTATCATTTTTATTCCAAAAAAGAAATATATTCACTATAAATATGCTTGTTTTTGGTTGAATAACAATCGTTTTTATGCAACAATGGATTTAATGGAAAAATAACACATAGAACAAAAACTTTACTTGGGTTACTTAGGAGGTATTTATGAGCAAAGTTGATATTAAGAAATTTGCCCAGATGGCAAAGGATGCAGCTTCAGAAAGTATCGTGTTACTTGAAAACGTAGATAATACACTTCCTTTAAAAGATGAGAAAATTTCTTTTTTTGGCAGACCTATTTTTGACTACTATAGAAGTGGTACAGGTTCAGGTGGAGCAGTAAACGTTCCATATGCAATCGGTATTATTGAAGGTCTTGAGGCAGGAAGCATCAATTACAACAAGGAAATCATTGAGGATTACAAAGAGTGGCTCAAGGATCACCCATTTGATAATGGTGGTGGCGGCTGGGCTGCAGAACCATGGCACCAGGTTGACATGGACATTACTGCAGACTACGCAAAGGCTCAGGCGGAGAAGTCTGATAAGGCTGTTTATATTATAGGTAGAACTGCCGGCGAGGATAAGGATAACTATGCTGGCGAGGGAAGCTACTACTTAACAGAAAACGAAAAAACAAACATCCAAAACATTTGTGCTGCTTTTGATGATGTAATCATCCTTCTTAACACAGCAGGCATTATGGATATGAAGTGGCTAGAGGAAGATGGAATCAAGGAATCTATCAAAGCTGTTGCATATGTATGGCAAGGCGGACTTGAAGGCGGTAACTCAGTTATGGACTTCTTGTCTGGCAAGGTTAACCCAAGTGGTAAGATGCCGGACACAGTTGCTTACACTATTGAAGACTATCCATCGACAAAAAACTTTGGCGACATGTACAACAACTACTATGCCGAAGACATTTATGTAGGCTATAGATATTTTGAGACATTCAAGCCTGAAGCAGTTCAGTACGCTTTTGGTTATGGAATGAGCTACACAAGCTTTGATATCAAGACAACAGAAGCTAGCGAGGCGTCTGAGGTAATCACACTTAAGGTTGATGTTACTAACACAGGAGCAGTTGCGGGCAAAGAAGTTGTTCAGGTTTATTTGAGCGCTCCTCAGGGAGAACTTGGTAAGCCGGCTAAGCAGCTAGTAGGATATGAAAAAACAAAAGAACTTGCTGCCGGTGAGACACAGACTTTGACAATAGAGCTTAATGTGGCTGACTTCGCTTCATACGACGATAGCGGTGTGACAGGGCACAAGTCATGCTACGTGCTTGAAGCAGGCGAGTACAAGATTTTAGTTGGAAACAGCGTTAGAAATAACGAAGCAGTTTTCTCATACAACCTTGCTGACACAGTAGTTGTAGAAGAATTGTCAGAGGCCATGTGCCCAGACGACGACAAGCTAGAAATACTTAAGCCAGGCAAGCTTAACGGTGATGTTTTTGAAGAGACATATGTTCCTTCACAGCACCCAACAGTTGACCTAGCTAAGAGAATAGAAGATAACCTACCTGAGACAATGGAGATTACAGGAGACGTAGGCATCAAGCTTCAGGATGTTATCGATGGCAAAAACACAATGGACGAGTTCGTAGCTCAGTTATCAGTTGACGAGATGGCTCAGCTTCTACGTGGTGAGGGTATGAGTAACCCTAGAGTTACACCTGGTACTGCGTCAGCCTTTGGTGGACTTAGTGATTCATTGTTCAAACTTGGAATCCCTGTAGCATGCTGCGCAGACGGACCTAGTGGTCTTAGAATGCTAGACGAGACAGTTCAGCTTCCTATCGGAACAAGTCTTGCAGCAACATGGAACGACAAGCTAGTTAGAGAACTATATACAATGGAAGGTGAAGAAATTGCAGCCAACCTAGTAGACACACTTCTAGGACCTGGTGTGAACATTCACCGTAACCCACTTAACGGACGTAACTTCGAGTACTATTCAGAAGATCCAATTCTTACTGGACGTATGGCGGTTGCTACAACTGGCGGTATTAAGGACGGCGGTTCTTGGGGAACAATCAAGCACTTCGCTCTTAACAACCAGGAGTTCTCAAGATTCAAGATCAATGCAGTTTGTTCAGAAAGAGCTATTAGAGAAATCTACCTAAAGCCTTTTGAGATGGCTGTCAAAGAAAATACAGTAGCTACAATTATGACAAGCTACAATCCTATTAACGGACACTGGGCTGCATCTAACTATGACTTATGTACAACAATCCTTCGTGGAGAGTGGGGCTACACAGGAATGGTAATGACAGACTGGTGGGCTAAGATGAACGACGTTGTAGAGGGTGGCGAGGAATCAGACACAGACACTCGTAACCTGGTTCGCTCACAAAACGATGTATACATGATTGTAAACAACAACGGCGCTGAAGTTAACTCCAAGGGCGACAACACTGTTGAATCTGTTGAGCAGGGTCGCTTGACTATCGGAGAGCTTCAGAGAACAGCCAAAAACATTCTTAACTTCATTATCAACGCTGTAGTAATCCAGAGAGAACTTGTTGATACAGACATTCCTCTAGATTGTCCTGTGGATGAAAACGCTACTGCTAAGTACAGAGTAGTTAAGGTTGCCGGTGACAACCAGATGGACATCAACAGCGAAAAGAATGTGACAATGGAAGTTGAAGAGGAAGGCGACTACACAGTTATCGCTAACCTATCATTCGAGAAGGGTAACCTATTCCAATCAACAGTAAACGTTAATTCTGACAAGGGCAATATGTTCGTACTTCAGACTAACGGAACTGACGGTAACTGGATTACAATGAAGCTATGCAAGCTACATCTTTACAAAGGTATTTACAACCTTGACCTAGAAGACGTACAAGAAGGTATCAAAGTATCATGGCTTCAGATGAAGAAAAATAAATAATTTTCATATAACACAATATAAGTTGCAGTGGTTTTGAAACGGCTTCGAGGCGGTTTTTAATAGTAATCACTATCCGCGACATATTGTGAGTACGAGAACAGAAGAACGGAGTTTTCTATAATGTCCACAAGGGACGAAAACTCCGTTCTTTTGTTCTCCAAAATCCGTTCCGGAAA
>CACYHD010000072.1 GCA_902774125.1 uncultured Lachnospiraceae bacterium
ATTTGGCAGATTTCATTGTTAACAAGGATGGAGAGCCTGTTATTTACGCTAAGGCAGTAGGCCAGACAACTGCAAAAATATATGAGCAGATAGGCGATAAAAAGATCCTTTTGGGTACCGTAAACATAATTATTGATGAAGATGACATGGGCGAGCTTGTAGCCGGCATGTTATCAGATGTTGAGTACAAAGGTTTCGATGTATTATACATCAAAGAAAACCTAGGAGTAAAAACAATTGATTTGGACAAAAAAATCAAAGATTTCATTTTGCATAATGACACTACTAAGGTGACACTTAAGGAAAGTGATTTTACAATTACTTACGATGTCAATGATGGTTATGATAGCGCTACTATATCTGATGATGGTATTATTAGCGGATTGAAGAACGGAACTGGATATGTCAACGCAACTGTTAATTTTGTAGACGGATCTGAAACTTATATTGAACCGGAAATACGCGTATCAGGTAGAGCAATCGAACATGTTCCAGGTTACACTATTAACAATATTAGAGATTATGTGATTGGCCTTGATACACCTGTACCATTGGCTAATGGTCAGTTTGCAACAATGATTAACTTCGACAATGCGGCAACTACTCCAGCACTTAAGGCTGTTCAGGAAGCGATTGACGAAGAGTTAGAAATGTACGGTTCTATCGGTAGAGGATTCTCACAAAAATCCAACCATTCTACAGATGTTTACAACAATACTAGAGATAAGGTTTTAGAATTTTTGACAGCTGATCCAGAGTTTTATACATGCTTCTACGTTAACAGTACAACAGACGGACTTAATAAGTTAGCATCAGCTCTTATTACAAGTAAGGAAGATGTTGTTCTTACAACAAGAATTGAGCATCATGCCAACGACTTGAGCTGGCGTGAGAGATGTAACAAAGTGTTGTATGCTGAGGTAGATGATAAGGGTAGAGTTATTTATGACGATATAGAGAGATTACTCAAAACTAATAAGGTTAAGATTGTTTCTGTCTCTGCAGCATCTAACGTTACAGGATATGTCAACGACGTTCACAGAGTGGCACGTCTAGCTCACAAGTACGGAGCCAAAATCGTAGTAGACGGAGCTCAGATTGTAGCTCACAGAAAATTCTCCATGATGGGTGACTTGGATGACAAGGAAGATGATATTGACTTTTTTGCCTTCTCAGCTCACAAGATGTATTCACCATATGGTGGAGGAGCTGTAGTAGGTTTGACAGAAGAACTTAACCAGCATATGCCAACATTCTACGGCGGTGGAACTATCAAGGTAGTTGGAGATTACTGGCAGGTATACAAGGATGCACCAGCTGTTTATGAGGCAGGTTCACCTAACTATCCGGGTGTTGTAGGTCTGGGAAAAGCTATCGACGTACTTTCAACAGTCGGACTAGACAATATCGAGGCTCACGAGAAGGAACTTAACCGCAAGATTATTGACGGACTAAGTCAGCTAGACCAAGTTATATTGTATGGTGATAGCGAGAACATAGATGATAGAGTTGGCGTTGTATCATTCAACTTCGAAGATATCAACACATTCTGCCTTGCACAAGTTCTCTCAGAGGATTATGCAGTGGCAACAAGACGAGGAGCCTTCTGTGCACATCCATATGTATGGAGACTCATGGGTATATCAGACGATGAGGCCAAAGGTTTCGAAAACTGTACAGATGCCAACACAGCAGGTATGGTTAGAGTAAGTTTTGGTATTTACAACAACGAAGAAGATGTAGAAAACTTCTTGAGTGTAATGCCTGCGGCTATGGACAAAGCCAGACAAGCAACAAAAGAAACTGGCTCAGAACCTGCATACTAAAAACAATAAAAATGTCGCTTGGGAGGAGACCAAAAGGTCTCCTTCTTTTTTTATACTCTAATTGAAGGTAGGAAATGTTCCTACAGTCAAAACCAAAAGATACATTCAATTGTTTTTAAGGAGGTAGTATCATGAAAGAGAATTTAACAGAATTAGTATTCATACTAGACAGAAGTGGTTCAATGGGTGGACTTGAGGATGACACTATAGGCGGTTTTAATTCATTGATCGCCAAGCAAAAAAAGGAAGAAGGCCAGGCGTATGTTTCTACTGTTCTTTTTGACGACAGAACCGATGTGCTTCACAACAGAGTGAGCATAGAGGAAGTGCCACCGATGACTGATGACGACTATTACGTTAGAGGTTGCACAGCATTGTTGGATGCGGTGGGAAATGCAATCAATTACATAAGCAAGGCACAGCGTTTTGGCGGCGAGGCCAACAGACCGGGCAAAACAATGTTCGTCATTATGACAGATGGAATGGAAAACTCCAGCGTGGAATATACGCTAGATGATGTTAAACGCATGATTGCTCGCGCTCAGGAACACGATCACTGGGAGTTTTTGTTCCTAGGAGCTAACATTGATGCAATAGGAGTTGCATCATCTATGGGAATTTCTAAGAGTCGAGCAACTAACTTCCATAACGACTCTAAGGGACAAAGACTTAACTACGAAGTTCTAGGAGAGGCTGTAACACATATTCGTCGCACTACAGTGATGAAAGCCAGCAAGGGACTCGATGATGGTTCTTGGAAAAAGAGAATAGAGGAAGACTATATTAGAAGAAAAAATAAATAAAAATGGTGCTAGCAAGAAAGATAAGGTCTAATAATAAAAGCCATTGCAAACATCTAC
Organism: uncultured Lachnospiraceae bacterium; assembly: GCA_902774125.1. Classification (GTDB taxonomy): domain Bacteria; phylum Bacillota; class Clostridia; order Lachnospirales; family Lachnospiraceae; genus Eubacterium_G. The sequence goes on from CACYHD010000072.1 coordinate 2,687, forward strand.
CTAATGTAGTAAAGTACGCTTGTTATGGTAAAAACGAAAAAAAGAAAGAAAAACAGAAAAAAAGAGGTTTTCAGAAATAGAATAATTCTTGTAATTGTTTTGGTGGCAATAGTTGGAATTGTTATATGGATAGCAGTTAGCTGCAACAAAAAAGACAGCAACGTGATTATGATTCCTAAAGGCTGCGGAACTTATGCAACAAGAGAATGGGACTTGAATTATTACGAGTGCGCAGACGGATCTAATCAGCATAAGGTAGATGTGCTTTGGCACAAGCTGGGAACCGAGGATTCCAAAGGTTTCCAAAAACTATATGGAAGATATTTAATCGCCTGCACTGACACATTCGGTGAGGTAGGCGACAAGGTTGACTTTTATATGTCAGATGGACAGGTTTTGCACTGCATCATCTATGACAACAAGAGCAGAGAAAAAACTTTTTACGACAATAAGCCGGCCAACAAATGGGGACACGACGAGGGAAGAGTTGTGTTGGAGTTTGTGGGAAGTGCCAAGCTTGGAACTAGTCCGTATAAGAAGTTAGGTCTTAGATACGAACACACAGTCAAAGCCGTACGCCACAAAAATATTTTCAATTAGATTGTTTTTTTGGGATAATCAAACTTGTTTAGGGTTTGGCAAAGTTATTTAGGGTCAAACTTTAGGGACAAATTGAATATCCAAAATTTCGTGTTGCTATCTTGGGTGAAATAGATATAAATGATTCAAGGATTAATAAGTAATAATGAACTTCCTAGATGTTGAAATATCTAGGAAGTTTTTGTTGTTATGATGTCAGCAAATTTGTAAATATTTACTGTATAAGAATAATTGTATGTATGGTAGAATAAAAATAAGAACAAATCGGAATAGCAACTTTCGAATACGATAAAGTAGAACTAGATAGTTTCGAACCTGAAACTTTTAAGTTTGAGACTTTTGAACCCGATAATCTTTGAATTACATTTTTAAGAAGAGGAGTTGTTAGTGTTCATAAAATAGGGTACATATCATACTATAACAATGGGAAAAGACCTGATTTTATTCAAATAATGTTTTATATCCGATGCGCAATTGCGCATGGCAGATTTTCTATTTATACTGACGAAGAGGAAACTGTATATGTGATGGAGGCTATTACAAAAAAACGAGGGACAAAAAGTATAGTTTACGTGCAAGGATGGTATTATTTGAATCAACTTTACTAGAATGGAAGAAAATAATAATGGAAGGACAGAATAATTATAATAGTAAAAAGCAAATAAAATTGGAAGAAATACATAGCGAAATTATAAAAGTTATTGGGAAAAAAGATTGTGAGAAGAGAATCGATATTGTTGCTGGAATGGAATATGAAGAGGAATTAATATACAAAGAAATAAAAACATTGAGGGAAAATAATAGAATCAAATATGATAATTCGAAAAGAAAATGGATATTATTTAGAAATTGATTGTGATATTTATATTTGTGATTCGCGAATGAGAGAGATTATACTTTGTTATTTGAAAGATTTATTTGATGATAAATTGTGTTATTATAAAAAACTTATTTAGATGATTATAAATCTTTGAACAAGTATAGTGTTAAAGATTATTAATTAACAATAGTATTAATTAATGATAGAAAAGGAGGGCGTTATATGAGAAATGTACATGTATATTGTATGGTGCTTGTTAGTTTTTTGTTCCTAATATTTTACAATAGTGAGAATATATACGGCGAGAATGATTTTAATAACTTTCTATGTTTTAACAAAGATAATATTGGTATAGCGCATTTAGAAGAGACTTATGCTAATTTGAATAATACAGTAGTTAAAGATAGTAATAGTATTATATATCATCGTTCGGTTGATTCTATTACGCTTGATATATATAATGATGGAAGAACGATTATTTCTGGTACTGGTGGTATACCTGGGTTATTATGGTATTTAGATACAGAAGTATTAAAATCTATTAGGGTGGTTACAATTTCACAAGGAGTAACATATATAGGTCAAAACGCATTTAATGGCTGTAGTGGATTGACATCAATAAACATTCCAAATAGTGTGACAAGTATTAGTGATTTCGCATTTTTGGACTGTAGTGGACTAGAGCATATAGAAGTATCTAGTGAAAATAAAAGGTATGATAGCAGAGATAATGCAAACGCAATAATAGAGACATC
>CACYHD010000073.1 GCA_902774125.1 uncultured Lachnospiraceae bacterium
CTCTGCTTCCATACTTGGAGCAGCTCAGTGCTGTACAACTAGATAATATACTTCAATTAAGAAAGGCACTAGTATAAAACTACTAGCGCCTTTTATTACAGGCTACCTGAGGCATAAAGCATAGGTAGCTTAGTTTGTTATGCTCCTTATTCCAAACCCACTTCTTGGATTAATAGGTCTTGGTCTTTTTTGTGTGAGCAAACACTTACAACATATTTGTTATTCATCTTGAACTGTTTGAAAGCATACTTGCTTTTGCCTTTCACTGTTGGCTCCTGGCCCAAAACAATTTGGAAAGACTTGAGGGGCTTGCGAAGTCCCAAACCAATATTTTTTAAGTAAGCCTCCTTCATAGTCCATATTTCGCAGAAGCGCTGCTGTCTAGCCTTGTCATCTGCGCCTTCATTAATATATGTACATTCTGCTTTACTGAAATTCTTCTCTGCGATTCTATGCTTATCTGCCTTGATTGCTTGAATGTCAATTCCAACTTCATAATCAGAAACAGCAGCAACAACGAATCTTCCTGAGTGAGAAATGTTAAACTTGACTTCGCCGCGAACAAAATATGGCTTGCCATGTTTATCATACTCCACATCTGAATTGACGCCATACTGTTTCTTGATAAACTTGATCAATATACCCGCCGCCAAAGATCTTAGTTTGTCAGCTGTTATACTGTATTTCAATACTTTTTGTTTTCTGCCCTCTGGCATAACCGATAGCTGCTGCTCGAAAACTTTTCTGTCTCTCAACGCTTCGATATTAAAATAAAAAACTTTCATATACTACTCCGAATAAATATGTAATCCCAATTACTGCAAGACATTTTAATAATCATCCTGCTCTATTTCCTGGCTGTTTTTGACTGCTCTCTTGTACTTGATCTTAGTTCCCGAGAACATTGTTGTAAACAAAACGATCAATGGGAAAATTTCCAATCTTCCTGCAATCATATCAAACATTAACACGAACTTGGAAATGGCACCGTAGCAACTGAATGAAGCTGTAGGTCCTACCGCATCCATACCCGGTCCAATGTTGTTAAATGTTGCAGCCACTGCCGATATGTTTGTCTCAATAGATTTGCCGTCTATGCTTATAATCAAAAATGAAACGATAAAAATTGCTACATAAGCGCCAAGATATGCAGTAGTTTTTTTCACGACTTCTGCAGTAACTGTTTTTTGGTTGACCTTAACCTTTGTTACAACTCTTGGATGTGTAATGGCAAAAAGATCATTTTTTACGCTTTTGAGAATGATCACAACTCTGGACATTTTGAAGCCACCGCCCGTACTTCCCGCGCAGGCACCAATCATCATAATGATTAGCAATATGCTTTTGGAAACAGCTGGCCATGCATTAAAGTCCGCTGTGGCATATCCTGTTGAGGACGCAATCGACGCCACTTGAAACATTGATGTCTGGAACGCATGAGGTATGCTATCAAACTTGTCTGCAACATTTACTGTTATAAGAATTCCTGCTCCAAAAACCATAATCAGGTACCATCTAAGTTCTTCGTTGATAAGCACCAGCTTAGGCTTTCTGATAAGCAGCAAATAATATATGGAAAAGTTAATAGAACACACAATCATAAATATTGTGATTATAACTTGAACCGCTACGTTGTATCCTCCGATACTTGTTGACACTAATCCAAAACCACCAGTACCAACTGTACCAAATGTCAGTGTGCTTGCCTCAAACCAATCAAGACCAGCTATAAGCAAAGCAATAATTTCTATAATTGTAATGGCCACATATATTTCGTAAAGAATCTTCGCAGTGTTTTTGGCCTTAGGAACAAGCTTGCCAACTGTTGGGCCCGGGCTCTCTGCTCTCATCATGTGCATACTCGAGCTTCCTGAAAGTGGTAGCACCGCCATGATAAATACAAGCACTCCCATTCCTCCTACCCAGTGAGTGAAGGAACGCCAAAAAAGTGAAGCATGTGTAAAAACAGTTAGGTCATTTACAATACTTGAACCCGTTGTTGTAAATCCTGAAATTGTTTCAAACAATGAGTTGATATAAAAAGGTATTTCTTTTGTTATAGTAAATGGTATAGCACCTACCAAACTTATAAGAATCCATCCAAGTGAAACTGCGACGAATCCATCCTTGGCAAAAAAAGATGTGCTCTTGGGTTTGCGCAATCTTCCTAGCATGCCCACCGCAAACGTGGCCAACGCCAACCCCAAATATACCCAGCCAACATCCTCACCGTAAATAAGTGCAACTACTGCAGGCAAAAGGAAAAACAATCCCTCTGCGCATAGTATAGATGCTAGCACGTATTTGATCATTGAAAAATTCATTTAGTACTCCTACATAGTTTACTTAACTATATCGCTAAGCTTATGGACGCCTTTCTTTGTAGTAATAATAACAACTGTGTCACCAGGCTCGATAACTGTAGAACCTGTTGCAATAGATATATTTCCTTGGTGGTTAACGCAACCAAGAATGATACCCTTTTTAATGTTAACTTCCGAAATTGGTTTGTTAATAAATGGTACCTTCTCGTCAACCTTAAACTCAATAGCCTCTACTCTTGTATCGCTGAGCTGATATAGAGAAACAATGTTGTTACCCTCATCGTGGTTTTTGCTTCGAATGAACTTAACAATTCTCTCAGCCATAATGTACTTAGGATAAATAACACTACCTATATCGAGACTGTCTATAATATCATCGTAAGATGTTCTGTGAACCTTAGTAATAACCTTGGCCTTTGATACCTTTTTGGCATAAAGGGCAAGCATAATGTTTTCTTCGTCAAGGTTAGTGTTGGCAATAAACGCGTCGACATCCTCGATGCCCTCTTCAAGAAGCAATGCCTTGTCAGTCGCATCGCCTTGGATGACTGTCGCCTTTCCAAGCATCTCAGTAAGTCTGTCACACTCAACCTCGTCCTTCTCTATAATCTTAACATCAATGCCCATAGCAACAAGTGTTTTGGCCAGATAGATACATGTTCTACCTCCGCCGACAATCATTGCGTTGTGAGCGCTTGAAATTGGAATTCCAATTTTTTCAAAAAATCTTTTGGTCTCATCCATAGGACCAAAAACAGATACAATGTCTCCCTCTTGCATTTCAAAATCACCGCCAGGGACAATTACCTCGTCATCGCGTTCAATGACTGGAATCAAAATGTTAGATGAATACTTAGCACCAAAGTCCTTGAGGTGCAAATTGCACAATGGGCTATCAGCAGTTAGCTTGTATGACACAAGTTCCACCTTTGTTCTAACGAACTGATCCACATCAAGGGCTGATGGGTACTTGAGTAGTCTAGCCATTTCTCTCGCGGATGCCTGGTGTGGGTTGATAATCATATTAAGTCCTAGTGATTCCTTGATTGATGCAATCTCGTTGCCGTACTCAGGATTACCTACTCTCGCAATAAGTGTTTTGGCTCCTAGGTTCTTGGCAATAAGACATGCTAGAAGATTCATTTCATCACTTTCCATAACAGCAATAAAAAGATCGCAATTCTTAGCTCCTGCCTCCTCGAGAACGTTTAGACTAGTACCGTTTCCAACAATACCGTAAACGTCAATTGTGTCAGAGAGATTTTCTACGACCTTTTCTTTTTTGTCTACTACAGATACTCTGTGATTTTCGTTACTTATATGTTCTGCCAATGTGGCTCCAACGTTACCACATCCAACTATAACTATGTTCATCTTAATCCTCCAATTGCCCTATGTTTTTGGTAGACTGAAGCAATTATTTGTATCCATTAAACTTTATCACTTTTGTGTACTTCTTTCAACCAAAAACAGCCAAATTATACTATGCCACTATAGGTCAAAAAAAGAAACTTGAGCACAAAAAAGGGAGTATTAAACTCCCCTTTTCGTATCGTGTGATGTTTAGTTGTTTACAAGGTTTTGTGACCACTTGTAGTCCACTTCATCATATCCGCCAAGTTTATTTAGAATCTGGTCGTATATTGCTTTGTGGCCGGCGTATGTGCTCATCAAACCTCCGTTATAAACAGATGCCGCCACATTCTCAATAGTATATGACATAACATCTGAATATATTATTGTATCTCCTCGCTTAGCATATGCTCTTACAAGATACTCACTTGTGTAATATGCCTTAACCTTGTTTGTAGCAATTATCATTGTTCTGGAATAATAGCTGGCTGTCGTAGATGTGTTCATATTAACATCCAGATGTCCTGCTTCTGTTCCAGGGTAAAGGTTGATATATTTGTTGCCTTCTGCCCTGTCTTGAACCATATCATCTTCAGTTATAGGATCATTGCCCAGCTTAAGTCCGTATATCAATCCAACTTCATCGAAGTCACCTTCTACTGAATATACAACTCTAAGACCAAGGTTACCTGTCTCACCGTTGGGTGAAGAGCTCATCTGGACACCTTCTCTCTTAACTTCGTCAACACTGTCGTTTGTGTCTATCAAACTCTTCCTGCTGCTGTACTCATCTTGTTATTTTCGTACAAGTACTCTGCCAAGTCATTAATATTATATGTAGCCGGTTCAGAGTATGCCACTGTACCATCCTTAAGAATTGTATAAGCCTTAACTTTGTAGTTTTGCTTATAGGCTCCTTGTGCGTACATTGTCATAGAGTAATATTGTGCTGTGTCAGAGTCACCCATCTTCTGATTGATTATACCAGCCTCTGTAGCCTTGTAGTTAACAACATATTTATTGCTGCTACCGTAAACGAAATCCTGCTCTGACGGATAATTGCCACCCACTTCAAGAGCGTATATAAGTCCTACTTCTACTACTTTTTGGTCCTCAACTTCCGGCTCGACCTGATATACAGTTCTAGCACCAATCTCGTCTTGGTTTTCACCGAGTGTTGTTGATACTTGGAAGCCTGTAAGATCTACGTCCGAAGAAACAACTGATGCTTCTTTGAGAACCATTACCTTCTTGTACAATTCATTATTATTTTCATTGCTCTCAGCAACCTTAGTTCTCTCATCAATCAGACCAATAATAGTATGTTCACCTGATGTAACCTTGTCGCCACTCCAATTAACACCGAATGAATAATTAGTAACAGTTTCACCAGGGTTAACAGGTCCTCTAAATCCTGCTGTCCATCCCAAATCATTGTTTTTGTTATCAAGCCAAATCTTGGAACTTATAACATCGCTGCTCGGCTCTGCAACAGCAGTTCCTTTGTTGACAACAACTAATTCGATTCTTGTCTGCTGTCCTTCCTTCAAAATAGGATTACTGAATGTAATATCAGCAACATCCAAGTCAGCCAAAGCCTGAGCAGTTCCGATGTATTCCATAGATTCATCATCTAATATTGCTACAATCTCTACATTAGATTCGTTGGCCAACGGATCAGTAATTGTAATATATTGTGCATCGCCAGGAGCTGTAATGCTTGTTGACTGCTCACTGCCGTACTGCATATACTCAACCTCGTAATGATCAACATTATCCAAGTGCTTGTTCCACTTTAATGTCACAACCCCTTCTTCTGATGTCAAATATGCCGGTTGTAATGTGTCTGTTATTCCTAAGTATGTATTCATCCACTTAGCTCTATTGTTCATCCATGTCTTGAAGTCATCAAAGTATTCCTCGTATGTATCGTGACTTATTGTAGAACCATATACGTTTTCTCCAGGAGTAACTGAAGCTCCATAAATGAGTGATAGACTCCAACCATTGTTGTAATCATTCTCTTCACTTCCTCTAACGTTGTGAGCTATAGAATAGTTAAGTGTTGCTGATGGCAATAATTCATCGTATGTCTGATCTATCACTCCGCCATCATCGACAAAACTATGTACTAATTCTAGTTTTTCTTCCCATCTCTTAGCTACTGCTGCTTTGAATTCCGGAATGTTCATCAAAGCTCCAAACCACTTATTCTCATTTCTAGCAAAAGGATCATCGTACTTTTCGTTATTGTTAGCATTTCCGCTTGATAAATCCAAATCCCATAGTGGTCCTGCAAACAGTTTGTTTTTGCCATCAACTTCTTTGATGTAATATCTCGTCGAACTAAAACCTATGTCCTTAGTTTTAAAGAACTCAGATGTTATATAAAAGTCAACAAACGATTCCATATCTGCTAGTTGGCTTACCGTCTCATAATCCTTGGCAATAACCGCATCCTCAAACTCATCAAGGAAAGCTTCAATTCTTATGTTTTTGGCT
>CACYHD010000074.1 GCA_902774125.1 uncultured Lachnospiraceae bacterium
ACGTCGCCCTGCATGGTCTTGACCTTCGGTCGAGCCTGCTCACGCTCGGCAGAGTTGATGCAAGCATCACTCTGCTCTTGCTCAATCGCAGCCTTGATATTGGTGATGCCTGCACCACGAAATCTATACTCAGCTTGTTCTAACATGTCCTGACTATAGTCCAGACAGGTTATGTCAGCCTGCTTCATCCGCCTGTATTTCTCAGTTGTAAACACAGCCGTCCCCACAGGTACATCGAGCATCTTGCCCTTGAAATCATCGGGAATCCAACTCAGTACCCTTCGGGCAATCTCGTTATCATCGACACCGCCCCAGAGCAGTTTGAAATACAACTTACTCCACCACTTACCTTGGGTAATCGCATCATCATAGAAACTCTTGCTAAACTTGTACGAACTCTTAATCTTGTCTGCCATAATTCCTATTCTTTCGTTTGACGGTACAAAGGTACGGTGTAGTCATCGCAACTCGGTTGCAAAGGTGTTTTTCAATCCTCCCTTACATACTTAATACTGTACCATGCCAGCACGATACCAACGATAATCATCATGGGCATGATGACATACTGACCTGCGTTGTCCGAAGGCAGTTCCATGAACGCATGGGCGATGTTGAACAAGCCGATGAGCACGGCCAGCACGGCATTGATGACTTTCAGGGCCTTTGCTTTCCAGAGCACACAGAGTATGCCACAGACTGGAATAAGGTACGAGAGCGTCATCATGAACACGATCATACCCTGGTCAACGTTGCCGTCGGTGGCTACAACGGCCATGTTCTTGCCCCAGAACATGAGAAGGACATCACAAATGGAGTGTGCCGCAAACCCGCAGATGGTCAGCAGCCACAGAACCGAAATCTTAATACTCTTTGTCATAGTTGATATTTGTTCTTATCTGCCGTTCTTTCTGCGAAGGTAAATAATTCCGCTGAATTATGCAATAGTTTGAACGATTTTTAACGCATAAATACCTACCTTTAGGTACTCTCTACCTTAATTATAATATAGGGCTAACCTCACGGCCAACCCTATACGTGTAGATGACAAAGAAGAAATTTGATTAATCTGGAACTCTTGTTTTCAGTTGCTCCATCAAGGCTTGTGCTTGTTCAATACTCATATTCTTAATTGTTTCCTGTAGTTTCTTAGCCTCCTCGTCAGCATTAAGTTTTACGGCATCTGCCCTCAACGTTTGGAGGTTGGAAAGAAACGTCTTGAACTTCTTCATTTTATCATCGATTTTTTTTAGAAGTTCTGAAGGCTTAATTTCGCCTTCCATCAAGTAACTGCCGAAATAGTCATTTCTTACACTACGAGCTGTAGAAAACAACTCATTTACATCATTGTAGGAGTTCTCGGCTCCGTCAATTTTATATAACTTCATATTTTTAAAAATGGACTGCCCAACAAAGTAACCTTACTTGTTTTCGTTCCGTGCGACAAAGGTACTGTGATAATTTGAGACATCATAAAATAAACTGTGAACTAATCGTTAGGTACTTCTTAATTCACAGTTTGGTAATTCTTAGGGATTATTTAAACCACTTCTTCGTTAGCCTGTAGCGGGTGAAGTTCTATATTAGGATTGCACCAATCCAACTTACCAAGTCTGTGCCAATCCTCATATTTAATATATATAGTGTTGTTTCTCATTAATGGAAGAATATTCTTTTCAAAGTTTTCAAGGAGCGGAATATCACCTATTAATTTCCTATATGTTTCCGGCGTTGCACTTGCTATTATATTCAACTTTAACATCAGATTCATAATAATACCTTGCTCTTGGGATGAGATAAGCCCATTAATACGTCTGGGAATATTACCGAAATACATTTTTAAGAAATTAATCATAAGCATTACGAATCTGAGTTGCAACACCCTGCCACTTATAATCTTAGTTTCGTGAAGTTTTACCCGTTTATCAACTTCATATTTTACGCATTTACTCCTATGGGAAATGAAAATATCATCAGCATAAGCACCAAGGCTTCTTAGCAAGTCCCCCATCTTACTATCCTCGTTTTTTACAACTTCGTTTTTCACCTCAAGAACCTTATCAATAAACGTTGGTTTTAGAAGGACTAACGATTGACACTTGATTACCATATCAATATATTTAGATAGAGCATAAAATTTTGTGAAATCAAGGTCGATTCCAATTTTTCTAAGACCGCTGATGAAACCTTTATAATCAACAAGACTACTATCTAACAATGTCTCTGCTTCCATCTTAATTGCATCAGCAGGAATAGAATCCTCAAATTCTTTAAGTGATATACCATCATACAATATACCACTTTGAGTAAGTGGTTCAGTTTGGATGTTTATGGAGAAGTAATAACAATAATCGTAAACGTCCCCAATAGGCTTATACTCTATATTCATAGTCCAAATATACGGCAAATTTTTAACATACCAATCAACTGGGGCTAATAATTAGTAATTCTTAGCAGTTATTTCTATGTTCTGCTACTTGGGAGGTTGAAATCCTTGCTAATTTGTACCAGAGTACGTTGATGGAGTGTAGCAGTCAGTTCGTGCATAATCCTATTCTCGCTTTTACTAACCTTTTGCGACTTTATCACCATTTATAGATACAACTCTCGTTGAATCTCATATAGGCAATTAGATTTTAAATTTTAGCATTTCATTCAAATTTGATAGTGCCAGCCTACTGAAAAATCCGATTTCGGAGGTTTTGACGGTTGGATCGCCGTAGTTCAATAATTGTGGTCTTAAATTTGGTACACCCACTCCGAATGAATATCTTAGCATAAGTCGATAAATCAGATACCGCTACCATCGAGGGGAGCATAACTATAGATGATATAACTGATTTTTATACTTAATTACGACAGGACGATGAATCACTACACATTTGAACAGGTAAAAGAGATTGCAGCCAAGAACGGAATTACGGGGAGCAACGTTAGAATAGGTCTCTGGGCTTAGATGAACGGCTTCATTAAAAAGAGGAAACAGGTGAACAAGCAGCGTACTACCTATTATTATAAGATGAATGAGAATTTATGACCGAAGCATATAAATGGGGAAAAATGGCGGATAGTTGTTGGGGAAAAATGGCGGACTATACATTACTTAATTAACAGTACTTACTATAGCCTATACGGTGCTTCGCCCCGTAAGTCTGAAAGCGGTTTTAGATGAAGAAGTCACTAACGATAAAATCATTCAATTATGCTGATATACTTACCACATAGCAAGGTGTTCAATACAAGGAAAGATGTAAAGGAATACTTAGGAGGTACAAACAAGTACAACAGAGCGTTAAAGCAGGGATAGATTTTTAATATTACTAATGCTAACATTGCGCACAATGGAACAATATACTACAGTCACCAGAAGAATCAATGAGATTACAGGAAATAACAAGTTAGTAGATGTCGTAGTCTATACCTATATCAAGTCAAGGATAAACTACAGAACTTATATTGCAGATACTATAACGGAGCAAGAAATGTCTTATCACTTAGGGCTATCCATTGATACAATAGAAAATGTCGTACCAAGGATTAGTAAGCACCCGTTTCTATTTGATAAGGTTGAACAGGATGAAGAAAAGAAGATTGGAAGTTACAAGACTTACAATAGATACTACTTAGTTAAGGACAATGAGAATTACTTCTTTATTTACAATTCGATTTTTAATGATGATATGAATATTGCTAATTCCGTAGATAGATGCAAGGTCAAGGGCTTGCTATTACTCATTAAATCTGTGTGCATTAAAGAGACGAATAAATATATCTGTGACAGGCCTCGTAAGAATGGGCTTAACAAGTCTGAATTAGCAAGGAAGTTGGGAATAGATACTGATACACTGACAAAGTATCTGGCATTAGCAATAGGAGCAGGATAGATAAAGATGATACCTAACGGATTACTCATTACTAATAAGAGCATAATTCCAGACTTTTACAGTAATGATTCACTTACTAAGACTTACCACACAATATATAATTGGTGTTTGGATAATGGAATTATACCACCAGAGAGGAACGATACTATCATTACTAATGCTGATGGAACAATCACAAGAAGAAATAGTTTGTTAATGAACATCACAAGTAGGTTAGATGGTGGCAATATATGCAGTTGGCTAACGGATAAAATTATTAAGAAACCAGAAAAATTGAGTTTGGGATATATTGCTACAATACTGAATATACACATTAGCAATGAAACTACAGACTATGACATTACCCTATAACTAAAATTGGAGGGTGTCCTAACAGTAGGTAGAGAACCCCCAAAGTCCCCCGCTCATTATTGAATGAAAAAGAATGCTTTTATAAAAATATCCATTAATAGCAACTATTGAAAAATAGTATTTCTTTTATTAACTTCTAAATTCAATTCATTATGAACGGATTAGTTTTAATGCCTACGGTGGCTGAAAACCGTACAAGTTTCTTTACTGATGCAGAAGTTGTTGAACCTATCGTTGAAACGGTGGAACTTCCTAATCACTTCATTCAAGCCAATACGGTAGAGGTGACTTTGGAACATCTTGCTAACGATTGTGTAACACCTGTGTTTGCTAAAGACAATGAACTGACAATTAACCACGTTAGTTTTATACACACCGTTGAGGATTGTGTAAAAGACTTCTTTCGTGGTGA
>CACYHD010000075.1 GCA_902774125.1 uncultured Lachnospiraceae bacterium
ATGGACACAAAGCCAGAAAATGTTATTGTTTTTGGTAATGCATCACTTACTATAGAATATGATCTTATTTCACAGGCTTACTCACACGGTATTATGGGTAACACACCTTGGTGCAAACTAGATAAGGTTAAATGGTTATGTCCAGTTCCAGGATATGACAGACATTTTGGAATTACAGAGTACTTCGGTATCGAAATGATCAATGTTCCTCTTTATGAGGATGGTCCTGATATGGATATGGTAGAAGAATTAGTTGCTAATGACGAGAGCATTAAGGGTATCTGGTGTGTTCCAAAATACGCTAACCCAAGTGGTACATCATATTCAGATGAGACTGTTAAGCGTATGGCTAACTTGAAGCCTGCTGCTAAGGACTTCAGAATTTTCTGGGATAACGCATATGTTATCCATCACCTATATGATGATGTTGAAAACCAGGATAGTCTTCTAGATATTATTTCTGAATGTGAGAAGGCTGGCAATCCTGATATGGTTTACGAACTAGCATCTACATCAAAAATCACATTCCCAGGTGCCGGTGTTGCAGCACTTGCAACATCACCTAATAATGTAGAGGATGTTAAGTCTAGAATGACTGTTCAGACAATTGGATACGACAAGATTAATCAGCTAAGACATGTTAAGTTCTTTGGCGATTTTGATGGAGTAAAGGCTCATATGAGCAAGCATGCAGCTTTGATCAGAAACAAGTTCGAGGCAGTACTAAATTGTCTTAACACAGAACTTGCTCCAGCAAATATTGCTAAGTGGACTAATCCAAAGGGTGGATACTTCATTTCACTAGATGTTTGTGATGGCTGTGCCAAAAAGGTTGTAGCTATGTGTAAGGATGCAGGTATGGTACTAACTGGAGCCGGCGCAACTTACCCATACAAAAATGATCCTAAGGATTCTAACATTAGAATCGCTCCAACTTATGTAACACCAGAGGAGTTAAAGATGGCTAGTCATATTTTGGTTGTATGTACTAAGATTGATACAATTGAAAAAATGGTTAATGCATAGTTCCAAATAATTAATATTAAAAACAATGCTTATTGCTATGCGATAGGCATTTTTTTTTATGCCCATACTCGGGAAGCGAGAGTTGTTATATATTGTTCATGTTATATACATATATAACGCATTCATAATATTTGCGTTATATATGTATAAGAAATTTGGTATTTCTATTTATTTCTCCGCTTTGTTATATTATGATTAGAAATTTGGTTAACGGGAAAAAGGCATAATTAGGAGGAATTATGAAAAGATTATTTGTTTTTGTTTTGACTCTTGCAATGGTTGTTAGTTCTATTAGTACAAGTTTTGAGTCAAAAAAAGTAGAAGGAGCAAGCACTTGGAGAAGTGCATTATATCCTGAGAATTGGACACCAGGATATTCAATTAACAATGGAAGTCAGTATATTCAAGATTTTTCATATGCTGGCTACAAGAAAGGTGAGGAGGAACTCCCAACATCTATGCCAGGAACATATGTAGATGTTACTAAGTCTCCTTACAATGCAGATAGCACTGGAGCCAGTGATGCAACAAGTGCAATCCAGAGTGCAATTAACGCTGTACAAAACAATGGTGGCGGTACAGTTTATTTGCCTGCGGGAACATACAAGGTTAAGCCTACAACAAACGAGGCACCAGCCCTTAAGATAACAGGTAGCAACGTCTTGTTCAAAGGAGCGGGTATTGGCAAAACTTTTATTAGATGTTTTGCCGAAAACATGAGATTTAGTCAGGTGATTTGGGTAACTTCATCATCAGGTGGTTGGGATACAGTCTCAGGTGCCAACCAAAAGTTGACAAAGGATATTACAAAGCCAACTACATCAATTCCGGTAGGCGATACTAGCGGTTTCAAAACTGGTGACTGGGTTGTAGTCCGCAGTGACAGAACACAGGGATTTATTGATGAACATCAGATGGGCGGTTTTTGGTCGGCATCTCAAAGTCCAACAACAATGGGACCTACATTTTATAGACAAGTTGTAAGCGTTAATTCTAGCAGCAAAACAGTAGAAATCGATATTCCTACTAGATACGCGCTCAAAACAAGAGATAACGCAAGAATATACAAGGTTAACGCTCCTAGCCAGCGCAATACAGGACTTATGGATTTTTCTATCGGAAATAAGATGAATCCAAAAACTAACGGCTGGGGAGAAGAAGATTACAAAACAAGTGGAACAGGAGCTTACGAAGCTAATAACGCTTTTTTGATTAAGTTTTCTAACAATATCAATTGCTTCGCCAAAAACATTGCGACATATCAGGCGGGCAATTCATCACTTATCCATATGACATCTAACGGATTGGATATTAACAAAACTCGCAATCTTACAGTGGAAAATTGTGATTTTTCACATCCTCAATACGAAGGTGGCGGTGGAAACGGATACGGAATGAACGTTTGTGGTCAGGAAACATTGATTAAAAACTGTTCATCTACAAGTGCAAGACATAGTTTTGCATTCAAGTATTCATATGCCAATGGAAATGTTGTTTATCACTATACATCAACAGATCCTAAATATGGAAGTGATTTTCATATGTATCTAAGTATGTCTAACCTAATCGATAACGAAGAACTTAACGGTGACTTTGTAGAAACACACGTTAGACCTTATGGTGGAACTGAAGGTAACAGACACGGTGTTACATCATCACAAACTGTTTTTTGGAACACTAAAGGTAACAGATACAAGTCTGGCAACAACTATATTATTGATTCTCGCCAGCATGGATACGGATATATTATCGGAACACAAGGAAATGCAACTAATGTAAAAACAACTCCAACTCTTGAATCATCTCAGTACGGTTCTCCAAACACTGCACCTGAGGACTACAAGGAAGGTATTGGAACTGGAGCAAGTCTTTCACCTCAGTCATTGTATTACGATCAATTGTCAAGAAGACTAAACAAAGCTCCAACACAGGAGACAGAGGCTGCAACAACAACTAACAAGTCTTACAATCCTGTACAAGTTCCGGAAACTAACGTGAACAAAAGTGGACTATTATCAGTAGGTTATTTACCTAACTGGTCAGCATCAGGTTTTTACCAGAAGATAGACTGGTCAGCTTTGACACACGTATGTCTGGCTTTTTGCAATCCTAATACAAGCGGAGAGCTTAGCTATTCTAACGATACGTTGACCAAAAACATTGTCAATGCCGCTCATCAAAACGGCGTTAAAGTAATGGCTTCTTTGGGTGGTGCTGATTATGGCGATAATTATACAGCGCTTGTCACACCAAGCAGAATGGACAGTTTCAATGATCAGATTATTAGTTTTGCCAAGAAATACAATTTGGATGGTATAGATATTGATATAGAAGGAGACAGTCACACATCCCAGTCGGTATGGAACAATTACGAGGCATGGATGAGAACTCTCAGTGCTAAGTGTAAGAGCAATAACTTGCTATTCACAACCGCAATTGGTCAGTGGTACGCGAACAATGTAACTAACAAAGCTTTGACATATTTTGATTATGTTCAGCTTATGGAATATGATTGCAATGCTTCATCATACCCAGGAAGAATCAATTATTTTACGAACACTAAGGGAGTTCCTGCTAGCAAGATTGTTTTGGGCGTTCCTTTTTATGCGGACGGTCCATATACAGCGTATAGTGCAATTGTTAATGCTGACCGCGGCCAAAACTTAAAGAATAGAGTTGATGGTATCTTGCCATTAGTTCAAAACTATGCCGGTGTTATGAACTGGGAACTAACACAGGATACAACAGATTCAACATCTTTGTTAAAGTTAATCAAAAACAAAGTTTATAACGGACAGACTGCGCCGAGATCTAACGCAGAGACCGTTGTAACAAAAATTCCTGGTACGGTAAAAATAAATGATTACT
>CACYHD010000076.1 GCA_902774125.1 uncultured Lachnospiraceae bacterium
AAATGGAAGGCCCTGTTTATCTTAGATTCGGAAGATTGGCTGCACCAGTGTTCCACGGTGATGATTACAAGTTCGAGCTAGGCAAAGGTATTGTAGAGCGCGAGGGAAGTGATGTCACACTAGTAGCGACAGGACTTATGGTTTCTATGGCTCTTGAAGCAGCAGAAAAACTTGCTCAAGAAGGAGTTTCTGTTGAAGTAATTAACATACATACTATCAAACCTATCGATAAGGATATTATTATTGAGTCAGCCAAAAAAACTGGAAGTATTATTACTGTTGAAGAACATTCAGTTATTGGCGGTTTGGGTTCAGCTGTCGAGGAAGTAGTTTGTGCTAACTATCCTGTCAAGGTAACAAAGCTTGGTGTTCAGGATGTGTTCGGTCACTCTGGCCCGGCAGTAGAATTGCTCAAGGAATTCGGACTTGATGGTGAAGGAATATACAATTCTGTAAAAGAAATAATCGGTTAATATATAAGCCCAATAAAAAATCAGTTATGATTATTCATAACTGATTTTTTTGTGGAATACAATATTTATAATATTAGAAGTTCCAATCTAGTGGATCATCATCTTTGATATCTAGATCCAAAGGTTCATCGTCAATTTTTAGCGTATCGTTAATGCCTGATAAGTCATCCATAATATGACTATCTTCATTAACTGCCATGGCGTCTAGAGAAGCTTTAAGAAGATACTCGATTTCACTTTCGCTACAATTCATCTCATCGGCTAGTTCCTTTGTAGTAGGAAGTCTGTCTAGCTTAGCAGACATTGTTTTAGTGATATCGTCTAGTTTGTTAAGCTTGTTAGCTAACTCCTGGCTGGCCTTCGCAACTTTTTGGTAGTCCGCAATTGAATTCTCAAAAGATTCTGTAATGGCCTCGTCAACGATGTTATAAAATTCGTCTGGAGATGCATCGTATTCGTTAATTACATCCATCAAAGCCATGTTGGCGTCCTGAACTAAGTCGCCAAAATGTACGCCTTTGTCTCTATAGTTTTGGGCAGCCTCAGCAACGTATAGAAGCATTGAATTGATTAAATCCTCAGCCACCTCGCTGTCCCCTTCAGATAATCTTACTATCAAGTCATAACGCTCATCTTCAGTCAAGGAAGAAACGTTTTCTGCGTCCTTCATATATACTTCAATAAAAGCCAATTCTCTGTTAGTCTCTGTCATATTTTTTTACCTCGCAATTGATATTGTATATCTAACTTTACTATATAGAAAAGCCTTGAAAAAATCAAGATAAATAGGTAACATTTATATTATGAAAACGAAAATGAAAAAAATAACACACAGCAGAATATTCTCATTGTTTTTGACGCTTATTTTTATCGCCGTATGTGCTGGAATAGGTGTTGGCATTGCGTTGTATCAGGATGCCAATGATCCAACTCCAGTTGCGTCAGATTATTTTAGAGCGTTCATCCAAAGAGACTTCCAAGGAATGTACAATAAGATCTACGATAAGGAAAAGATTAACAAGGATATGTTTGTTGAGAAGATGCGCAGTCTTCGCCAAAACATCGTAGTGGATTCTTATGATATAAGTGACCCTAAAAGCAAGGATGGCAATACATATCTCACACTTACATGCAAAGACGATAGAACCAAGGCTAAGCGTAAGGTCAATGCATACATAAAAAAAGAAGGATTTTTTAACCCTGACTTTTATATCGACTACGATCTATACAAGCTCGAGGAAGATTCTCAGATAACTGTAGATCAATACAAAAATATGCTTACACAAAACGCTGACAATATGATGAATGTTTATTATATTGCAGTTAGAGAAAAGGACGCCAAAAACAAAAATCTTCTCAATGCTCTTAGCTCAGACAAGAAGCTTAAGAAGAAGGCGCAAAAGCTAGTTAGAAAAAACATTAAGCAGATGTTCAAGCATAAGTCCAAAAAGAAAAAAATCAAGGATTACAACATTGTGGATTTTGAAACTAATGATGTGAAAAAATTCTACGGCTACAATGCCAAGTCAAAGACTTTTAATGTTGTATATTCATATAAATATTCCTACAAGGCTGAGACAACAACAACTTTGACCGACAGTTATTACTACAAGGTTAAGGGCAAGAGAAAGGCCAAGTTTGTTTTGTCTTACAAGTATGATTCTAACAGTGAATACATAACATTGTCAGATATTAAGATTGTTGATCAAAAGAGCAAATAAGATGGATAAGAAACAAATTATTTTTCATATTGATGTAAATTCGGCGTTCCTAAGTTGGAGCGCCATTCGAATGTTAAAGGAAGGTTATTCTGAGGACATTCGTAATATACCGGCTGTTATCGGCGGCGACGTGGAGCGAAGACATGGCATTGTTTTGGCCAAGTCTATTCCGGCCAAAAAATATGGAATACATACGGCGATGCCTATAGTTCAGGCGCTGTCTAGGTGCCCTGACTTGCTTGTTGTTCCGCCGGACCATTATTACTATGTGTCCCAAAGTATTGAGTTAATGGAACTGCTCAAAAGCTTTACGCCTAACATTGAGCAGGCGAGTATCGATGAGTGCTATATGGATTACACAGGAATTAGTAATACATATGACTCTCCGGAAGAAGCAGCATATGCCATAAAGGACAAGGTGAAAAAAAAACTTGGCTTTACTGTAAATATTGGCATAAGCGATGTGAAGGTATTAGCCAAGATGGCCTCCGACTTTACTAAGCCGGATAGAGTGCACACGTTGTACAGCCACGAAATAGAAGAAAAAATGTGGCCTCTTCCTGTGGAAGATTTGTTTTTGGCGGGTAAGTCAACGGTCAAGGTTTTGCACAAACTAGGAATTGTGACAATAGGCGACCTTGCCAACACGCCTCAAGATATACTTAAGTCGCATCTCAAAAGCGGCGGTGTAAGGCTGCACAATTTTGCCAACGGCATAGATGATTCTACTGTGAATATGCACGAGGAGGATTTGAAGGGTGTTGGTAATTCCACAACACTTCCTAAGGATTATTCTGATATTGATGAGATTAATAAGGTTCTGTTGTTTTTGGCGGACAAGGTCGGTGGAAGGCTTAGACGATACAATCAGACAGCCCAGACCGTTGCCATCGAAATCAAGTACAACGATTTCAAGAGAATTACGAGACAGCAGCCTCTCAATGTTGCTACTGATTCCGGAAGAGAAATATACGAAGTTGCAAAAAAACTTTTTGAGGAGAATTGGAATCAGACCCCGGTTAGATTGTTGGGAATAAGAACAACTAACTTGCTGGGCGGTGATGATCCCAAGCAGCTTAGCTTTTTTGATTTGGAGCATGTGCAAAAACAATCCAAAACACCTAAGCCATCTCACGAAAAGCTAAAGAAGCTAGACCAAGCTATTGATTCGATTAAGGCCAAGTATGGCGAAGACAAAATAAAAAGAGCCACCTTTGCCGACCAGAGCAAGAAGGAATAACTGGTGCCCAAAATTTAATGCATATAAAAAACAGGGTTGTAAAAAAATAGCAAGTGGTATAGCATTAATATTATTTTAATAAAAAACAATTATTTTATAATTACAAAACATTGGAGT
>CACYHD010000077.1 GCA_902774125.1 uncultured Lachnospiraceae bacterium
CTTAGATGGATTGTCCGAAAGAATCAGTTTTTCGATTTCTTCTCTTATTCTTTCTTTACTAATGTCCTCCAGATTAGGAGCAAGCTTTTTCATCGCCTCTCTTGTCTGAGCATCAATCTCGAATCCCAGCTGAGCAGCAAAGCGCACTCCACGCATTATTCTTAGGGCATCCTCGCCAAAACGCTCTAGCGGATTTCCCACGCATCGAATCAAACCTCTATCAAGATCCTTGATTCCGCCAAACTCGTCCACCAATCCTTTGGATGGATTGTAGGCCATTGCATTTATAGTAAAGTCACGTCGCTTGAGATCTTCCTTGAGGTCTGATGTGTAGCTCACATTTTCAGGATGTCTGTTATCTACATAATCGCCATCGATGCGATATGTAGTAACTTCATAGCTCTCGCCTCTCATTCGCACAGTAACTGTTCCGTGCTGAATGCCTGTATCTATAGTTTTTCTAAATATTCTTTTTACCTCTTCCGGCTGAGCTGATGTTGTGATATCCCAGTCCTTAGGCTTGCGTCCAAGCATGCTGTCTCTGACACATCCGCCTACAGCGTATGCCTCGAAGCCCTCCTTTTCCAATATGGAAATAATTTTCTCCACATTTTCAGGAATATCTATTGTGAAATTGTGTTCTGTCATCAAAACCTCCTCGATAACTCCAATAGCCTCTCGAAGTTTTTCCTGCTCAACACCTGAATAGTTAATAATAAATTGATGTTCAAAACGATCCTTGTTACGATAGCAGTAATCCGAAATCGGCTTGAGTCGTATACTCTTCTTTTCTAGCTTTTTGATAAATGTCACATCATCAATGTTTTTGTTGATTTGCAATATAAAATGGAGGCCCGACTCAGTCTCCTTAATAGTGATATCATCTTTCATCTTGGATTTTTGTAGCAAATCGATTATTTGGCTGCGGTAGTTTTTGTAGTAATTACGCATACGATTAATGTGTCTGCTGTAATAACCCTCCGAAATAAAGTTAGCCAATGTATATTGCTCGAATCCCGAAACTGTACTCGAATAAAACGACAGTTTTTCGTCGAATATTCTCATCAAAGAATCAGGCAAAACCATATACGCGATTCTTATCGATGGTGCCAAAGACTTAGAAAAAGTGTTGAGGTATATAACATTGTTAGGGCACATACTAACTAGCGTTGGTACTGGTTTTCCGTGAAATCTAAACTCACTGTCATAATCGTCCTCAATAATAAAGCCTTTGTTGTTTTTTACTATTTCGATAAGTTCCATGCGTCGATTGATCGGCATAACACATCCTGTTGGGAATTGATGAGAAGGTGAGAGATGCACAATCTTAGCTTTGCTCTGCTCTAGCTTTTCTATATCAATTCCGTCCTGTCTGACAGGAACAGGTATACACTTGACACCGTTGCCCTCGTAAACCATTTTTACTTTGCCGTGACCCGGGTCTTCTATTGCAATCATCTGATTGCGGCCCAGAAGCTGCACAATAACACTGTAAAGATACTCCATTCCGGCTCCAACAATAATGTTAGACGGATTGATATTCATTCCTCTAAACTCCATCAAGTGCTTTGATATAGCTTCCCTCAACTCCCTGACTCCTGCGTGATTAGGCGCAGTCAAAAAATCATGCTCACTGTCATTTATTGTTTTGCGCATAACTTTAGACCAAGTGTTAAATGGAAAACTATCGTACAAAATATTGTTAGATGAAAAATCTACCATATATTCTTTTTTGGCCTTGTCCTCAATGCCCATTGTAGGCATCTTGGCTTCTACAATGTCAAAGCCACTTCTGACCTCGTTGACAAAATATCCTTTTTTTTCTACAGAACGAATATAGCCTTCCACAACAAGTTGCTCGTAAGCATTCTGCACTGTAATAACGCTTATATCATGATGGGACGCCATAGCTCTTTTGGAAGGAAGCTTCTCGTCCTTTTTAATCTTCCCTGATAGTATGTCTTTCTTTATCAAATTATAGAGATGCTCATAAATAGGAGTCTTGCCCCTATCCGAAAAATTGTATGTTAACATTGCATCCTCCTTAATACCACCACGTCTGGTATTACTTATTAATTACTTTTTGGTTATTTTAATAATACCATTATAATTTTATAATTTCAAATATTGAAGCTAAATAATGGAGGTTACTATGAAAAGAATTATGAGCATACAGGACATTTCTTGTATAGGCAAATGTTCCTGCGGAGTTGCTCTTCCAATAATTTCATCTATGGGCATTGAGTGTGCTATCGTTCCAACTGCTGTTTTGTCTACCCATACAATGTTCAGCGGATTCACTTTTAGGGATTTGACTGACGACATGGTGGGCATCAAGGAGCACTGGCTCAGCGAAGGGTTCAAGTTCGACGCGATTTACAGCGGATACTTAGGTTCCACTCGACAGATTGATATTGTCAGTGATTTTTTTGATACATTCGGAAAAGGCATAACCAAAATAGTTGATCCAGCTATGGCGGATAACGGCAAATTGTATGCCGGCTTTGACGAGGACTTCGCTCTGGAAATGACTAGACTTTGTTCCAAAGCTGATATCATTCTCCCTAACATTTCGGAAGCAAGTTTCATTTTGGGTGAGGAATATCCCGGAGAGGACGCAAGCATAGAACATCTTCAAAACCTTCTTATTAAGCTTTCAAAGCTCGGCCCTAAACATACTGTTATTACCGGCGTCAATCTAGGAGACGACAAGTTTGGGTTCATAGGCTACGATTCAGCCGAGAATGAATTTTATAGCTACTCGACTAAAAAAGTTCATATGAAATCTCACGGAACTGGCGACGTTTTTGCAAGCACATTTACCGGCGCCCTTACTAGGGGCAAAAACATTTATGACGCTCTCACAATTGCTGCTGACTTTACTAGCGAGTGTATCGCTGACACGTACAACGATCCCGAAGCGGTTAACTACGGCGTCAACTTCGAAACCCAAATTCCGTTTCTTCTAAAAAGACTTGAGTTGATATAGATATTGGGGCAAACCCTAAAGTTTGACCCTAAACAACTTTGATTATCCTTCAATTATTAATGGTCCACTTCATCATAAAACCATCTAGGTGCACACGGCACATAGGTTGTGGATTGTAAATTTTCTGCGCTTTCCTGATTAAAAGCTACTGCAATTCTATATTCAATATATCCATCCGTAAAATACTCATTGGTACTAAAAACTATATGATCATCCTTCACTTCTATCGTATAACTTTCATTCACCACAAGCATATAGATTTTCTTTTTGATGCTCTCGTCAATTTCTGTCTTAGGAGTCTCTGTAACTTCTTCGTCTGCCGTTTTACCCAACTCGTATTTTACTGT
>CACYHD010000078.1 GCA_902774125.1 uncultured Lachnospiraceae bacterium
AGTCTAAAAACTGTTTATATTACGGAGGAAGTTATGAAAAAAGGATTCAAGAGAGTAACTGCTATAGCGCTAACTGTTGCTATGGTTTTTTCGTCTACAGCATTTAACAATGTTGTGGCACAAGCAGCGGTGGCAGATGATGTCAGCAATGCCGGATACAATTTGGCTTTGGGAAAAACTGCCACTACTAACTATGCGCTTAATGAGGGCAAGATGGAATTGCTTACTGATGGCAAAACTAACACAGGTAGAGTTTATCCTAAGGAAATGGCCAATGGCTACTATACAGTAGATTTAGATGCTTACTATACACTAGCGTCTATTGACCGTATTGTTTTTTACTATAATGAAACAAATGCGCAAACATATCCATCAAAGCAAGGCGGTTTGATTTTGTCTTATTCCAAAGACGGTCAGACTTTTTATGATGCCAAGCAGGTTACTGATACTGACGTATCAGCTAGCTTGTGGCAAGACATCAATGTTGAGGATGTGAATATAGCTGAGCTTGATGCAGTTAGATATGTCAGAGTTTCTTACCCTGACAAGTATACATACGGTGTTCAGCTTAGAGAGTTTGCCGTTATTAACAGCACAGGTGAGCCTGAAATGGCACAGATTGAAATGTGCGATAATGCAGCAGATATCACATATACATCAACAGTGCGAAATGAACTCCAATATACTGTTGTGGCTGGTGACAACCAAGAAGGCTATACATATGACGTTTACTATAATAAAAATCTGATTGGAGAAGGTGTATCGGCTGGTGAAGAATATACAGTAAATGATATTAAAGGTGGAGATGGCACCCTCAAAGTTGTATCTCACTACAATGGCTTGATTTCGGCAGGTCTGGAAAAAAACATACATATCAATCACATAACTGATTATGCTAATACAGAGGATAATATTGCTTTGAATAAGTCTTATGAATTGAGTGGAGGCAGTTCTGCAGAGGGCAATGGAGGCATTACTAATGGAACTATTAGCCATAGTGATTATGCTACTCCAAGAGAAAAAAATCAGCCTAACGCTTGGGTTGCAATTGACTTAGAAGAAGTTTATCTGGGTGATGGAATAGATAACATAACAGTTTGGTTCAGAGATTCTAATCCTGGATGTGCACCACAAAGCGGGGGAATGAAACTTCAATATTCCACCGATGGTGTCACATACTCTGATGTGAAAAATGTTCAACAATCCGTAATAACAAACACTGATAAGTCAGAAGCTCCTTATTATATAAGTATTGATTTGGATGATGTTAAAGCTAATGCACCAGCTGTCAGATATGTTAGAGTGTTTTTCCCTAACGGAGTTGCATACGGTGCCCAAATAACAGAAATTGGTGTTTTTGACTTTGATCACGACTTGGCACCTGCAGAAGAAATAGTCGTTAATCCTCCAGCAGATTTTACTGCTGTAGGTCAAATTGACACTATCACAGGTACAATAACCGCGCCTGAAGAAGGGAACGGATACAAGTACGAGGTTTATCTAGATGGTGAAAAAGTTTTGGATAACCTTGATGCAGGCGATTACACAATAGAAGGTGTTATCGGTGGAGAACATACAGTTTCAGTTGTGTCATTATACAAAAAAATGAGATCAACTGCCACAGTAATTGAGAACGTTAATGTTACTGCCGGTTCAGTGTACGAGAGTGGGGCACTAATTGAAGAGGCCTTTGCAGATATTGACCCTGTATACGGATATAATTATGTTAAATATGGTGGCGTTTACGCCAAGCAGTCATCATTTGAAGGAAATAGTGATGGAGACAAAGCTATAGATGGCAATTTGACTACTAGATGGGAATCAGAAAAATCTGATCCTCAATACATAACAGTTGACTTGAAAAACAATTATGAAATTGAAGCCCTAAAAATTGCCTGGGAAGCAGCCAGTGCCAAAAATTATAGAGTTGAAGTTTCAGCAGATGGTCGAACATTCAGTACTGTCTCAACAGTTGAAAACACAGCAGGGGCCAGAACGGATTCTATTGTTTTTAACAAAGAAGTAAGAGGTAGATACGTAAGAATATATGGAACAGCAAGAACTACAGCATATGCATATTCTATTTATGAATTGGCAATATATGGTCATGATGAAGAACAGGAAGCTATAATACTTGCACCATTAACAAAGGCATACATTTTTAATGCTGTTGACGCAGGTAAGGGATACCAAGTTGCGTTTTCTGATCCTAACAAATTGACGGATATTAGAACTGAAGGGGATTCATATGAATACGTTGTAAGTATTCAAGGTAAGGAATATGTAGTTAGCAAGTCTGGCGGCTACATTAATCTGGCTGACGCAGGACTCACTGTTGGCGAAAAATATAGCGGAACAGTTAAGGCTGTATATACTTCTCCTGAAGGAATAGTAGAAGAATCACCAGAGGTCCAAACAAGTAGTTTTACATACACAGAAAGTGCGTTGGTTGCTCATGACACAGGCATTGCAAGTGTTCACGTTAGAACATCTAGAACAAGTTCAACACAGGGAGTTAACTTGTTCACTGACGAGACCAAAACAAAAGTTGATGCAGAACTTGTTGTTAAGATGGCTGACGGCAAAGTTAATGTAACTAACTTCGGAACAATTAATGTACGAGGTAATTCTACAAAGTCAGCGCCTAAGAAAGCATACAATATCAAGTTCGACGGCAAGCAAGATGTTTTGGGAATGGGCAAGGCCAAAAAGTGGTGCTTGCTAGCTAACTGTTTTGACAAAACACTTATGCGTAATCAAGTTGCATTTGATTTCCATAACGCACTTGAAAAA
>CACYHD010000079.1 GCA_902774125.1 uncultured Lachnospiraceae bacterium
AGGCATGCTGAACCTCCGGGCCCGGCAGTACGAGCCAGCCCAAGCCCGCTTTAGCCAGCGAGACGGTTTGAAAGGAAAGAAGGCCGTTCCTCGTTCTCTAAACGCCTACCTCTACTGCCAAAATGACGCCATCAATTTCTTCGACGCCAACGGCGCGGTGCTTTTTTGTTGATCCGCAACGCAGTCTGCACAGAGGGCTGCAGTACGGTGAAGAAGGCGGCCAACGTTGTGCAGAGCAAGGCCAAGCCAGTGGCGGTTACGATCACCATAGCCAAGATGGAAAGCGCGGCTGTGGCGACAAAAACATCTGGATCTCGGATCTCGGATTATCCAAACCTTGACTATCATTTTATAATCGCGTATAATTTATATAATAGAAAAGAGGTTTACATAGCATTCTTTTTGAGAAGATTGCTTTGGTGTTAAATAATGTGTTCTCTTCTTTTGACGCTCACACAGTTTATATGCGTAGTATTTCAGCATATATAGCGACAAACCTTATGTATATATATTTGTTTGTAGAAAAATGGCAATATATTACAATAAGCTAACGAATACTTTTTGGGGTGACAGTCAATACTCCGATGCATTATTACAGGTAATGTGGCATATTACTAACGCATGCCGCTTAAACTGTAAATTTTGTTTTTCCAAAGCCATGAGGACTACTGAGACTAAACTAACTCAAAGACAAATAAGAGAAACAATTGATCGACTAAAGCAATTGGGTGTAAAAAAAGTTGATCTATCTGGTGGTGAACCGTTACTATGTCCTAACTTATCGTTCATTACTAAATGTTGCTGTGATAATGACATTACCCCAACTATTACAACAAGCGGTTTTGGAACAAAGTCAAATACTACTTGGATTGAAAACAATTACGACTTGTTTTCAAGGGTAATCATTTCTCTTGATGGCCCTTGCTACGTCCATAATTTGTTACGAGGAAGTGAAAAGGCATTCGATGGGTTTAAGAGATTCTATCAACGTATGTCGGAGAAGAAATGTGATAGATTGAGAATTAATACTGTTGTATCTAAAACTGTTCTTTCTTATGCATTTGAAATGAGTGAGATTATTAAAAGATTATCTCCTGTTGAGTGGTGTTGTATTCAACCTCACCCCATTAACAAGGGTGAAGATTTCGACGGCGTATCTCTTTCAGAACAAGAGTTTGAAGGTTTTTTAGAACAGTGCAGAATGGCCTTAGAAGGATCCAAAATATCTTTATTAGCTAGAAACAATGGAGATTATTCATCATACTGGGTTTTGTATCCTAATCAACATATATGTCATCTTACTAATAGCAATGAATATGATGAAGAGTTCGATTTCTTACATGACAGTATCACTGAAATAAAAGAAGCTGTAAGTCAGCATCCACAATCATATATCAATTTATCAACGCCACTACAACAGTAACATGGATTCGGAGGATTAACGATGATTCTAGTTGATAAAGATATTAAGCAATTGATTAGCAATGGAGCGTTTACCAGTATAGAAAAGTCGCCTCAAAAGCAAACAGCCATATACGATGGAAACAATGATTGTGTTACGAACATAGGTTATGATTTGCGTACAGCGTCCTTTTGCTATCATGGAAAAATGGTGGAGACAGTTGAATTAAGACCTGGGGAATCTGTCTTTGTACAATCACAAGAAACAATCGTGTTTGATTCATCAACCATAGGTAAGGTTATCCTAAAGAACAGTCGAATCCGAATGGGACTCACCATGGATGCACCTATATATCAGCCTGGACACATTACAAACATTTATTTTCGCATAACGAATATTTCGAGCAATATCATTACATTAAGTCGTGGTGAAAAATATGTTATGCTAATTTTCGAGCAGCTCGACAATGATCCTGACACACCCTACTCAGGTGCTTTTCAGAAAGAATTCTCATTTATGGGATTGGCAGATTATAAATCGGCGTATATGGAACAGATTCAATCATTAGATGGCAAAGTGAGTGATATTCACGATATAGAAAAACGTATTTACACTACAGTAATTACTATTATGACCGTCTTGATTGCCGTTTTTACGCTTCTAAATGTTAATACTTCCCTCGCTTCTTCGACAGCATCCTCAATAGATTTTATTAAATACAATTTAGTAACATTAGGCGCGGTTAGTTTTTTGGCTTTACTTATGGATGAACTTATTAATCGCCAAACTTCCAAAAACCACAAACTGTGGTGGATACCTGCGATGTGCTTTTTTGTTGTTATTGCACTAATTGTATTTGGATATATCATTGGAAAACCTATGTGACATATTAACTTCGACTATTCTCTTTGTTCACTTTCTATGTATGAATTCATAAAGTGCAAGAGAATGGTATGCCTTGCCGAAAACCCGTTTACACTGGTTCTTGTTGAATTATCGTTCCTGTTCATACGAACGTGCCCTTTGCTTCTGTTGTTCTTTGACCGGATGCTTGACCGCAAACTCCGCCTGCAATTCCGTTTTCAGCAGATTCACCAGCCGGGGCGTGTCCTTTTGGATGCGCTTCAGGTGCTTGGTACGCTGGCGGAGGGATATGATCTGGTCGGTGGTCGCGGCCCGCTCCGCCTTGTTGTCAGCCAGGGCGGCAGGATCGGTCTCATGGCGGACCCTGTTTCTG
>CACYHD010000080.1 GCA_902774125.1 uncultured Lachnospiraceae bacterium
ATCTGTTACCTTACTTGTATTAAAGCCACTTACATCAACTTCCTTTAGATTTTCACATAAATAGAACATGCCATCCATACTCTCAACATTTCTTGTATCCCAATTACTAAGATTAGCACTTGTTAATCCTTGGCACCAATGAAACATACTACCCATAGTTTCAACATTGTGAGTATCTAGTTTGTTGGAATCGATATTGGTCAGACTGTTGCAATACGCAAACATATTATACATACCGGTAACATTACGTGTATCAAAATCAGGTATCTTTTCCAAACTTGTACAACCTGCGAACATAGAATTCATATTAGTGACATTACGTGTGTCAAATCCGCTAATGGTGGTACTTGTTAAGCTTTCGCAATTATGAAACATACCGCTCATCTTAGTAACATTAAATGTATTAAATCCAGTAATGCCTGTAAGATTATCACAATACTCGAACATACGGGTTGTATCAACAACATTTCTTGTATTAAGAGCAGAAAAATCTACTGTTTTAACACTCTTACAATCACTGAAGAACTCGGTACAATCATTATTTAAGCGTACATTATATGTAGCTCCGCCAACAACCGCTTTTGCAGGTATTACTACATTTTCTTCGCTTCCTATATATTTTTTAAGTACAATTTCTTCCATTGTAAAGTTAAGGAAGTATTTATAGTTTTCCTGCCATGTGGTATCTCCCAATGCCAGCTTCACATTTTCCCCGTCATACTCTTCTTCTGCATAAATGGGCAGTGCAATTCCAGCAAGTAGCCCCGCTACCATCACAAAACAAATTGCTATACTTAGTAATCTCTTCTTCATTCGTAGTCCCCCCTCGTATAATATTTTTTAGATACATTAAATGTACCTTAATAACTTAATAAATTTTGTTCAATAGGCTTAGTTAAGCCCATGATATAATTGTCCTAGTGTCAATCAGGTAATAGTTCTGTTTTCCCCTGTTGAACCAGAAATGGTTGCTTCAAATAAAGTCTGTTCCCCTGACATGGTAGTTAACTTCAAACCAGCTAGCTGTTTGCTTAAGTACATGGGCTACCATCTAGCAGTGTGGTTTCGCATCTGTCCATCTTAAGCAGGATTCTTATATGCGAGGGTGTCGATGCTCCATGTTCATGGGTTTTACCAAGCCGATTGAACACTTTAATCTCTAATGAAAGGTGGTGATTACATTGAACACAACTCTTTACGTTGGTATTGATGTAAGTAGCAGATCCAATGTCGTTTACTTAATGCTTCCTAATGGTGACAAGCACAGTAACTTTTCTGTTGCCAACTCACATGATGGCTCTACTCAGTTGGTAAAAAGAATTCTTTCTGCCTTAACTTCTCATTCCCTTGATACAGTTCTAATAGGTCTCGAAGCAACCTCTGTCTATGGTGACAACCTAGTGTACTTTTTAAGGGAAGATGCCACTCTGGCACCATTCAACAGAAAGATTCATGTCCTCAATCCTAAGCAAGTCAAGAAATTTCATGACTCTTATAACGACTTGCCCAAGAACGATTACGTGGACTCTTTTGTCATTGCTGACTGCCTGCGCTTCGGTAGAATCAACAAAGAGGTTTACATAGGAGACTATCACTACAAAGCACTCCAGAACCTTACACGAGCACGCTTCTTCGCTGTCCAAAACCTCACCAAGGAAAAACAGCGTTTTATAAATTTGCTCTTCAAGAAGTATTCTACTATGACGCAGGAGAAGGTATTCAGTGATACCTTCAGCACTACTGCACTTGCTGTTTACGATGAATTCGAATCAGCAGAAGCTTTAGCAAATATGGACTTACATGAGCTTACTGATTTTATCATTGAAAAAGGAAAGAACCGCTTCCCTAATCCTGATGCAGTAGCCAAAGCCATACAGAAAGCCGCCAGAAGTTCTTACCGCTTACCTAAGACGGTAAATGACTCAGTTAATCAGGTGCTTTCTATATCCATAACCTCAATGAAGGCATTGGAAGCTCAAATCAAAGAATTTGACAAAGCTATAAACGCTCAAATGGAACTCTTGCCAAATGTATTGATATCTATTCCTGGTATAGGTCCTGTCTATTCAGCTGGAATAATGGCTGAGATAGGCGATATCAATCGTTTTGAAAACCAAGCGAAACTTGCTAAATATGCTGGACTTGCTTGGACGCAGTACCAATCTGGTGGATTTGAGTCTGTAACAACAAGGCTCATTCCATCTGGTAAC
The DNA here is from genome assembly GCA_902774125.1 of uncultured Lachnospiraceae bacterium. Classification (GTDB taxonomy): domain Bacteria; phylum Bacillota; class Clostridia; order Lachnospirales; family Lachnospiraceae; genus Eubacterium_G. Next base: position 2,211 of record CACYHD010000080.1, read on the forward strand.
CGATTTTTAAAGTATTATCTGTGTGAAGCAGCATTTTCTCTTGTAAGATGCGACAAGGAATACTCTGACTTCTACCATCTCAAATACAAAGAGGTGAACAGATATCAACACAAACGCGCACTCGCATTAACTGCTCGTAAACTTGTGCGATTAGTCTTTCGACTGCTGAAAGACAATCGTCTATATCGCCCAGCATAGTAGTAACATTATCTACTAGCTGATGAATACGCCCTGCTCATAAAAAAAACATGGTCGACAGGGCTTAGGTGGTTGTTTTTTCTTTTGGTATAACAAATCAAAAAATATATAGTCTTTTATTATTTTTGACTTGACATCACACCGCTAGACTT
>CACYHD010000081.1 GCA_902774125.1 uncultured Lachnospiraceae bacterium
TAGTAACCTTTTTTGCACTTAAAACATGTTTATTGCTTTCAGTAGGCTTCGGATTTGTTGGTTTAGGCTCAGTAGTCTGCGTTCCCTGACTAGAATCAGTTGGCTTACTAGGATCAGTAGGTGTGGTAGTAGGTACAGGAGTAGGAGTTGGCTGATTTTTCTTCTCCTCCAACTCCTTTTTCTGTTCGTCAATTTGTTTCTGTTGCTCTTCTAGCTGTTTTTGTTGTTCTTCTAACTGTTTTTGAAGTTCCTCAATTTTAGCAGCATCTTGTTCATTCTGTAATTGAGATTCATAGTTCTCCAGGATAAATACAGTTAAAGTAGCAGAAGTACGATTATTTGCAGTATCAACAGCGCTAAAATCAATTTTAGCCTCAGAAGTTTGTTCATCAGCAACGAGTCTAGTTGGAGCAAAACTTAAAAGAGGGTTCTCATCGTAATTATCTGAGCAAGACAAAACATAATCCAGAGGATTAAAATTATTATACTCATCCGAATCACGAACGATTTGAATAGCACCGTTATTAGCCAAAACAATAGTAGGCGGAGTAGTATCAACTACATTCACCGTAAGTGTAGCTGAATTTGTTTTAGCCTTATTTTTAGAAATATATTCAATGACGTAAGTACCAACAGTATTAGCATCTACTTCACCATTAATTTCATATTCCACTTTATTTAATACTTCTGCATCAGCAACATAATCCAAAGCATTGAAGTCATCAAAGACCTCAATAGTTTTCTCTGAGGTAGTTAATTGAATTCTTGGATTTGCAATAGAATCGATAATATAATTTCTAAAATAGATAGTTAATCCAATACCAACAACAAGCAAGCAGCACAGAGAAATAAGAATAATCTTGGCTACTTTACTAATATGAACTTCACCAAGAGAAATATCGGCATCATGAGCATAATGCCATTCTACAACACGATTATTCATTATACATTTCCTCCCAAATATTATTAAGCGACAGGCACTGCTGCAGCCGTTTTTGTTGTAAAGATCATAACAATGAGGATAATATCGACGACAAGAGCCGAAATATCCAATAAAGTATTGGCTAAAGAACCAGTTTGAATAGTAATAGGAATCAAACGAATTCTATGCCACATTTGCCGTTTAATAGGAATAGGCCATAACAACGGCACACCACTATCAGCGAAGCAATCTTCGAGGCAGTGGAAAATAAAGCCTAAACCAACGCAAATTCCCAGAATTCTAATTTTGGTCATATCAATAAAGAATATATAAACGACCATAGCAACAGGAAGAATATAGTTCAATAGTTTAGGTAAATTAAAGAATTTAATTAGTTTACCTAGCACCATATCACTACCAATTAACACGGCAACAAAAATAAAGATAATGAAAAATACTAATGCAGTATTTTGTTGAAACCATGTCGTAATATCTTCCGATGCTTTAATACTTGAAACAAGCGTTTGATCACTACCTTTTAGTCCGAATATGAACATGGAAGACACCCCCGCACCAGCAATTAATGTATGCCAGAAATAACGGTGTTGGGTCGGAGGTGGTTTATCTCCCTTGCCATGCAATAAATTCCAAAAAATAGAACTTGTAGATTGCATAAAGGTGGTACACATACTACCAACTGGTCCTAAAGTAGCACCAGCGAAACTTTGGCAGTTGTCAAGGTCTGGTAATAAGGCACCACCCGAAACTAAAATAATACCAACGATAAAGAATAAAACATTATCCTTCATCAACCAAATCGTTTGTTTCAGGAAATCTACAGGAATAAGCATACAAATACATAAAAGCATAATACTTAATAACGCATGTGTACGTCCCATAAATCCTTTAATCATTGTGTAATTTCCTTTCTGTGTAAATTAACTATTAAGTCTATCATCAATTTCTTGGTCCCTCTTTAATGCGTCCTGTTCTTTTTTAGAAGTACCAGAAGCATTTATTTCAGAGTCACGTGCTTTTTTAGCCGAAGTGCCTAAAGAATCCTGCTTTTTCGGTTGTTTTTTAGGTTCTTTTTTCGGTTTTTCAGGCTTTGGAGCACTAGGTGTATTAGAGGTCGTTTCCTTTGCAGGAGCAGACTCTGTTGTTTTGTTAATAGTTATATTCGGTTTTCTTTCTTCACCATTAGAGATAGGCGCTCTTGTTTCAGTTTTTGGCTGAACAAACGGTGAGGAAGAATTAGATTGAGTAGCAGGAACACTGCGAGACTCGCCAGAAACAACTGTATATGTACCACTTGTGCTAGGCATTACATGTCTACCAGCCTGTTGCTGGGCAATTGCTTCACCAATATTCATTCCAGAATTAGAACTTCCGATAACATTTAATCCTGTAGACATTGCTTCTAATACAACATATGGAAAATT
>CACYHD010000082.1 GCA_902774125.1 uncultured Lachnospiraceae bacterium
TTGCGGTACACTAAAAAATCATTGGGACGAAATTCTGAATTACTTCGATAACAAATATACTAACGCAACCCTTGAAGGAATAAACAGCATTATTCAAAATATTAAGCGTAGAGCAAAAGGGTTTCGAAATAAGGAACATTTCAAAACCATGATCTATTTGGTATGTGGAGATCTAGATTATGACGCTGTTATAAAGACTTATTCAGAGGTTAAAAAATAACCAAACAGATCACTGTTTTATAGTGTGAAGAAAAATGGGGTAAAACACAAGATATAGAAAATCTTCACACAAAACAGCGAAAGGCCAAAAAATTAAAAGGCCGAACTCCTTGTGAAGTAAGAAATTCAGCCTTAGAATAAGCATAAGTTTTATTTGTTCAACTTATGGGGGTCACTCCAGAAATGGGGACTATACTGGTTATTATTAGGTAAAAATTTAGTGTGATTTGAATCACATAATTAAATGATGTGTCACAAACTTACTGTACATTAAGCGAGATAAGGAAGTTGAGCAAGAAAATAACGAACAAAAGCCTAAGCCGAGTGTAAGTCCAAATAAGGACTTCTATTTTGATTGGTAACAGGTTTGTGGAAGACGACTACAAAGAATAATGGCATTAACTAGCTGATTGTTAGATGAGTATAGAAGAATTAACTAAAGGAGACAAATACAGAATGAAAAAAGCGTTAATTACCGGTGTTACTGGTCAGGATGGTTCATACTTAGCTGAACTGTTATTAGAGAAAGGATATGAAGTTTACGGAATGATCAGGAGATCTTCTGTCGACTTTAGAGAAAGAATTGCACACCTTGAAGGCACACCTAATTTTCATCTTAAGTTTGGTGATTTGGGAGATTCTATTTCCCTTGTAAAGATTATTGGTGAAATTAAACCGGATGAGATATATAACCTAGCAGCACAGAGCCATGTTCAGGTTTCTTTTGATGTTCCTGAATATACTGCTGACGTTGTAGCTACAGGCGTGCTTCGTGTTTTGGAGGCAGTTAGAGTTTGTGGATTAGAAAAGACTTGTAAGATTTATCAAGCCTCCACATCTGAGTTATACGGAAAGGTTGAAGAAGTCCCACAGAGAGAGACAACTCCTTTCCACCCTTACAGCCCCTATGCTGTTGCTAAACAGTATGGCTTCTGGATTGTGAAAGAGTATAGAGAAGCATATAACATGTTCTGCTGTTCTGGTATTCTATTCAATCACGAGTCTGAGCGTCGTGGCGAGACATTTTTCACTAGAAAGATTACTCTTGCTGCAGCACGTATTGCTCAGGGTAAGCTATGCAAAAGACTATGTTGAGTGCATGTGGTTGATTCTTCAGAATGATAAGCCTGAGGATTTCGTTATAGCAACTGGTGTTCAGCACTGTGTACGTGAATTTGCTACTTTAGCATTTCACCATGCTGGTATTGAAATTGAATGGCTAGGAAGTGGCATGGACGAAAAGGGTATTGATAAAGCAACAGGTAAGGTTGTAGTAGAAGTGTCTCCAGATTTTTATCGCCCTACAGATGTTGTTAACCTTTGGGGTGACCCAACTAAAGCTAAGACTGAACTTGGCTGGAATCCTACTAAGACTTCCTTTGAAGAACTTGTTGAACTTATGACAAAGCACGACATGGAAAAGGTAGCAGTGGAGAGAGCTGAAGAACATATCCGTATGAACTTAGCAGAATACCTTGAAAAGGGAGTAGTCAAATAATGATGGAGAAGAATGCAAAAATCTATGTTGCTGGACACAGGGGAATGGTGGGCTCTGCAATCGTTAGGGAGCTTGAAAGGCAGGGCTATACAAATATTGTAACTAGAACACATAAAGAATTGGATTTGACTAGACAGGTAGAGGTGGAGGAGTTCTTCGCAACTGAGAAGCCTGAGTATGTATTTCTTGCTGCAGCTAAAGTTGGTGGCATCATTGCTAACCAGTCTGCTTTGGCTGACTTCATGTATGACAACATGATTCTTGAAATGAATGTCATCCACAGTGCATGGAAGAACGGCTGCAAGAAAGTTGAGTTCTTAGGAAGCAGTTGTATCTATCCTAAGATGGCACCTCAGCCTATGCCGGAGTCTTGTTTGTTAACAAGCTCTTTAGAGCCTACCAATGAAGCATATGCTTTAGCCAAAATCTCCGGCCTTAAATACTGTGAGTATCTGAACAAGCAGTATGGTACAGACTATATCTCTGTAATGCCTACTAATCTTTATGGTCCTAACGATAATTATCATCCTACACACTCTCATGTTCTTCCAGCTCTTATTCGTCGTTTCCATGAAGCTAAAGAGAGTGGTGCAACCACAGTTACTTGCTGGGGTGATGGTAGTCCATTAAGAGAATTCTTATACGTTGACGATTTAGCAAACCTCTGTGTATTCCTTATGAACAACTACAGTGGTAATGAAACCGTTAACGCTGGTACTGGTAAAGAACTTACCATTAAAGAATTAACAGAACTTGTGGCTAAGGTTATCGGCTATACAGGCAAGATTGAATGGGATACTACAAAACCAAATGGCACGCCTAGAAAACTACTGGATGTTTCTAAGGCTACTAATTTGGGTTGGACTTATAAGACTGAATTGGAAGAGGGAATAAAACTCTCCTACGAAGATTTTCTGAACAATCCGATGAGAGCAGAAAGATAAATTTTTAGTGGCCACCATGCCACAAGGAAGAAGAACAATATGAATATAGTTTTATTATCCGGTGGTTCAGGTAAAAGACTGTGGCCACTTTCAAATGATATTAGATCAAAACAGTTTATTAAGATTTTCAAAAAAGAAGATGGCTCTTATGAATCTATGGTTCAGAGAGTATATAACCAGATTAAGAGGGTTGATGCAGATGCAACTGTCACTATTGCAACTAGCAAGACACAGGTATCAGCTATCCATAATCAGCTTGGCGATGGTGTGGGTATTTCTGTAGAACCTTGTAGAAGAGACACATTCCCAGCAATCGCACTTGCTACAGCATACCTAGTGGATGTGCTTGGTGTTGATGAGAATGAATCTGTAGTCGTTTGTCCGGTAGACCCTTATGTAGAGGAAGATTATTTCGAAGCACTTAAAGGTTTATCAGACCAGGCTGATAAAGGTGAAGCTAATCTTGTACTGATGGGTATTGAGCCTACATATCCGTCCGAGAAGTACGGCTATATCATTCCAAAATCTGCTGATCATACTGCAGAAGTAGCAACTTTTAAAGAGAAGCCAACAGAAGTTGTTGCTAAAGAATACATTGCTCAGGGTGCATTGTGGAATGGTGGCGTGTTTGCATACAAGCTTAAGTATGTAATGGAAAGAGCACACGAGCTTATTGACTTTACCGATTATGCTGATTTGTTTGCTAAGTATGACACACTTACAAAAATCTCTTTTGATTACGCTGTAGTTGAGCATGAAGAAAAGATTCAGGTTCAGAGATTTGCTGGTCAGTGGAAAGACCTTGGAACATGGAATACCTTAACTGAGGCAATGGAAGAAAAAATTATCGGTAAAGGTACTATGAACGATACCTG
>CACYHD010000083.1 GCA_902774125.1 uncultured Lachnospiraceae bacterium
CATCATTGCGTTTCGAGTTGACAGCATTAAATAGTGAACCAACAGAGAGTCGCATTTTCTCTAGGTTAGCAGAGAAATTAGTCGTCATCTTAACTTCAACTTTGTCATTGTGAATGTTAAGGATAAGAAATTTTTGAATGCGAAACATGTTCTTACGCATCTTTTTTTCTTCCTTATCATCATTACACTTGTAGCTCACCGGATACCCACCCTCAGTTGTCAAGTAGACAGTTCCTAGACAGATGCTGCAAATCTTCATAGGTTCCTCCTGTCCCAATCTGTTTTGCAGTCTAACCAACTCATCTTTTAATACATCTGTGATACTGAACACAACTGTTGCATTGTACATAGCAACACGGGCGGGTATTTTCATCTCAGTACTGAAAACCCGTTCCTTACTGTACTCCACAAGTGTCCTTGGCGCATCCTTGTCTGCAATAAAACCAGCATAACCTGGTGATGTTACGTAAAAACCATTCTCGTTCTTTTTCCTTCTATAAGGAGTTACCTCAACTTGTTCACAAAGCACTCTCTTGCTCAGATAGCGGGCTTCACCTTCACTGCTGACTCGCCCCAATAGCTTACCAGGTGAAAGACCTCTAAAAAAAAGGCGGTTCTGCCCTGTTTCTTTATTGTAATCGAGGGTAAATGTGGCAGGGAATCCTAGAGGCAGATAATCTCTGATTACAGGTCCCCAGGCGGACATGTCCATTTTTCTGCGATATACAGGTGAAGCCCAAGTGTAGTTATCCATCGCTACCCACATCACAAATTTGTTGACATTAAGGCTGATTATGTTTCCAACAACTGCTATGAGATCCTGTTCAGGGGCTTCCTTAGGAGCCTTTTCCAAATTGTCCGTGTTCACACCACTACACGAAACAATATAGGGTTCGTCTCCATATTCTTTGTTTTGTGGATTAATCCAAACACTGAGTTCTTTCCCTTGAGAAAAATCACTGCCCAAGATATCTTCTGGGAAATATCTTAATTCTAAATTGTCAGCTAGACTGATGCCATTCAAAGAGAAAAAAAGGTTCCTAAAGGTTCTCGTTTCTGTAATAGTCTCTCTGTACTCACTAATCTCTGCACCAATACTTACATGTCCTGCCATGCAAACAAGGTCTTCAATCAGGCGCCTTCTTTGAACCTTTACCTTATTTTCTTCTGCGCCCTCAACAATACTATGCACATGGCAATAAGTATCTGTTGGGGTACTTTCATCAAAGGTAATCATGACTTTGTTACCTCCATATAATGGTTTCCAGTCGTAATTCTGAGCATTGTAATATTCCCAACTTAACCAGTAACAACGGCCTTCCAGTACTTTATCGTTAGGTATTAGTTCTACGCCTTTCCCCTTGATGTGGCGTCCTACAACCATGAGGTGAGTCGTTACATGATCCTCCAAAAGAAGTTTTTGATTTAGAAGCTTCTTTTTTTCCTGAAGGAAAATTTGTTCAAAATTTGTTGGATGCTGTTGCAAGACCACCTCTTTAAAAGCATAGGCTGCCGACCGTTTCTCTGCATCGGGACAACCGTCAAGCAATTCCTTGTCAACAAAACTACTATGCGTTACACCCCAGAAGATTTCTCCTTCCGCAGTCTGCTGCACAAGCAGACGTAATGTTTTTTCGTTCTTCATTGCAACTCGTCCTTTTTAGTTATAAACTATAATGTAGGCGGCCTCTAATACCTTTCTCTTCTCATTGTTGACTTTGGGGAAGAAGCGAACTTTGGTATTGTTCACCAACTTGCAACCAGTCTCTACCGCATCAACGTTAAACACTATGTCAGAATTATCTCTTTGGATGGTAATGACCCTGGCGCCCTTATTATCCTTTGTCTCACTAACAGTTCCACACAAGAAACCCCAGTAAGTCTGACTGCTCATCATTCTTATCAACCGTTCTTCTAGGGTAATTAACTCTGTCGCAGTTTTAAGAACTAACATATTGGCCTTAAGCTTCGGTGGCCTTACCCCATTAAACTTACTAATATAAAGTTTTATGGTGCTTCGCCAAGTATTCTTATCCATATGTTTGTTAAGATTTCCAAGATTGATTGAATCAACAAAACCTTCACCTTTAAGTCCAGGATAGCTATAAACCATTGACATTTCATTAAGACCTTCATATCTATCAAATTTCATAAGCTCATAATGGCCAATAATTTTATAACAAGCTTTATCTGGTACATGATAAACAATACCATTTTTAAGCATAAGTTTAGTGCCATTTTCAAGCTTTTCAATT
>CACYHD010000084.1 GCA_902774125.1 uncultured Lachnospiraceae bacterium
AGCGCCAGCTGGATTACCGACAACAGCGGCCTTGCTGTCCAGCACCTGCAGTACCTGCCCTACGGCGAACGCTATGTTGACCAGCGCGCCGCGGGCTATAATGAGCGATTCACTTTCACCGGCAAGGAGCGCGACGAGGAAACCGGCTACGGATACTTCGGTGCCCGCTATATGGATCACGAGCTGATGACAATGTGGCTGAGCGTCGACCCGATGGCGGACAAGTATCCCTCGATGAGCCCGTATGCGTATTGTGCCTGGAATCCAGTGAAGCTGGTGGATCCTGATGGGAAAAAGATTCGTGGCGTAAAATACAACTACAAGACACAACAATTCTCATATAGCAAAGGGGCTATACGTAGAGGGACAAAAAGATATATCGAAGCTCGAATTACAACAGAAAATGGTAGAAAAGGTATTATGGATCTTGTGAATTCTAAACGAAAATTTACAATCAAGGTAACAGACAATCCTCTTTTTATTGACAATGGAAACAAAACTTATTCTCAACTGCACGGAAAAACTATAGAAGATGACTATAGTTTGAATACAATAATTATAGTCTCTACTGCTAGTAAAATCCAAAATAGCACGGTTGGGTATGTCGTGTCTAATAGCAAAGATAAAGGAGAAAAAAACATAGATTACAATTTGATCTCTACTGATTTAAATTCGGGAATGGAAGCTGTTCTTAAAGAAACAGGTTTACGTGATTTTGAGGCAATTCATCCATACAAATCCGAAGAACAATTGATACACGGAATCGGGGCTCACGAAGAAGAGCACGCTTTAAGACCACTTGATGACGAACGGCAAGAAGAGGTTAATGCTCAAAAGGCAGAAATGCGTGAAAGGATAGAATACATAAAGGAGGTTGCGAATGAATAGATGGCGATTGTTCAGAATGACAATATTGATCTTGTTATCAAGTATTATGTTTTGGGGGTGCAGAAGTCAATATTGTTATGATTCTCGACAGATTGGATACAAAGAAGTGCTAAGCGTTTCTAGAGATTACTACATACTGACGCCTGACTCCACAACAAATCATATGTGGACATACGCGGCGGACAGGATACCTGTATACAATACTAATTTACATTCTTTGTGCGTTGACAGTAATTTGGCCAATAGAGTATTCACGTCAAAAAACATTCTTGAAATAAGACAGTGTCGAGAAATCTCCAACCACTATATTGAATTCATTAAAGCAAAAGGGGTTGATTTGAAGATTGGTAATTTTATTTTCGCACGCGAGAAAAGATTCTGTTTTGCAACGAAAAGCGAGGTTGGGACTTATTATGTTTTAGTCCCGTTTAAAAAGAAGAGATTATTTAAAGAATATTCTTATGCATATGAAATACCTATTACTTATATTAGCGACAGTTTGATCATAGTACATACCAAACCAATGAACCAAATAAACACACAACAGATAAAGAACCATTTGCTGCCACTAATGGACACATCTTCTGCAACACACTGGATTGACAGATGCCAACAGACCATAAAAGTTGTAGAATATGGCAAAGGTTCCTGGGGAAGATATTTTTTGCATTAGGGGTGCCGTCTAACGTGTCTTGCGCTGAAAAAAGTTGACACAAAAGTCAAAAAAATGAAGAAAGAAAAAGAGAAGAAGAAAAGGAAGTATCTGAGTCAATAAGAGAAGATGGAGATTATAAAGATGTACCATCTAGAAGGCGTAAGCCAACAGGAATTGGCAAGACGTTATGACACGGTGCAATCCGTAATTTCAATAATTATCAGTAAATTTGCCGCGGAAAACAACAAAAGTGCGCTGCTTATGGGAAAGACTGCAACAACCAGAGAATCAGAAGAGATAAAGGCTCTCCGCAGGGAGGTTATGGAGCTAAAGAAACAGCTCTACAACGAGATGATGCGTGCGGATTTTTACGACACGATGATAGACGTGGCGGAGGAGATGTTCAATATTGAGATAAGAAAAAAAGCCGTCACCGGGCAGTCGAAAGGCTGCACGAAGGAGATTCAAGATATCCGGTGAATCGCCTTTGTGCACTGGCCGGTGTGACAAGACAGGCCTTTTACGACTATACATACTACAGGCCCAGGCACAAACGTTATAGTTATATGACAGGTAATGATGTCGAATATACTTATGGCACCTCTGGCAACGAGACCGG
>CACYHD010000085.1 GCA_902774125.1 uncultured Lachnospiraceae bacterium
GCTGTCTGTAATTCCATATTTGCATATCTGTTAAAATGAATATGCAAAGGTACTGACTTCTCAGATACGAGTCAAGGCGTCAAAGCGGATACGGTTACGCTAAAATACCTACCTTTAGGTACATCATACAGTGCATATATACCTCCCCAATAATAATTCTTAATTACTTAATACATCATACACGAAAAAGGTCAGCAATTACGCTGACCTCTTTCGCTTCAAACAGAGTAGTTACTGCTGCCCAAGTTTTACTTTTAGTTGTTCAAATAGTGCTTGAGCATCGGCCTCACTCATTTTTTCAACATCTTCGAGCATTTTCTTGGCTTTCTTCTCGGCTACTTGCTTCTCCAACTCATCTTTGAGTAATTTTAAGTTCGACAATTTACAACCAAGCTCCTTGATGTTGTTGTCGGTATTAGTCAGAACAGTTTCAAGGACGAATGACTTACTAAGATAACTACCGAACAACTCAATCCTAGTTTTTCTCTTGTCAGAGCTGAACAAATCACTTACAGTCTTTACGGAATGAACTTTTCCGGTTTTTTTGATAAAATTTATCATATTATTTTTTTTCGGACTACCCAGCTCAGAACCATTCTGTAGCTATCGTTCCTATTTCTGGGTGCAAAGATAGTAGCAAAAAACTAGAAATAGAAAATAAAAAATGGGAATAGCGTTGATAACGAACTATTCCCAATTATGACACAAAATACTTGTTTCAGTCTTTTATTAGTGTGTTAGGATTATGCCAGATTTTATCTTCTTCCTCTTTCGTCAATTCTTGCAGTTTAAGTTCAGGATTATCCCAAACGATTTTTTTCTGCCAATCATCATGCTTTAGATACAATATGCTGGAATCAATAGGATAAGGTAGTTTCTTATATTTGTTTATTAGCTTTCTTAAATTTTCAGTAGATGTTGTGCCGTATTTAAGACCTAAGTCGAAATAACCCATTAACCTCAATATTAATTCCTGCTCAAGAGGTGCAATCATAAATTGTTTCCCCGGATGACTTCTCTTAGCTTTAGGGAAGGATTCTGCAAGGAATGTAGCAACATAATAAGCGAACTGACATTGAATTATACTTTTATCTATTGTGGAACCAATAATATCATACCTACCCATTTTAGCAGTTTCAATCACATCGCCTGTCATGTGCAAATACTCTTTGGCTGATTCCAAGCAGACTTGCAATAATTCGTTGTAATTAGTAGATACAGTTCTACCATCCTTATCTCGAAAGACGATTTCTTCTACATCGTCTAACTCGTCTAGTGCTTTTAAGGTTGGTTGTTTCAATAAAACGACATATTGTTCTCTTATTAGTTCGTTAATATAAGCACATAACATATACAAATTGAGAATATCGATATATATACCCAACTGTTCCTTAATTACCGCAATTAAGTTGTTTAATTCTTTATCTGACGCAACCTTCATAAGTTCTGGAAGGAACTCCTTGATGCTGTTATAATGCCTATGAGCAAAATCTGAGAACCAAACACCATCCGTGATCCTCTTATCTTTTCCGTAAAAATGATAGAAGAACCATTCTGCATAAATAGTTAATTCGCCATCAATTAGTACAGTACTATTTCTCATGCCACAAAGGTACACAATATTATTGAAAAATATGCCATTTTCAAAATTTTATTTTTTCTGCACACGGCACTTCACCCTCAACAAGTCCCCCTCCCTGCCTCAATAGGTAAAACGTTTTTCCATGGGAAACTTCAGCCGTACCGGAAAACGTAGTCAGTATCTATAGCGACTGTATGTCTAAGAAGTAATACACTTCATTACAGTTAACTCTATCATTAACCAATTAATTCATTTTATTATGTTATGAACGATTTATTATTGATGCCTAATGCTGTGGCTATGAATAACAGCAATCAGTTTGCAACAGAGTACGTTGACTACGAAGAAGTTGTTGAGCAACCAGTAGCAACAAAGTCCTACGTCAGTTTCTTGGATGCTAACACCAACCACATTACGATGGATGAGCTAAAGACTCAGTGTGTGGTTCCCACGTGGGCTAATCAGGAGCTGACCATTTCTCATCAGGACTTCATTGAGTCGGTGCATGATGCCGCTAAGACTTTCTATCGTGGCGAAGCAGTGACAGCACCATCCATCCGTGTGTCTCACATTGTCAGGGGCAGGACTCCTAATGCTTTGGGTAAACGAGCTTCTGAGCTTCTGGAGTGTGAAAAGACTCAGTTCTACCAAAGGTTAGCATTTGCTTTCACCATTCCAACCATC
>CACYHD010000086.1 GCA_902774125.1 uncultured Lachnospiraceae bacterium
TTTTGCCAGAACTTCTCAAAGTCCTTTGGCATTTCTGTGTAAGCCTTGATTCTTTCTGGTGCAAAGGCGAGTTTCACCAAATCACCGTATTTCTTGCCAGCAACAGAGAACTCATATTGACAGGCCAGGAATCCAGGCTCTTGCATCGTCCCCATAGATATGACGGCCTTACCATTGGTAAACACCGTAGAATCCATTGCAGCAGGAAGCAGCATTTCTTTGCCTGTCTTATAATACACTTTTGTCCCGTTTATGGGAATGCCGCCTTCCTTGGCAATTATCTCTAATGTGGCATTCTCTCCTGGCAGGTAATAGCTGTCAGCATGATTAGGGAGGGCAATTGTCTCTACATACGCCTTCCTTGCATTTCCATATTCTTGCTGAAATTGTTGAGATTGTGCTGTTATTGACAACAGCATCAGACTTAATGAGATGGTTAGCTTTTTCATTTTCTTTTTAGATTCTTCAGTCGCAAAGGTAAGGAATTTTCTCCAACCAAGCAAATATTTTTAGTAAATATGCTATAATTATCTTTCTATGTACAATTTTCCATTATCTTGCATTATTTCACCTAGTGCGCGTACATTATGTATTATAATTTTGCAAACGAAAACGAAAGACAAAACTTTAATAGCTAAACAAATAATGACAAAGAAAATCTTCACGCTTCTTCCTGACGGCAGGCCAGTCGAATACTGCAGGTCGTTGCATGAACGAAAATCTGCCTGACTATATCAAGACACTGGGTCAAATGTCAATGCGCGGCTAAAGAACAATAACACCAGTCTTGCATGCACAAAAAAGGCTTGTTTGTCGAGAGACACACAAGCCCTGGTGAAGAATAATGCACAAAGGAAATGGAATATGGAATGAACTGTATTTTTCTCTCTCTAAACTCTCAACTCTCAACTTTATTCAGACGGCGGCTTTGCCGACTTACTGTTTTCGTTTTAGTTTTCGTTATCGTTTAAACGACGCAGTTGTTTTACGTAGTAGTCCAGTCCGAATATAGAACCTGCGAGAAGGAATGCTTGCGCCACATACATGAGTAGTCCGTTAGCCACGTCAGCTATGGTAAGTACTTGGTACGCCACCATCATTATCGAAGATATTATCAGGCATACAGCGCAAGCATATTGTACTATGGAGAAATGCTTTCCCATCACATAAGTTGACTACCGCCAACACCGCCTGCGAGACCAGCAAGGATGCAATACGCTATGCGGATAAGTATTGATTTAAAAGTACTGTTTATTTTCATAACTTTCTACTATAAACTTTTAAACTGACTATACACTATACACTTTTAACTTTACACTTTAGAAGAGGGAGAGCCCCGAAGGGCTCATCCCGTGAGGGCTAGCCCTCTTCTACGCCGCCGTTGTCGTCAGAACCACCGCCCTGGTTGGTGTTGTCACCAGTGTTAGTGCCAGTGTTAGTGCCGCCCTGGTTTTCGTTTTCATTTTCGTTTTCGTCCTCGACGTTTCCATCGTCGTCGGAAGTGACACGCTTAACGACTTCACCATTGCGGTCATAGCAGGTGATTGCGACAGAAGTCTGCTTGAGCTCATTCTTCAGGTCCACAGAAGGAGTGAACACAATACGACGAGAAGTAATCATCTTAGACGCTACGTCGTTTACGTCAGCGACACTCTCAGAGCGCAGTCCGAAGCGCATGGTTCCAAGTCCAGGGATTGCCACAGAGTGACCTTCAGTTGCCCATGCCTTGATTACCTCACCTGCTGCTTCCCAGCATGCCGCCATCACACCCTTTGCGACACCAGAGCGCAGAGCAGCCTCGGAGATAACCTTGCTGTCGGTGAGCTTGTTGTAGAGTTCAGGTTTCAGGACATAGCGATAGCCCAGTGAATTACCATTCTTGTCAGAAAAATGACTGAGATCAGTCTCGATTGCTTTTACTTTGATAGACATAATGAAATTAGTTAAGAATTAATAGTTAAGAATTAAGAATTAGTTAATAGATAATTGATAATTGATAGTTAGTTAATAGTTGAGGTTTCAAGCTTCAGGTTTCAAGTTTCAGGTATGCCCTCCGGATGGCTCATCCTTCTTCCATCATCCTTCTTCCATCATCTCTCTCTGATTGGTTAATAGATGTTAATTTGTCGCGCGATTTTTATAATTGATTTTATTCGGTTTTAATTATGAATTATGCATTATGAATTATGAATTGTTTAGCCTCTTTTTTAAGTTTATGCGCCTAAATTTTTTTTTCATGCGCCTGTAGCAAATTTTTGATACTTTTTCGTGTGGTACAATGTTGCGTTTTAGTGAGTAAAGAGTCAAACTT